>JAJPHQ010000096.1 GCA_021325195.1 Gammaproteobacteria bacterium | reverse complement strand
TGTATTGCTACACCTCATGCTGCCGTTCGACTTGCATGTGTTAGGCATGCCGCCAGCGTTCAATCTGAGCCAGGATCAAACTCTTCACTTGAAGGTTTCGACGATCTTGCGATCGTCATGTTTCATTGAAGGTCCGAACCCGAACTGCGATTCATCGCTGAATCACTAAGGTTCAAAGGTTTGGACGTCTTGCATCGATGAACTTTCATCCATCCGCAAGGCGCCCACACAAGTCACCTGTGCACACTGTCAAGGAACATCGCGTCGCGCCGGCCATCCGCCGGCGCATCGCCCCACGTTTCGTCGAGCGAGCCGCCTATTGTAGCGTTTCCCCGATGCCTGTCAACGGCCATCGGCGGTCGATCCGCCACGTTCCCGTCCGGCGTTCCGCCGTGCGGGTCAATTAGGATAGCGCGACGTACATGCCGGGGGAAGTGGGCAGCCGTCGGCCGCGCTACACTGCGGTTCCCGCCATCCCACGGTCCGATCCATGCGCGCGCCGGTGCTTGCCTGTATGACCTTCCTCGCCCTGCTCGGCACGGCCGGCGCAGGCGGCGTCGCCCGGACCGCCCCGGCGACGGCCGAGTTGCGCGGCCATCGCTTCAGCATCGAGGTGGCGGCGGACGACGCCAGCCGCGAGCATGGTTTGATGGACCGCACTTCGATGCCGGCCGATCACGGCATGCTGTTCGTGTTTCCGGACTCGGAAATCCGCACGTTCTGGATGAAGAACACGCTGATTCCCCTGGACATGCTGTTCTTCGACAGCAACCGCCGTCTCGTCACGCTGCTGCACGACGTGCCGCCCTGCAAGGCCGATCCCTGCCCGATCTATCCCAGCACCGCGCCGGCCCGTTACGTGCTGGAACTCAACGCCGGCACCGCGGCGAAGCTGGGCGTGCGCATCGGCGACGTGCTGACCTTCTCTGGCGTGCCCGCACCGACCCAGTGAAACATACCGTCCTCGGTGTGGACGCAACGCAGATCCGGCCGCCACGGCACCAGCGGACCCGGCAGCTCGCGGTCATACCAGCCGTCCTCGAATGGAACGAATTCACGCATCGCGACCCCTCCTCGGCCTCCTTATGACATCCAAGCACACCGAGGTGCGAACGCGATGGCGCAAATGAGGCAGCGGCATGGCGGCGAATGGCCGGCTGCATCGAACGCACCCGGGCCGCGCCAGCGAGGCAGGGCCGGGGTCCGCGCGGCAAGGCGCGTCAACCCGCTTCGATCATCTCGAAGTCGTCCTTGGTGACGCCGCAATCCGGACAGGTCCAGGTGTCCGGAATGTCTTCCCAGCGGGTGCCGGGTTCAATGCCCTCTTCGGGCAAACCGAGCGCCTCGTCGTAAATGAAGCCGCACACCACGCACATGAACTTGCGGTAGGTGACGGCGGATTCGGCTGCAGCGCTCATGGACCGGGTGACGGGGACGACAGTGTGCCTTATTGTCGCAAGTTGCGCCGCCGCATGAAAGCGCGGACTTGACCGGGATCGAATCACACGATGGCCCCCGCATCCCCCCTTCCACGCCGTCTGCCGCCGCACGGCCTGTATGCGATCACCGATGGGCCGCGCGGCGACCTGCTGGCCGCTGCGGAAGCCGCGTTGCAAGGCGGCGCGGCGCTGCTGCAATACCGCGACAAGACGGCCGATCATGCGCGGCGATTGCAAGAAGCCGCGGCGCTGTCGGCGCTGCGCGCGCGCTTTGACGTGCCGCTGATCGTCAACGACGACGTGGAACTTGCGCGTGAGAGCGGCGCGGCCGGCGTGCATCTGGGCGAGGACGATCCGGGCATCGCGCAAGCTCGCAAAGTGCTGGGGCCGGACGCCGTCATCGGCGTTTCCTGCTACGACTCGCTGCAACGCGCGCGCGACGCGGCCGCTGCGGGCGCCGATTATCTGGCCTTCGGCGCGTTCTTTCCCTCGCCCACCAAGCCGCACGCGCGGCGCGCCACGCCCGAATTGCTGCATCAGGCGCGTGCGCTCGGCAAACCGCTGGTGGCGATCGGCGGCATCACCATCGACAATGGCGCGTTGCTGGTCGAAGCGGGCGCGGATTTCCTCGCCGTGGTCTCGGCGGTGTTCGGCGCGCCGGACATCCGTGCCGCCGCCAGCGCCTTCGCCGGACTTTTCACACGACACGAACCATGACCAATCACGAACTCTTCCTGCGCGCGCAACAGCTCCTTCCCGGCGGCGTGGATTCGCCGGTGCGCGCCTTCAAATCGGTCGGCGGCGAACCGTTCTTCAGCGCGCGCGCGCAAGGCGCGTACCTGTGGGATGTCGAAGGCAAGCGCTACATCGATTACGTCGGCTCGTGGGGGCCGATGATCGTGGGCCACAACCATTCGCGCGTGCGCGAAGCGGTCGGGCGTGCGGTGCGCGACGGCCTGTCGTTCGGCACGCCCTGCGAGGCGGAAGTGCGGCTGGCGGAAAGCGTGCGGGCACTGATGCCGTCGCTGGAAATGCTGCGCTTCGTCAGCTCCGGCACCGAGGCCACGATGTCCGCGGCGCGGCTGGCGCGCGGCGCCACCGGCCGCGAGCGCATCGTGAAGTTCGAAGGCTGCTACCACGGCCACGGCGATTCGTTTTTGGTGAAGGCCGGCTCCGGCGCGCTCACCCTCGGCACGCCCGATTCGCCCGGCGTGCCGCGCGCGCTGGCCGAACTGACCTCGACCCTGCCGTACAACGACAGCGAGGCCGCGCGCGAACTGTTCGCGCGCATCGGTGATGAAATCGCCTGCGTGATCGTGGAGCCGGTCGCCGGCAACATGAATTGCATTCCGCCGCGCGAGGGTTTTCTGCAAACGCTGCGCGAACTGTGCACGCAGCACGGCGCGCTGCTGATCTTCGACGAGGTGATGACGGGCTTTCGCGTCGCGCCGGGCGGCGCGCAACAGTTGTACGGCATCACGCCCGATCTCACCACGCTGGGCAAGATCATCGGCGGCGGCATGCCCGTTGGCGCCTACGGCGGCCGGCGCGAACTGATGCAGCAGGTCGCGCCCAGCGGGCCGATCTATCAGGCCGGCACGCTTTCGGGCAACCCGGTGGCGATGGCCGCGGGCCTCGCAATGCTGGAGCTGATCCGCGAGCCGGGTTTTCACGAGGAGCTCGACCGCAAGACGCGCCTGCTCACCGATGGTCTGAAGGCCTGCGCGCATGACGCGGGCGTGCCGGTCTCGTGCAACCGCGTGTGCGGGATGTTCGGTTTGTTCTTCAGCGCGGAGAAGGTCGAAACCTTCGCGCAGGCGACCGCCTGCGACATCGCCGCGTTCAAGCGCCTCTTCCACGGCATGTTGAAGCGCGGCGTGTTTTTCGCGCCGAGCGCCTTCGAAGCCGGATTCATCTCCAGCGCGCACAGCGAGCAGGACATCGCCGACACCCTGCAAGCCGCACGCGCCGCGTTCAAGGAGGCCCGCGCATGAATACGACCTTCGGCATGAAATTCGACACGCTGGCGGTGCACGCTGGCGCTGAAGTCGATCCGCAAACCGGCGCGGTCGCGCCGCCCATCCATCTTTCGACCACGTTCCGGCACGGGCCGGCCGGCGAACGCGTCGAGGATCTGGAATATCAGCGCGAGGATCATCCGACCCAGCGCCGCCTGCAGGAAGCGTTGGCCGCGCTGGAAGGCGGCGAGCGCGCGCTGGCTTTCGCATCGGGCATGGCCGCGATCAGCGCCATGCTGGAATCACTGCCGGCGCATTCGCGCGTGGTGATTCCGGACGATTGCTACAGCGGCCTGCGCAATCTGGCGACGGATTTCCTGCCCGAGCGCGGCATCGAAACCGTCGCGGTGGATTTGAGCGAGCCCGAAGCGCTGCGCGCGGCGTGCGCCAGGGGCGTTGCGCTGGTGTGGGCGGAAACGCCTTCCAACCCGCGCATGAAAATCTGCGACATCGCGGCGCTGGCGCGGATCGCGCACGAGCACGGCGCGTTGCTCGCCTGCGACAACACCTTCGCAACGCCCGTGCTGCAACGCCCGCTGGCATTGGGCGCCGACGTCGTGATGCATTCCACCACGAAGTATTTCGGCGGCCACAGCGACGTGCTGGGCGGCGCGCTGGTGTTCGCGCGCGCGGACGAACGGTTCGAGCGCGTGCTGCATCGGCGGCATGTCACCGGCGCCACGCTGGCGCCGTTTTCCGCGTGGCTGATCCTGCGCGGCTGCCGCTCGCTGCCGGCGCGCATGCGCATGCACTGCGCCAACGCGCGCAAGCTGGCGGATTTTCTCGCGGCGCACCCGGCCATCGAGCGCGTGAACTATCCCGGATTGGAGAGCCATCCGGGCCATGCGGTGGCCGCGCGCCAGATGCGCGACTTCGGCGGCATGCTGAGCATCGAGGTGCGCGGCGGGCGCGAAGCCGCGCTGCGCGTGGCGGGCAATCTGAAGCTCTTCATCAACGCCACCAGCTTGGGCGGCTGCGAATCGCTGGTCGAACATCGCGCTTCGGTCGAAGGCGCGCATCCGGTTTCACCGCAGAACCTCCTGCGGCTGTCGGTGGGACTGGAAGATGTGGAAGACCTGATCGCGGACCTGCGGCAGGCATTGACCTGATCGTCAGTCCGCACTGGAGGTTTTCGCCGTGGCGGCTCCGATGCGGAACCGGCACGCGGTGTGCCCGTGCAGCATGCACGCGGTGCGCTGCACCGGCCGGCCGGTGGCGGCACCCATGAAGGCGATGTCGAAATAACAGATGTCCGGATGCGCCTTCGCCAGCGAATGGAACACGCAGTTCCAGGCTTCCGCCTCGAGGTGACCGTCCCGTTCGACGGTCTGCGCCTCGTAGCCCAGTGCATCGAGTTGCTCGGCCAGCAGCCGGGTGGCTTCGTCGGGATCGCGTGCTGCGGCGAGACGCGCCGAAGCCGCGGCGCCCAGCTTCGCGCCCATCTCGGTCAGCATCGCCTGCACCGCGGCGGCTCCCGAGTGCGCGTACAGGTATTCGATCATCCCGCGTGCGATCAATGCGTAGTTGCGCGGAAACAGTTCGCGCCCGGACGCCGTCAGCACGAAACACGCGCGCGGCCGGCCGCCGCTGGGTCTGGCTTCGCCGCGCGCGATGAAACCCTGCGCCGACAACGCGGCCAGGTGTTGCCTGACCGCGTTGTGGGTGACGCCGAGTTCGCGGCACAGGTCCTCCACGGTCACGCCCTGCGGGCACAGCAGCAGCGTGCGCAGCAGCTTCTGCCGGGTGGCGCCGAGTTGCTTCAGGACGCTGGCGCGTTGCATGCGGTCAATGCACCTTGTCCGGAAACTGCCTGGCGATGCCATCGGCCAGCACGTCGGCGATCGTGTCCATGTGCCGCTGCATTTCGGCCCAGGATTTCGCCTGCTCGGCGGCGGGCGCGTTCGACATCATCTGGTCGATCTGGGTCTTGTGATCGTTGACGTGCATCATCAGCGCGCCCTGCAGCGTGCCTTCGGTCCAGTTCGGATTGGCGCCCGCCAGGAACTTCGCGATGGCGGTGGCGTTGCCGCTCAGGTCATGCATGGCCCTCTCCTCGCCGGCCTTGTCGCCCGCATGCGTCGAATCGGTCAGCGCCTTGACGCCGCCCCAGTGTCCGGCCAGCAGGTTCAGCATCTGCTCGCCCGCGGGCTTGCCGTAGAAGCCCGCCACGGCGTCCGCGATCTGTCTGGCGTCGCTGACGACCGCGTCGGCCGCTTTGGCGGCGCCGGTCTTGTCACCCTTGTGCACGGCCAGCGCGTAGTCGCGGGTGGCCACGATGTGGCCGTGCCAGAGGGAACGCATCGCTTCGTGCAGTTTCGGCGCGGCCGGCGCGGCGGCCGTTGCCGAGACCGCGGCAGTGCCGCCGGGGTGGGCGAGGACGGCCGGCGCGGCCGCGGCCAAACCGAGCGCCAGGGCGCAGGCAAGCGTGAGGGCTTTCATGACGGGTCTCCTCGGGTGATCGCCTTGCGGCGGATTCCTCATCATCACACCCTGCGAGGCATAGTAAAGCACGGCATGTGTAAAGGCTGCCGCAAAGGCAATCGGCCCGCCCGGACGGGCCGCGTCCGCGTGGCGTTCCCGGCCTGCGCTCAGGACGTTTCCGGGAATGCCCGGTTCACCCCTTCTGGAACCGCGGCAGCGCATCGCGCAGCGCGGCCAGGCGTTCCAGCGGATCGGTCATCTCCAGCAACTGCTGGCGTTCGCTGGCCAGCAAGGGCAGCAGTTCGGCGAGCCGGAAACCCACCCAGGCCGCATCGTCGTAGCGGTCGCGCGGCCCGTTGCGCCACGGCAGGCTGGCCTGTTCGGCGAGGCGTTCGAGAATCGTGGGCAGCAGCGCGTATTCCACGGGCACCGGCACTTTCGGTTCATCGGGCCAGAAGCGCACCTCGCCGCGCACCAGTCCGTCGTTGCGCACGCGGGTCTTCAGCACCCGGAAGCGCGCCTCGCCCGCCGCGCTGATGCCCAGCAGTCCGTCCGGCAGCGTGTCGAAGTCGGTGATTCGCGCCAGCGTCCCGACCGCGGCGGGCAGGGCAGGCGCGCCCACCTCGTGGCCGTCCATGATCAGGCATACGCCGAAGCCCTGGTTCATCCGCGTACATTCCCGCACCATGTCCAGATAGCGCGGCTCGAAGATCCGGAGCCCCAGCGTACCGCCGGGAAACAGCACCGCGTTCAGCGGAAACAGCGGGATGTCCTTGCGTGCCACCGGCCCAGTCTAGCGCCGCGGCGAAGCGCGCAGCGCATCGAGAAAACGCCGTGGCGCGTTCTCGAATCCGCCGTTGGACATGAACACCACGTGGTCGCCGGGACGCGCGCGTTCCAGCAACCCGGTGATCAGTTCGTCCACGCTGGGCGCGGTGGCTCCGCGGCCCTGCAGGGCATCGATGACGCGCTGCGCATCCCAGGCCAGTTCCGGGCGCTGCAGCAACACCACGGCATCGGCCTCGCCCAGCGAGGGCGCCAGCGCGTCGGCGTGCGCGCCCGCGCGCATGGAGTTGGAGCGCGGCTCCAGCGCCACCAGGATCCGCGCGTTGCCGACCTTCGCGCGCAGGCCCGCCAGCGTGGTCGCGATCGCGGTCGGGTGGTGCGCGAAATCGTCATAGACACGCACGCCGTCCACCTCGCCCAGCGATTCCATCCTGCGCTTCACGCTCGCGAAGCTCGCGAAGGCGGCCAACAGCGACCGCGGTTCGACGCCTGCCGCGTGTGCCGCCGCCAGCGCGGCCAGCGCGTTCATCACGTTGTGGCGGCCCAGCAGGTTCCAGTGCACGGTGCCGATGCGTTCGCCGCGGCGCGAGACTTCGAAAGCCGAACCGTCCCCGGCCAGCAGGCGCGCGCGCCATTCGCCCGCTTCGATGCCGAAGGTCTCGACCGGCGTCCAGCAACCCATCGCCAGAACCTCCGCGAGTCGGGCGTCCTCCGCATTGACGATCAGCCGGCCGTTGCCCGGCACCGTGCGCACCAGATGATGAAACTGGCGCTGGATCGCGGCGACGTCGGGAAAGATGTCGGCGTGGTCGTATTCGAGGTTGTTCAGCACCGCGATCTGCGGCCGGTAGTGCACGAACTTGGAACGCTTGTCGAAGAAGGCGGTGTCGTATTCGTCCGCTTCAATTACGAACGGTGTCGCCGAAGGCGACGCAACCCCCCCTTCTCCCCCCGGGAGAAGGTGTCCGACCACTTGAACCTGCGACGCAGATGGGGGTTGCGCCGCATTTCGCGATTCAAGTAGTCGGACGGATGAGGGTTCGGATTCGTGCGGACCCTCACCCCAGCGCTGCGCGCTCGGCGCTCCGCGCCGCCTCTCCCGAAGGGAGAAGGGTTCAAGAGCGCCGAGTCGCGCCGACACCCCGAAATTGCCCGGCACGCCGCCGATCAGGAAACCCGGCGCCAAACCGGCCGCATCGAGCAGATGCGCGAGCAGGCTCGAAGTCGTCGTCTTGCCGTGTGTCCCCGCAACCGCCAGCACTTCGCGGCCGCGCAGCACGTGCTCGCCCAGCCACTGCGGGCCGGAGGTGTACGGCATCCCTTCGTTCAGCATGTACTCGACCGAAGGATTGCCGCGGCTGAGCGCGTTGCCGACCACCACGAGGTCCGGCGCGGGTTGCAAATGCTGCGCCGACCAGCCTTCCTGCAAGGTGATGCCGAGGGCACGCAACTGGTCGCTCATCGGCGGATACACGTTGGCGTCGGAACCTTCGACCTCGAAACCGATTGCACGCGCCAACGCGGCGACGCCGCCCATGAAGGTGCCGCAGATGCCCAGGATGTGGATGCGCATGCCGTCGCGTCCTGCCAGCCGGTTAGGTGATGCCCAGCGCGGCGGTACCGAGCGCGGTCACGAACAGGTCCACGAACCCCAGCAGCAGCAGCGCCAGCACGCCGCCGGCGACCGGGATGTCCAGTGCGCGCCGCAGCACGTTGACCGAGATGCAGACCTGCCAGATCGCCAGCACCAGCACCGCCAAAGTGGCCAGCACCTGACCGCCCCGGATGTCCGCCGGCGAGACGGGATGGCCGATGACCAGCGTCAGCGGCATCGCGATCAGTTCGAACAGCAGGCTGCTCGCCACCAGCGCCAGCGCGGTCTGCACGAACCGCTCCGGCCTGCCGCGCCAGCGCAGCAGACCCAGCAGCGCAGCCAGCGTCGCCAGCGTGCCGATCGAGGCGGCGGCGACCACGCCGGCCCTGACGCCGCCGTGCAGGTCGAACGCGGCTTCGGCGATCGCGGCCACGATCAGCAGCGCGACCAGCAGCCACGGCGCATACGGCATGTCCTCCGGGCCGCGCCGGAACAGGCACAGGTCACGAAAGCTGGCGAGAAACGCGATCAACGTTCCGCGGCGGCGCCGGTCTGTGCGCGCAGCGCTCCCAGCAGACGCGCGGCGATGGTCTCGATCGGACCGACGCCGTCGATTTCGGTCAGGAGGCCGCGCTGCGAATAGAAATCCGCGACCGGCGCGGTCTGCGCCGCGTACACTTCCAGCCGCTTGCGCACGGTGTCGGGATTGTCGTCGGCGCGGCCTTCGGCCTTGAAACGCAGCTCGGTGCGCCTGAGGATGTCGGCATCCGGCACGTTCAACTTCAGCACCGCGTCCAGCGGCTGGCCCAGCCGCGCGAGCAGGCCGTCCAGCGCGTTCGCCTGCGCGAGGTTGCGCGGATAGCCGTCGAGGATGAAGCCGTCGCGGGTGTCGGGTTGCGCCAGACGCTCTTCCAGCAGGCCCAGCACGATGTCGTCGGACACCAGTTGACCGGCATCCATCACCGACCGGGCCTTGAGTCCCAGCGGCGTGCCGGCCTTGACCGCCGCGCGCAGCAGGTCGCCCGTGGAAATGTGGGCGATGCCGAGTTCCGCTTTCAGCCGCGCGGCCTGGGTGCCCTTGCCCGAACCGGGCGCGCCGAGTAGCACGATGCGCATTCAGATCCTTGTGGCGCGCCGCCTCGGCGGCCGCCGTCGCAATATGCCGGATGAGGCGTACGCTAACGGCTGGGCGGCGCCCGAGTCAAACGCCGCGACGCACGCGAGGAGCCACGATGAATGCTTCCAGGAAGCAATCGGGAAAACTGCTGTATGCCCAGTCCGGCGGCGTCACCGCCGTGATCAACGCCACCGCCGCCGCGGTGATCGAGACGTGCCGCAAGCACAAGGTCACCGCGTACGCCGCACGCAACGGCATCCTCGGCGCGCTGCGCGAGGACCTGATCGACACGACGCGCGAACCGCCCGCCGCGATCCGCGCACTGAAACACACACCGGGCGGCGCATTCGGATCATGCCGGGTGAAGCTGAAATCGCTGGAAGACGACCGTGCGCGTTACGAACGTCTGATCGAGGTGTTCCGTGCGCACGACATCCGCTGGTTCCTCTACAACGGCGGCAACGATTCGGCCGACACCGCGCTGAAGCTCTCGAAGCTAGGCAAGGCCATGGGCTACGACATCCGCTGCATCGGCGTGCCCAAGACCGTGGACAACGATCTCGTGGTGACGGACTGTTGCCCGGGTTTCGGCTCGGTCGCCAAGTACACCGCGGTCTCCCTGCGCGAATGCGCGCTGGACGTCCAATCGATGATGGACACCTCGACCAAGGTGTTCGTGATGGAGGTGATGGGCCGGCACGCAGGCTGGATCGCGGCCTCGGCGGGGCTCGCGGGCGAGGGCCGCGACGACGCGCCGCACATCATCCTGTTTCCCGAACTCGAATTCGAGGAGGAGAAGTTCCTCGCGCGCGTGCGCGAAACCGTGGAGCGGGTGGGCTGTTGCGTCGTCGCGGCCAGCGAAGGCATCCGGTATGCCGACGGCCGGTTCGTCGCCGACGCGCATGCCGGCACCGATGCGTTCGGCCACACCCAGCTCGGCGGCGTCGCACCCGCACTCGCGGGCATGGTGCGCGACAAGCTGAAGCTGAAAACGCACTGGGCGTTGCCGGATTACCTGCAACGCTCGGCCCGGCACATCGCCTCGAAGACCGATCTGGAACAAGCCATTGCCGTCGGCAGGGCGGCGGTGGAACTGGCGCTGGCGGGCGAGAACGCGGTGATGTCGGTGATCCGCCGCGTTTCCGACTCGCCGTACCGCTGGAAGATCGGAACGGCGCCACTCGATGCGATCGCCAATCGCGAGAAGAAACTGCCGCGCTCGTTCATCACCATGGACGGCTACGGCATCACCGCAGCGGCGCGGCGTTACCTCGCGCCACTGATCCGGGGCGAAGCGCCGCCACCGTTCGACAGGAACGGCATGCCGGAATACGTGGCGTTGAAGAATGCTTCGGTGAGAAGGAAACTGCCGGCGTTCGACGCTTGAGGAAACCCTGATTGATCGGGGTTGCCGTGCGGCACAGGGATGTGCCGCCCGCCCATCAAGCACGTGCTTGATGGGCGAAGCCGAATTCGGGCGTGCACCGAATTTGCTGCGACAAATCCTGGATGGATCGGTTCAGAGCTTCCTCAAGCCTGCGGGTCGAACATCCCGTTCATCTCGGCGTGCGCGGCATTGTCCGCGAAGCCATCGAAGCGGCCCTCGGCGAGCCTCCGCGCCGCGCGCAGGAATCCGCCCCACGCGGCCCCGGCCAGCGCGCCGCCCACGCTGACCCGGCGCACGCCCAGTTGCGCAAGCTCTGCCAGCGTGAACGGCGCGGGCCAGCCGATCAGCACGTTGACCGGCTTGGGGGCAACCGCCTGCACGATCGCGGTGATCTGTTCCCGGGTGCGGGCACCGGGCGCATACAGGCAATCCGCACTGGCGTCGGCAAAGGCGCGCAGCCGCTTCAGCGATTCGTTCAACGGATCGGGATGACCGGTGAGAAAACACTCGGCGCGGCCGATCAGCATCACGTCCTCGCCGCGCGCATCGATCGCCGCACGCGCTGCACGGATCCGCGCGACGGCTTCCTCGAATTCGTACAGCGGCTGCGACGGATCGCCGGTGGCATCCTCGATCGACAAGCCGGCCACGCCGGTCTCGATGCAGCGGCGGACGTTTTTCTTCAGGCCGTCGAGATCGCGCGCGTGGCCATCCTCGAAATCGGCATTCACGGGCAGATCGGTGGCTTCGACGATCGCCCGGCAATGCGCCAGCACCGCCTCCACGTCCATCGCGTTGTCGGGGCGGCCGTTCGCCCACGCGAAACCGGAACTGGTCGTCGCCAGCGCCTTGAAACCGAGATGCTGCAACGCGCGCGCCGAGCCCACGTCCCAGGGATTGGGAATCAGGAAGCAACCGCTTTCGTGCAATGTGCGGAAAGCGACGCGGCGGGCGGCAAAACGGGCGACGTGCATGGCGGATCCAAGGCTGCAGGCACCGCCGGAGCGGGCGAAGTGCCGATTCTAGGCGGCCTGTGCCGGGCTGGCCGGCGGCCGCGATGCCGCTATACTCGCGCGGTTGTCCGTTGCGGCGGCTCCGCGAGCGGCCGCGATTGCCCTGCCCGGATCCTCGCGCCAGCGGAACCGGGAAGGCCAGGGATGCCGACCGGAAGCACGCGCCACGGAAGGTTCATGCAAAGAACCTGGAACGCACACTCTCTTTCAATCCAAGAACAAGGGGTTGTCCGATGCTGGAACAGTACGGTGTGTGGATCGCGCTGATCTGCGCGATCGTGGCGATTCTCTACGGCGTCTTCTCGACCGGCTGGATCATGAAGCAGCCCACCGGTAACGAGCGGATGCGCCAGATCGCACTGGCGGTGCAGGAAGGCGCGCGCGCGTATCTCAACCGCCAGTATTCGACCATCGCGATCGCCGGGGTCGTGCTGTTCCTGATCATCGGTTTCGCATTGCACTGGGTCACCGCCATCGGCTTCGCGGTCGGTGCGATCCTGTCGGGTGCGGCCGGCTACATCGGCATGAACGTGTCGGTGCGCAGCAACGTGCGCACCGCCGAAGCCGCACGCAGCGGCGTGTCGAAGGCGCTGGGCGTCGCGTTCCGGGGCGGCGCGATCACCGGTCTTCTGGTGGTGGGCCTGGCGCTGCTGGGCGTCACCGGTTATTTCGTGATCCTGACGCTGGGCTTCGGCTATCCGCTCGAGGGCGCCCTGCACGCGCTGGTGGGTCTGGCGTTCGGTTCGTCGCTGATCTCGATCTTCGCGCGTCTGGGCGGCGGCATCTTCACCAAGGGCGCGGACGTCGGCGCCGATCTGGTCGGCAAGGTCGAGGCCGGGATTCCGGAGGACGATCCGCGCAATCCGGCGGTGATCGCCGACAACGTGGGCGACAACGTGGGCGACTGCGCGGGCATGGCGGCGGACCTGTTCGAGACCTACGTGGTGACGCTGGTCGCGACCATGCTGATGGGCGGCGTGCTGGCGGCCGGCAACCTTACCTCGGCGCTGTATCCGCTGGTGCTGGGCGGGGCCTCGATCATCGCCTCGGTGATCGGTACCTTCTTCGTGCGCACCACCAGCGGCGGCAAGATCATGAACGCGCTGTACAAGGGCGTGATCGTGTCGGCCGTGCTGGCAGCGTTCGCGTTCTGGTTCATCACCGCCAGCATGTTCCCCGAGGGCTTCTCCATCAACGACGGCGCCGTCGTGTTCGGCAAGGCGCAACTGTTCGGCGCGGCGCTGACCGGCTTGGTGCTGACCGCGTTGATCGTGGTGATCACCGAGTACTACACCGCCACCGAGTACAAGCCGGTGCGGCACGTGGCGCACGCTTCCACGACCGGTCACGCGACCAACATCATCGCGGGCCTGGGCGTGTCGATGAAGGCCACCGCGCTGCCGGTGCTGGCGGTATGCGCGGCGATCTATGCCTCCTACTGGATGGCCGGCCTGTACGGCATCGCCGTGGCCGCCACCGCGATGCTGTCGATGACCGGCATGATCGTGGCGCTGGATGCCTACGGCCCGATCACCGACAACGCCGGCGGCATCGCCGAGATGGCCGGGCTGCCGCCGGAAGTGCGTGCGGTGACCGATCCGCTGGACGCGGTGGGCAACACCACCAAGGCGGTGACCAAGGGCTATGCGATCGGTTCGGCGGGCCTGGCCGCGCTGGTGCTGTTCGCCGACTACACCCACAACCTGACGCTGCTGCACCCGGGTGCGACGTTCGACTTCTCGCTGTCCAACCACATGGTGATCATCGGCCTGCTGATCGGCGGCCTGGTGCCGTTCCTGTTCGGCGCGATGGCGATGGAAGCCGTGGGCCGCGCCGCGGGTTCGGTGGTGGAAGAAGTGCGCCGCCAGTTCCGCGAGATCAAGGGCATCATGGAAGGCACCGGCAAGCCGGATTACTCGCGCGCCGTGGATCTTCTGACCAGGGCCGCGATCAGGGAAATGATCATTCCCTCGCTGCTGCCCGTGATCGTGCCGATCCTGGTCGGCTTCATCCTGGGACCGGAAGCGCTGGGCGGCGTGCTGATCGGCACCATCGTGACCGGCCTGTTCGTGGCGATCTCGATGACCACCGGCGGCGGCGCCTGGGACAACGCCAAGAAATACATCGAGGACGGCAACTTCGGCGGCAAGGGCTCCGAGGCGCACAAGGCCGCGGTCACCGGCGACACGGTGGGCGATCCGTACAAGGACACCGCCGGCCCCGCCGTGAATCCGCTGATCAAGATCATCAACATCGTGGCGCTGCTGATCATTCCCCTCCTGAAATAGGCCTTGGCCGCGTGTGGCGTGACGATGATTCCGCCATCTCTCCCGCTCGCGGGAGAGGTGGCCGCGGGCCGGGCGCGCGGCGCGGGATGTGAGCGACAAGCGATGGCGGTCAATCAGACGAAGCCCCGCACGCGCGGGGCTTGGCCCTGACTTCTGTCACAGGCGTATCGTTCCCGATCGCGCCACGCTTCCGGGTGATGCCGCGTTCGGGTCACGAGGGGAAAACGATGAGAACGTTCGCGCTGTCCTTCGCATTGGGGATTTCGCTCGCAGCCATGGCCCACGCACAGGCACCCGCTTCCGCCGCGCCGGCCGACAACGCGACGTCCGGCGATCCCTACCTGTGGCTGGAAGCCACCCGCAGTCCGCGTGCGATGGCGTGGGTGCACGCGCAGAACGCGGTCACCAAAAAAGCCTTCATGGAATCGCCGGAGTTCGCGAAGACGCGCGCGCAAATCCTCGAGGTGCTGGATTCCGAGGCGCGCATTCCCTACGTGCACCGGATGGGTGAATACCTCTACAACTTCTGGCAGGACAAGGCGCACCCGCGCGGCATCTGGCGTCGCACCACGCTGGCCGAATACCAGAAGGCCGACCCGAAATGGGAAACGGTGCTGGACATCGACGCCCTCAACAAGGCCGAAGGCAAGCAGTGGGTGTTCAAGGGCGCCGAGTGCATGAAGCCCGAGTACGTGCATTGCCTCGTCTCGCTGTCGCCCGGCGGCGGCGACGCGGTGGAAGTGCGCGAGTTCGACCTGCGCTCCAATTCCTTCGTCAAGGACGGCTTCTTCCTGCCGGTCGCCAAGACCGAGGTTGGCTGGATCGATGCCGACCATGTTTATGTCGGCACCGATTTCGGGCCCGGTTCGATGACCAAGTCGAGCTATCCGCGCATCGCCAAGGAGTGGACGCGCGGCACGCCGCTGTCGTCGGCCAGGCTGGTGTACGAAGGCACGCCCGATGATCTTGCGGTCAGCGCGTACCACGACCGCACGCCGGGCTTCGAACGCGACTTCGTCAACGTGCAGAAGGATTTCTTCCATGGCGACATGTACCTGCTGAAAGACGGCAGGCTCGTCAAGGTCGATGTGCCCTCCGATGCCAACGCCGACGCGCACCGCCAATGGCTGCTGGTGCAGACGAAATCGCCGTGGACGGTCGGCGGCAAGACCTGGCCCGCGGGCGCGCTGATCGCGATGAACTTCGATGAATTCATGGCGGGCAAGCGTGATTTCACCGCGCTGTTCACGCCCGATGCGCACACCGCGCTGGCAGGTTATGCGTGGACGCAGCACCATGTCATCCTCGACGTGCTGGACGACGTGAAAAGTCGTCTCGACGTGCTGACGCCGCCCGCATCGGGCGACGGGGCATGGGCGCAGGCGGCGCTCCCTGGCGCACCGAAGTTCAGCACCATCGCGGTGGTCGATACCGACCCCGACCACTCCGACGAATACTGGTTCACCGTCACCGGCTTCCTCGATCCGCCCTCGCTGGAACGGGGCGTGCTGGGCAGCGAGCCCGCGACGAAGATCAAGCAGGAACCGGCATTCTTCGATGCCTCGAAGTTCGAAGTCAGCCAACACTTCGTGACATCGAAAGACGGCACCCGCGTGCCGTATTTCGAGATCGCGCCGAAAGGCATGCAACTGGATGGCAAGAACCGCACGCTGGAATACGGCTACGGCGGTTTCGAGGTGTCGCTGCTGCCGCACTATTCCGGTTCGATCGGCCGCGCGTGGCTGCAACGCGGCGGCGTGTACGTGATCGCCAACATCCGCGGCGGCGGTGAATACGGTCCGTCGTGGCACCAGGCCGCGCTCAAGGCCAACCGTCCCAAGGCGTACCAGGATTTCGCGGCGGTCGCCGAAGACCTGATCAAGCGCGGCGTCACTTCTCCGCAGCGCCTCGGCGCCGAAGGCGGCAGCAACGGCGGATTGCTGATGGGCAACATGCTGACCGAATATCCGCAACTCTACGGCGCCATCGCCTGCGAGGTGCCGCTGCTGGACATGAAGCGCTACACCCACCTCGACGCCGGCGCGTCGTGGATCGCCGAGTACGGCAATCCGGACGACCCGGAGCAATGGGCCTTCATCAGGACCTTCTCGCCCTACCAGAACGTCAAGGCCGGCATGAAGTATCCGGCGGTGCTGTTCTACACCACCACCAGCGACGACCGCGTGGGTCCGGCGCAGGCGCGCAAGATGGCCGCGAAGATGGAAGCGATGGGCTACCCGAACGTGTGGTTCTACGAAAACACCGAAGGCGGCCACGGCGCCGGCGCCGACAACGCGCAGGCCGCCACGATGCACGCGCTGGCCTACGACTTCCTGTGGGACAAGCTGAAGTAGGGGCGCGCGCAGCAACGGCTGCATGAAAGCCCCGCCACGGCGGGGCTTTTGCTTGACGCCGTCGCTACCGCGCGCCGCGCTTGCAGCGCGTGTCGGGTTTGCCGACACTGCGGGCATCAGAGGCCGGCCGGTTGCCGGCGGAAACGGCGGGGCACATCGTGACGGGGTCGCGCGGGTTCTTGTTCGAACTCCGGCGTCGCAATGTGCTGCGCGCGGGCGTGTTGTACGCCGGCGCGGTGTGGGCGCTGGCGCAGGGCATTTCGCAGTTGGGTCCCGCGTTCGGCGCGCCCGACTGGGTGACGCGCTGGTTCGTGATCGCGTGCGCCATCGGCTTTCCGTTCTGGATCGCGTTCGCGTGGTACTACGAGATCACGCCGCAGGGGATCAAGCGCGAGAGCGAAGTCGCGCCGGACCCTTCGGTCACGCATTCCACCGCGCGCAAGCTCGACTTCGCCATCATCGGCGTGCTCGCGCTGGCGGTGGTGCTGCTCGTGACCGACCGTTTCGTTTCGCACAAGGGCGCGACGATCGCCGTACCGGACAAGTCCATCGCGGTGCTGCCGCTGGTCAACGAAAGCGGCGAGAAGGACCAGCAGTATTTTTCGGATGGATTGTCCGAAGACCTGATCACCGCGCTGTCGCAGTTTGCAGGCCTGAAGGTCATCAGCCGCAATCCCTCGTTCCAGTTCCGCGACAGCAGCGACGATGCGAAAACCATCGGCGCGAAACTCGGAGTCGCGCATCTGCTGGAAGGCAGCGTGTAGCGCGCCGGCGACATGGTGCGCATCACGGCGGAACTGGTGAACGCCGCCGATGGCAGCACGCTGTGGTCGCAACGCTACGACCGACCTTACACGGACCTGTTCGCGCTGCAGGACGACATCACGACCGCCGTCGCCACGGCACTGAAGGCAGAACTGCTGGCGAGCGATACGGCTGCGACGCAAACCGACCGGCCGCCCAGCGGCAACCTTGCCGCCTGGAACGCCTATTCGCAAGGCAAGTTCGCCGCCGCCCTTTACACCCGAGCGGACTTTCGCAAGGCGATCGGCTTTTATACCCAGGCGACGACGCTCGACCCGCGCTATGCACGCGCCTATGCCGCGATGGCCATTGCCTGGGCCAATCTTGCCGCGGTCTTCGTGGGTGGCGATGAGCAACGGCCAGCCTTCGCCAGCGCACGCGCGGCAGCCGACCGGGCGTTGCAATTGGATTCGAACCTGGCCGCGGCCCATGATGCGCGAGGCGTCGTGCTCGAGTGGGCGGATCTGGACTGGCAGGGCGCGGAAGCCGAATACCGGCGCGCGTTGGAACTGGCGCCCAACGACGGCCTGTCGAAGTACAGATTGAGCGACGTGCTGGGCGTGCTGGGGCGCCCTCAAGAGGCGATCGTGTTGTTGCGGCAGGTCGTTGCGACCGATCCGCGTGACTTCTTCTCCTATGCCTGGTTGGCATGGAACCTGGCCGCGGCGGGCCAGATGGAGGAAGCCGAGCAAGCCGTGCACAAGGCCATGGAACTGGCGCCGGGCGGTTCGCTCCCGCAGACCTTTCTTGTCATCATCGAAATCCAGCGTGGGGATGCCAAGGCCGCGCTGGCCGCCGCGCAAAGGGAACCGGCCGGTCTGTGGCGCGATGACGGATTGGCACTGGCATTGCAGATCGGCGACGACCGCGCCGCGGCCGATGCGGCGTTGAACGCTTTGATCGCCAAACACGCAGACGCGATGGCCTGGCAGATCGCCATGGTTTACGCCGTGCGCAAGGACCCGGACAACATGTTCGAATGGCTGGATCGGGCGTGGGCCAACCGCGATCCGGGTATCGGTGGCCTGCTCACCGATCCATTCATCCAGCGCTACAAGGACGACCCACGCTTCGCGGCGTTCTGCAGGAAGGTCGGGTTGCCGGTGCCGGGCGATATACGGCCCGGCGTGGCTGGTTCTGCATCATCCTCGCCGCTGCCGGCATCGACGTCCGCCGGAAGCGGGCTCGGTTGATCGCGCTGGTCCTGGCGTGGCGTAAAATCATCGGTTTTCGCAAGGATCATGCTCATGGGCCTGGACCTGGTCCCCGCCGGCCGCGACGTGCCGGACGACATCAACGTCATCATCGAAATTCCGAAAGACGCCGAGCCGGTCAAGTACGAGGTGGACAAGGCTTCCGGCGCGATCTTCGTGGACCGCGTGTTGTCCACGCCGATGCGCTATCCGTGCAACTACGGCTACGTGCCGCACACGCTGGGCGGCGACGGCGATCCTGCCGACGTGCTGGTGCTGATGCCGCTGCCGCTGATTCCGGGGGCGGTGATCCGCTGCCGTCCGGTCGGCCTGCTCAACATGGAGGACGAGGCCGGCGCCGACACCAAGGTGATTGCCGCGCCCAGCGAGAAGGTGTTCGCCGGCTACGCGCACATCCGCGACATCGGCGACGTGCCGCAGCACTGGCGCCAGCGCATCGCGCACTTCTTCGAGCATTACAAGGATCTCGAGCCCGGCAAGTGGGTGAAGGTGTCGGGCTGGGGCAACGCGCAGGCCGCGCGCGAGGAGATCCGTGCGTCGGTGGAACGCTACCGCAACGCGCCGGACAAGCCGAAGTTCTGATCGCCCGCACGATCGCCTGCACGCAGTTCCTGTTCGGGTTTGCTTCAGGGAACCTCTGATTTCGCTCACTCGTGATGTTTCCGACCCTCGGCCCCCTTGAGTCAAGGGGGCGGCCAAACCGTTGCTCTGCAACGGTTTGGCGGGGGTTGTGGAAGAGTGAGCTTGTGGAAATGAAGTACGAACTGGCTGGTTGATCAGATGTTCCTTAGGAGCGGGCGTGCTCGCGATGCACGGCAAGAATGCTCGACGCACGCCACGCGGCAACACGCCGGGTGCCGCTCAGGACGTAAGGCCAGGTCGCGAACGGCGGTGCGTCCTTCGGTTCGTCGCGGCTGTCGCTCGCAAGCAGAATGCCGTCCGGATGGGCGCGGCACCATGCCGTCACCTGCGCGGCCGGAATCCACGGCAGCGGCTCGCGCAGCCGTCCGGTGTAGCCGAACAGCCCGTTGTGCCAGTCGATGTGCGCGACCGGGACGTGCTCGCGCTGCGCCTGCGCCACGAACGCGGCTTCCGGACGCACGTCCAGGGCGGGCAGCAGCGCCAGCGCGCCATTCAGCATGGCCGCGGAAACCAGCGCGGTCGAGGCGAGTGACAATGAGCGCGCGTCGCGACCCCACACGCGCCACACCCCGGCCGCGATGACCCATCCGACAAGCGCCAGCCACGCGACCGGCGCAAGCGGCGGATAGCCGAAGCGGCGTGCCGCCAGCCACGGCGCCGCGACCATCCCCATCCCGACCAGCAACGCCAGCAGGCCGAACAGCAATGGCCGGAGGCGCGCGCCTTCGTGCCGCAGCAGCCATGCGCCGCCCAGCATCCACGCCGGCAGCAGCGGCAACAGGTAATGGATTTGCTTGCCACTGATCGCGCAGAAGGCCACGAACGGCGGCACCCACCAGCAGAACAGGAAACGCCCGATCCGTTCGTGCGGCAGCGCGGTCCACGCCGCGCGCGGGGCACGCAGCGTCAGCAGCCATGGCAGCAGCAAGACCGGAACCAGCGGCAGGTACCACCACCACGGCCGGTTGTGCGCGAAACTGTTCGCGATCCGTCCGCTCACCTTGTCCAGCAGCGGTTGCCAGTAAGGCGGGCCTGCATACAACGCCGCGGGAATCAGCCAGCACAGCGCGATCGCGATGCCGATCAGCAGGCCGGCTAGCAGCGACAGGTACCAGCGCGCCCTGTGCACGCGGGCCGCATCGCTCCACAGCGGCGCCAGCAACGCGACGCCAGCAACGTGCAGCAGCACCACCGGACCCTTGGCGAGCATGCCCAGGCCAATCGTGATGCCCAGCGCGACGAAACCGCGTGCCCATCGGCGCCCGTCGAGATCGAGCAGCGCGTGCAGCGCACCCAGCACGCACCACGCCAGCAGCAGGTCGAACATGATCGCGACCGAGAACACCGCGAAGCCGACGCAGCCGGCCAGCAGCCACATCGCAGCGCCGGCGCCGCGTGCATCCATCCCCAGCCGTTGCGCGAGACGCCGCAGGGTCAGCAGGACCCCCAGCGCGACGATCAGCGCCTCGACACGGGCGACCCAGGTGTGCACGCCCACGATCTTCCAGCCGCCCGCGATCAGCCAGAACAGCAGCGGCGATTTGTCCGGATACCACGCGCCGTTGACGGTCGGCACCAGCCACTGGCCGGAGTTGAACATCTCCCACGCGGCGGTGAGATAGCGCGTTTCGTCGATCGGGATCGGCGGAAACAGGAGTGCCAGCGGCAGCAGCAGCGCGCACCACAAGGCGAGCCAGCGCCACGGTGCCTCGGGTGTGTCAGGGGTGCCCATGCGCCGCGCAGCATAGCGCAAGCGGCATGGCGAAACGC
This sequence comes from Gammaproteobacteria bacterium, assembly GCA_021325195.1. Lineage (GTDB taxonomy): Bacteria > Pseudomonadota > Gammaproteobacteria > Xanthomonadales > Rhodanobacteraceae > 66-474. Next base: position 23,151 of record JAJPHQ010000096.1, on the reverse strand, counting down.
CGCCTCGGGGCCGGCGCTTCGCCGTTTCCCGGCGCCGCGGAGGCGGCCGATCCCGCGATCCTGCGGGCAGGCTTCTATCTGCTCTTGCGCGGCTTGGCGGGCTCGCCCTTCTTGCCGAAGCGCTCCATCAGCGTCTTCATGTCCTCGGCGTGCTCCTCTTCCATCGCGAGGATGCCTTCCAGCAGTCGTTTGGTGGTGGTGTCCTGGTCGCCGACGAAGTTGATGATCTCGCGGTAGCTGTCGATGGCGATCCGCTCCGCGACGAGGTTTTCCTCGATCATCGCGGCCAGGTCGTCCGGCACGATGAACTCGGAGTGGCTGCGCGTCTGCATGCCTTCCGGCGAGAAATTCGGCGTGCCGTCGAGCTGGGTGATGCGCTCGGCGATCTGGTCGGCATGCTGCTGTTCCTCGTTCGCATGTTCGAGGAACTCGGCCGCCACACTCTTGGCATTGATGCCGGACGCCATGTAGTAATGCGCCTTGTAGCGCAGCACGCAGATGATCTCGGTGGCCAGCGCCTCGTTGAGCAGCTTCAGCACCGTGTCGCGATCCAGCGTGTAGCTGTCGGTGACGGCACCGCGCTGCATGTGCTCGCGCGCGCGCCTGCGGATGGTCTTGATGTCGGTGAGGAACGGTTTGCTCTTGGCGGCCATGTCGGACTCCTTCGCTGGTGCCTGCCCCGCGGGCGAGGCCGCCAGTGTAACGCCATGCAAGCGGCGGCCGCCAACGCATCCCCTTGATCGATGCGATAGCCGCGGGCTATCAGGCAGGACGATAGACGTCGCCACCGGCTTCGCGGAACTCGCGCGCCTTTTCTTCCATGCCCTCGGCCAACGCCTCGGCCTCGCCGACACCGTGTGCGCGTGCGTAGTCGCGCACGTCCTGGGTGATCTTCATCGAACAGAATTTCGGGCCGCACATCGAGCAGAAATGCGCGCTCTTGTGGGCGTCCTTCGGCAAGGTCTCGTCGTGGAATTCCCTGGCCTTTTCCGGATCGAGGCCGAGGTTGAACTGGTCCTGCCAGCGGAATTCGAAACGCGCCTTGGAAAGCGCGTTGTCGCGCGCCTGCGCGCCCGGATGGCCCTTGGCGAGATCGGCCGCGTGCGCGGCGATCCTGTAGGCGATGATGCCGTCGCGCACGTCCTGCTTGTCGGGCAGCCCGAGATGCTCCTTGGGCGTGACGTAGCACAGCATCGCGGTGCCGAACCAGCCTATCATCGCGGCGCCGATCGCCGAGGTGATGTGGTCGTAGCCCGGCGCGATGTCGGTGGTGAGCGGACCCAGCGTGTAGAACGGCGCCTCGTGGCATTTCTCCAATTGCCGGTCCATGTTCTCCTTGATCAATTGCATCGGCACGTGGCCCGGGCCCTCGATCATCACCTGCACGTCGTGCTTCCATGCGATCCGCGTGAGTTCCCCGAGCGTGTCGAGCTCGGCGAACTGCGCTTCGTCGTTGGCGTCGGCGATCGAGCCGGGACGCAGGCCGTCGCCGAGACTGAAGGCCACGTCGTAGGCCTTCATGATCTCGCAGATCTCCTCGAAGCGTTCGTACAGGAACGATTCGCGGTGATGCGCGAGGCACCACTTGGCCATGATCGAGCCGCCGCGCGAGACGATGCCGGTGACGCGCCGGGCGGTGAGCGGAATGAACGGCAGGCGCACGCCGGCGTGGATGGTGAAGTAATCCACGCCCTGCTCGGCCTGCTCGATCAGGGTGTCGCGGAACAGCTCCCAGGTGAGGTCTTCGGCCACCCCGCCGACTTTTTCCAGCGCCTGATAGATCGGCACGGTGCCGATCGGCACCGGCGCGTTGCGCAGGATCCACTCGCGGGTCTCGTGGATGTGTCTGCCGGTGGAAAGATCCATCACCGTGTCGGCGCCCCAGCGGATCGCCCAGACCATTTTCTCGACTTCTTCCGCGATCGACGACGTCACCGCGGAATTGCCGATGTTGGCGTTGATCTTGGTGAGGAAATGGCGGCCGATGATCATCGGCTCGCTTTCGGGATGATTGATGTTGCAGGGAATGATCGCGCGGCCACGCGCGACCTCGTCGCGCACGAATTCCGGCGTGACGGCTTCGGGAATCGAGGCGCCGAACGCCTGGCCGCGATGCTGCCTCAGCAACGGCGAATCGCGCAGCGCCTCCAGCTTCCGGTTTTCGCGGATCGCGATGAACTCCATCTCCGGCGTCACGATCCCGCGCCGGGCGTAGTGCATCTGCGTGACGTTGGCGCCGGCCCTGGCACGCCGGGGCGTGGGCAGGTTCGGAAAGCGCACTGCTTCCAGCTCGCGCGCGGCCGCGTGCCGGCGTGTGAACGGCGAGGAGAACTCGGCGAGCGGTTCGGAATCGCCGCGTTCCTCGAGCCACGTCGCGCGCAGTCTGGGCAGGCCGGCGGCGAGGTCCACGCGGTAATCCGGATCGGTGTACGGCCCCGAGGTGTCGTACACGGTGAACGGCGCGTTGCGTTCGGCGCCGTACACCGACGGTGTGTCGGTCAGCGCGATCTCGCGCATCGGCACCCGCAGATCGGCCCGCGAGCCCTGCACGTGGATCTTGCGCGAACCTTCGATCGGCCGCGTCACCGCGGCGGAGAGTTCGGCGGCCTGTTCGAGCAGCGTGCGGGGAACGGCGTTCATGGCGGAATCCTGCTTCGGGTGGCGGGGGGCGCGCGGGGCGCATCGCGGAAAGTGATCGAAGCGGGACCCGCGCGAAGGCGCGGATGGAAGCTTCCCTACGCCGGTATCAGCCGGATCAGGTTCGAAGGGACTGTCTCAGTCCGACCATTCGCCGCAAGTCAACCGGGGATGCGTGCCGGTTGCTGGAAGCGCGTGGTCGGGCACCCCCGCTTCAGCATGTCATTGAAGCACGTTTGCGCTTCCGCCGCGAGCGGACCGCCGCCGTGCGCGCACGGCTAGCGCGGCGCGTAGGCACGCAGAAACATGTCCACCGTCGCGTTGAGGTGTTCCTCGATCTCGCGCTCGCCGAAATTGCAGCAGCCGAATTCCATCCGCGCGTGGCACTCGCCCTTGAGCAGGGCGAAGAACTGGGTGGCCGCGCGGCGGGTGTCGGGAATGTCCAGCTCGTGCGCCTCGACCTTGGCCTGCAGCAGGGCCGCGAAGCCCCGCTGCACCTGCGCCGGACCGGCTTCCCAGAACGGTTGCGCCAGCTTGGGCGACTGCTGCGCGCTGGCCACCAGGGTGCGGTGCATGCCGATCGCCTCGTCGCTGGTGATCAGCGCGAAGAACGCGCGCGCGATGCCCAGCAACTGCTGGCGCACCGGGACGCCAGGCTCGACGGCGAACATTCCGGAGGAGAGCCGTTCCTCGCACTTGCAGCGCACGGCCTCGACGAACAGCGAATCCTTGTCGCCGAAATGGCTGTACACGGTCAGCTTGGACACCCCGGCCTCGGCCGCGATCGCATCCATGCTGGTGCCTTCGTAACCGTGCTTGGGAAACAGCCGCTTGGCCGCGTCCAGGATCGCCGCGCGCTTTTCCAGATCCTTGGGCCGGCCGGGGCCGCTGGGGCGGGCGGAGGGAACAGCGTTCATGGTTCTGCTTGCCGTCTTGGGCGACGGAGTGGGGAGCCAACCGTTATTATACGCGCTGGTTCAGATATATCCCAATCACGCCGGTCAAGCCCTTCAGGTTGGCAGGAGCGAGCCTGCGGGGCCTGTCCGCCGCGTCCGCCGGGCTGTCCGCGGACAGGCGCGGAGTGCAGCCGCGATCCGCATGTGCCTGATTGCAGGGCCGGCCCGGCGGATCGGCGGTTGGCGCGCGACTTGCTGAAGTCGTGGCGGTGGCGGGTGACCGGCGTCAGCGCATCGCGGTGACTTCCGGCACTTAGTCCGCCGTCGCCGCTGCCGCAGCCTTGCGGCCGTTGCCCGGGTCCACGCGGACGCCCTATGCTTCGTTGCTTTTGTCACCGCCCGTCATGCCCAACATGAAACCCCGATTCGAACAAGCCCGCCGCAACATGGTCGAAAACCAGGTCCGTCCCTGGGAAGTGCTGGATGCGCGCGTGCTGGAGGTGTTGTCCGACCTGCCCCGCGAGGCCTTCGTGCCGGTGCCCTATCGCGCGCTGGCCTACGCCGACGTCACCCTGCCGCTGGCGCACGGGGAAGTCATGCTGAAACCCGTGCTGGAGGGCCGGATCCTGCAGGCGCTGATGCCGCAACCCGACGAGCGGGTGCTGGAGATCGGCACCGGCAGCGGCTATTTCGCAGCCTGTCTGGCGCGCCTTTCCGGCCACGTCGTCAGCATCGACCGTCATGCCGATTTCGTCGAAGCCACGCGCAGCCGTCTGCGCGAACTCGGCATCGGCAACGTCGAGTGCCGCCACGCCGACGCGCTGGCCGAATTCGCGCCCGAACAGGCCTTCGACGCGATCGCGGTCAGCGGCGCGGTCACGGAGATTCCGCAGCGCTTTCGCGACTGGCTCAAGCCGGACGGCCGGATGTTCGTGATTGCCGGCAGCTCGCCCGCGATGCGGGCGATCCTGCTGCAGCGCGCCCCCGACGGCGGCTGGATCGAGGAGCGCCTGTTCGAGACCGACGTCCCCTATCTCGCCGGCGCCGCGCCGGTGCCGCAATTCACGCTGTAGGCACGGCGGCAGGCCGTATCCGGAAACCCCCGAGGATCCTTCGAGCATGACTCCCAGCCCCACCCGTCACCACCGTCTGGCGCGCAGCCTGGGTTCCCTCGCGATCGCGGCATTGCTGGGCACGGCCGGCATCGCCAGCGCGCAGGCCGAGGATCTCATGGACGCCTACCGGCAGGCGCTGCAATCCGATCCGGTGCTGAAGCAGGCTGCAGACCAGAACCGGATTGCCGCCGAAGGCGTGGCGCAGTCGCGCGCGATCCTGCTGCCGCAGATCAACGGCAGCGTGGACTACAACGACAGCCACGGCACGCAGACCACCACGCAGCTGGTGCAGACCACCGCCGGCCCGCAGATGTCCTTCACCGACTACAGCCACAGCGGCGGCCGTTCGCGCAGCGAATCGGTGGGCCTCAACCAGGTCCTGTTCGACCTCAGCGACTTCGCGCAACTGCGCGCCAGCCGCGCGCAGGCCGACAGCGCCGACGCCCAGTACGTGGCCGCGCAGCAAAATCTGATCCTGCGCGTGGCCACCGCATATTTCACGGTACTGACGGACGAGGACCAGTTGCGCTACGCGCAGGCCAACCAGAAGGCCCTGGCCAAGCAGCTCGATCAGGCGATGGCGAAATACCAGGTGGGCCTGGCGCCGGTGACCGATGCCGATTCCGCCAAGGCGCAGGAAGCCGCCGCCGCGGCCGGCGTGATCGAGGCGCAGAACACGCTCTTCAACGACATCCAGGCTCTGGCCCAGATCACCGGCCAGACACCCGGGAACCTCAAGACCCTGATCGAGAACCTGCCGCTGAACAAGCCGCAGCCCGATTCGGTGGACGATTGGGTGAACATGGCGCTGCAGGCCAACCCCACCCTGCAGGCCCAGCGCGACCAGGTGCTGGCCGCCGAGCATCAGATCACTGCCGCGCGCGCCGGCCACCTGCCCACCCTCAACGCCTCGGTCAGCTATTCGCGCACGCCCTCGTGGGGTCCCGGCAACGTCAATCCCGCCAACCTTCCCAGCGGGGTCGCCGACGTGCTGCACGTCAACGACCGCACCACCAACACCACCGTGGGTTTCGTGCTGAGCGTGCCGCTGTTCTCGGGCGGACTCACGCAGTCGCGGGTGCGCCAGTCGATCGCGCAACGCGACCAGGCCAGCGACCTGCTGGAGCAGGACCGCCGCACCATCGTCGCCAACACCCGCAACGCGTTCAACTCGATCGAGGCCGGCATCAGCCAGGTGCAGGCACAGAAGGAGGCGGTGATGTCCGCGCAGAAGGCGCTGGAATCGACGCAGGCGGGTTACGAGGTCGGCACCCAGACCATCGTGGACGTGCTGCTGGCCCAGCAGACCCTGTTCCAGGCGCAGAGCAACTACTCGCAGGCCCGCCACGCCTTCGTGATCAACCAGCTCAACCTGAAGTACCTGGCCGGCACCTTGAACGTCAAGGATCTGGAAGCGGTCAACGCGCTATTGCAGTAAGACGAAAGGCGGAAACAGGAAACCGGCAGCCGGCGTCATCGCGACCGATTGGACGCCTGCAACATCGCGATTATCTCGCCATCTCTCCCCGTTCCCCGCTTCCTGTTCCCGGTTCCCGGCATTCCGCACTCCTGCTGAAGTGCGATCGCGCGTAGATCCGCCCCAGCAGCACCATCGTGCGGCGCACCGCGCCGCGTTCGCGCGCGCACACCGCGCGCGCGGCGGCGCCCATCCGGAAACGCTCGGCGGGATCGCGCAGCAACTGCAACAGCGTCGTGCCCAGTTCGCGCGCGGAGGCGACCCGGCGCGCGCCGCCGGCCTCGATCAGGCTGCGGGTGATCTCCTCGAAGTTGAAGGTGTGCGGCCCGACCAGCACCGGCCTGGACAGCGCCGCGGGTTCCAGCACGTTGTGACCGCCGATCGGCACCAGGCTGCCGCCCACGAAGGCGAGATCCGCGGCGGCGAAATAGCGCATCAGCACGCCCATCGCGTTGATCACGAAGCACTGGCAGCCGGACCCCGGCGCGTCCCCGGCGCCGTGGGTCGCCACGGTAAAACCGAGGTTGCGCGCGGAATGTTCGACCGCCCGGAACCGCTCGGGATGCCGGGGCGCGATCAGCAGCAGCGCGTCGGGCAACCGCGCCAGCACCGCGAGGTGCGCCTCGAACACCGCCAGCTCCTCGCGTTCGTGGGTGCTGGCGGCGATCCACACCGGCCGCGACGGTCCCCACGACGCGCGCAGCTCCTCGCCGCGTTCGCGCACGCCCTTGGGCAGCGGCGTGTCGAACTTGAGATTGCCCGCCACGCTGACGTGTGCCGGCTCCGCGCCCAGCGCGCGGTAGCGGCGTGCGTCGGCGTGCGACTGGGCCGCGACCAGCGACACGTTGCGCAGCGCCTGCCGCACCAGCGGCCGGATCGGTGCGTAACCGCGCAGCGAGCGTTCCGACAGCCGCGCGTTGACCACCGCCAGCGGAATGCCGCGCCGACCGCACTGGTGGAACAGGTTGGGCCAGATCTCGGTTTCCATCACCACCGCCAGCGCGGGTCGCACCCGGTCGAGGAAGCGCGTGACCGCGCGCGGCAGGTCGTAGGGCAGATAGACGTGGAACACCTCGTCGCCGAACAGCTTGCGCACGCGCTGCGAGCCGGTCGGCGTCACCGTGGTCACCACCATCGGCCGCGGCGCATAGCGGCGGCGCAGCGACTGGATCAGCGGCAGCGCGGCGTTGACCTCGCCCACCGACACCGCATGCACCCAGATGCTGTCGTGCAGATGGGGATCGGGAAAATGGCCGAAGCGTTCGCGCCAGCGGTGGAAATAATCGCGATAGCGGAAGCCGCGCGCGAACAGCCGCCAGACGATGAGCGGCGTGGCCAGGTAGATCGCGACGGTGTAGAGAAAACGCAGCATGCGGGGTCGGCCGGACGCGACGCGCGAGTATAGCCTTGCCGGTCACGGCACCGACGGTTGCTATCATCGCGCGCCATGCCCAAACCTCCGTTCCGCGCCGCACTGCTGGCGCCGCGCCACTGGCCGGCGTGGCTCGGCATCGGGCTGATCCGGCTCGCCGTGCTGCTGCCCGCGCGCGCGCTGCTGGCCGCAGGCGCCGCATTCAGCGCCGCGATCTCGCCGCTGCTGCGCGAACGCAGATACGTGATCGCGCGCAACCTGGAACTGTGCTTTCCGGAACTCGATGCCGCCGCGCGCCACGCGTTGCGCAAGGAAGCGACGTGCGAGATGGGCCGGATGCTGGGCGAGTTCGCGCTGGGCTGGTTCGCGTCCGAGCGCAAGCTCGACCGCCTGCGCGTCGCGATCGAGGGCATGCAGCACCTCGCCGGCGCGCGCGCGGCCGGCCGTGGCGTGCTGCTGGTCGGCGGGCATTTCTCGCATCTGGAACTGTGCGCCCGGCTGATCTCGCGAAAGCTGCGGATCGCGGGCATGTACCGGCGGATGGACTCGGCCGTATTCGAATGGAACGTGCTGCGCGCGCGCTTGCGCTATGCCGACGCGATGTTCGACAAGGACGAGCTGCGCGCCACGGTGAGGTATCTCAGGCGCGGCGGCACCGTGTGGTACGCGCCCGATCAGGACATGCGCGGCAAGGATTGCGTGTTCGCGCCGTTCTTCGGCATCCCCGCATCGACCATCACGGCGACGCATCATCTGGCGCGGTTGTCCGGCGCCGCGGTGATTCCGTTCTTTCACCGCCGCAACGCCGGCGGCGGCTACACGCTGCGGCTGGAAGCGCCCCTGCAGGATTTTCCGGGCGCCGACGTGGTCGCTGACACCGCGCGCGTCAATGCCGTGATCGAACGGATGGTGCGCGAAGCGCCCGCGCAATACCTGTGGGCGCACAAGCGCTTCAAGACCCGGCCGCCGGGCCAACCTGCCGTTTACGATCGGGACTCGGGAACAGGAACTCGCTAGAACTGAGCTCACAACTCCAACATGAAAATTTTGTCTGTCATTCCAGACGCCACACCGGACCAAGTCCGGGACAGGCCGCGCGGCGATCCGGACCGCGCTCGCAGGACCGAGTGCATGACCGGCACTTCCTCAACAACCTGCCAGCGTCGCTTCAGGTCTTCTCCGGGTCCCGAGTCCCGAGTCCCGAGTCCCGAGTCCCGGTTTTTTTCGCCTCGAACAATTTTGCGTACTTCAGGAACACGTAGAACGCGCCCAGCACGCTGGCGATGAAACCGGCCCAGCCGGACAGGAAATAGCGCTTGAACAGGTACTGGCGCACGAAGAAGATCGGCGGGTACACCAGCATCATCGGTCCGCTGAAGCGCTGGCCGCGCGCCAGCTTGTCGATCACGAGGCCGGACGAATAGCGGTTGATCTTCTCGACCCGCGCGGCGATGTCGTCGTCGCCGGTGTTGACGAAATCGGCGCGGTGCAGGGTTTTGACCGGGCCGTCCACCTCCACCGCCGCGTGCACCGGCACCTCGTTCATCCGTCCGCGCCGGCGGTCGAACAGTCTCAAATGGCCGTTGCGGTGGCTCCAGGGGTGCTGCACGCTCCAGAACATCCGCTCGCGGCGCGGCAGCCGGAACCCCGCGACCCGCGGATGCTCCAGGGCACGCTCGATCACCTCGCGGGTACCGGGCGAGAGCACCTCGTCGGCATCCAGGTTCAGGATCCAGTCGTGGCTGGCCATGTCGATCGCGCGCTGCTTCTGCGGACCGAAGTCGTCGAAGGGATGCACCGCGACCCGCGCGCCGTGACGCCTGGCGATCTCGACCGTCTGGTCGGTCGAACCCGAATCCAGCACCACGATCTCGTCGGCGAAATCCGCGGCGGCGAGGCATTGCTCCAGCGTCGCGGCGTTGTTGTAGGTGATGATGACGAGGGAAAAGGGTTCGCGACTCATGGAGTGTCCTGCAAGGTTTTCCGGGCGGCGGTATCCGGCTTTGCTCGCCATCCGCCGCCCCGCAACCGCCGCGCGCCGCCTGCGTGGCGGGCTGCCCCTCGACGCAAGCGAATCTCTGAACAAATCCATCCTGGATTTGCCGGAGCACGCCGACCAGCCGCGCTTGGAGCGCGGCGGAACGCCAAAGGCGGCCTTCGCGAAGCGAGGGTGAGGTACAAGGATGTACCGAATAATTCGGTACACGCCCGAATTCGGCTCCGCCAATCAAGCACGTGCAACCCATGCGTGCCTGATTGGCGGTCGGCACATCCCTGTGCCACATGGAAGCTCTGATCAATCAGAATTTCCAAGGGGACTGGAAGCCGTGTTTCATGCCCTTCGTATCCGTACACGCGGCATGGTCTGCGGCGCATCGTCCGGCACGTCCGCGTACAGCGCGGCACACCACAGCGCCAGCAGCCACCAGAAAAACAACCCCCACCACGCCGAATAGAACGCGAAGTGGGTGTTCAGGGGAAACACCGTGACCGCCAGCGCCGCCGTGACCGGAAACGCCCGCTCGCGCACGGCCGCACCGGCCTCGCGCCATGCGCGCAGCGCCAGCGCCGCACCGGCCAGCCACAGCGCCAGCCCGATCGCGCCCGTATCGGACAGGATTTCCAGCACGATCTGGTGCGGATGGCAGGCGCCCTCGCCCAGGCCGCAGGCTTCCTCGGTCAGAAAATGATCCCCCGGCGCCGCGTAGTGCGGATACGCGTAGCGGAAGCCGCGCACGCCCACGCCATTCAGCGGATGTGCCGCGATCATCCGCGCCGACACGCGCCAGATGTCCACACGGCCGCTGCTGGCGTAATCGAGCGCGTGCGCGGTGTCGTGCAGCGCGGCCAGGGTGCGGTCCATCCGTGCGTCGAAACGCGACGAGGTCTTCCACGCGACGCCGGTTGCAAGCGCCGCGACCACGCAGGCCCCCGCCACCCAAGCAAGAAAAGGCATGAGCCTGCGCGCGTCCCACCAGAAAAACGCCGGCAGCACCAGGCCGTAGGTGATCCACGCCGCGCGCGAGCCCGCCAGCAGGATCGGACCCAGCAGGAACAGCATCGCGGCGATCAGGCCCGCGCGGCCGAACCGCCGCCGCGCACCCCACAGCACGAACGGCGCCAGCGAGGCCAGCACCGGTCCCAGTTTCAAATCGTTCGCGCCGAAGATGCCGGAGATGCGCTGCGCCTCGGCGTGACCGCCCAGACTGAATCCGGTCAGCGCCTGCACCCACGCATCCAGCGCCCACAGCGCGACGATCACGCCGGTCGCTTCGCCCAGCGCGACCAAGCGTGCTTCGCGCCGCACCGCGAAGCACACGTAGAGGCCGAACGGCGCGAACCGGATCAGCGCCGCGACCGTGCTCCAGGTGCGCGCGGGATCGACCGCCGCCGGCGCGGAAATCAGCGCGGCCAGGAGGTACGCGGCCCACAGCCACAGCAACAGCCGCGCGCCCGGATGGGCGGCCAGCGCATGCCGATCGCGCACGAACAGGAACACGGCGCCCAGCATGCACAGCAGCACGCCCAGCTCGCAGGCGCGTCCGAACGGCAGCAGGAAGATCACCAGCCAGATCGGCAGCAGCGGCGAGCGCAGGATCGCAAACGCCCTCGTGCGCAGCGTGTCGGGCATGCAGGTCGGAAACCGCGCCGGAACGGAATGCGCATCGTAACCTGCGCACGGCGCGCGCGTCTTGCGGTCAGGCGGCGCGCGGAGCCGCGGCCAGCTCGCGGTACAGTTCCAGCGTCTGCGCCTGCATGTCGGCCAGGCGATAGCGGTGCAGCGGCGCGATCGGCGGTGCGCGGCTCAGGAGTTCGGCGGCGCGCTCGGTGAGTTTCTCGATGTCGCCGGGGGGCACCCGTCCGGCCGGATACAGTTCGGCCAGGAGTTCGCCCACGCCGCCGTGCGCATAGCCAAGCACCGGGCGGCACAGCGACAGTGCCTCGAGCACCGTGCGGCCGAAACTCTCGGGCTTGTTCGACAGTTGCAGGATCAGTTCGGATGCGGCATAGACGTCGCGCACGTCGTTGCGCGGCGGCGAGAACACCACCAGCTCGTGCACACCGCGGTCCCGCGCCAGCGCGCGCAGTTCGGCGAGGTAGGCTTCACGGCCGCGCTCGACCACCCCCAGCAGCAGCAACCGCGCGTCGAGGCCGCGCGCGCGCAGGCCCGCCAGCAGCGCGATCGCGTCGGCGTGCCCCTTCAGGCGCGTGCCGCGTCCCGGCAGCGTGAGAAGCGGCGCGCCGGCGAGCTGCGGAAACTCGCCGAAGAAACGCCGGCGCCACGGGTCGTCGGGGCGGTAGCCGTACGGAAATTCGGCCGGATCGATCCCGCGCGGGATCACGGTCAGCTTCGCCGGATCGACATCGCGGTAGTGGCTGAGCACGAAATCCCGCACCGTCTGCGACACCACGATCACCCGTTCGCCGCGGGTCATGATCCGGCTCCACGCACCGGGCGTGTTGAGGCCGTGCACGGTGGTGACGAAGTGCGGCCGGGGCCGCATGCGTCGCAAGGCCAGCCAGGCCGCCCACGCCGGCACCCGCGAACGCGCGTGCACGATGTCGGGGCCGAGCGCGGCCAGCGTGCGCCGGAGCTTGCCGATCCGGGTCAGGGTCTTCAGCGACTTGGCGCCGATATCCAGTTCCAGGTGCTCGCTGCCCTCCTCGCGCAGGCGCTCCACCAGTCGGCCGCCGCGCGAGATCACCACCGAGCGGTACCCGGCATCCACCAGCGCGCGGCCGATCTCGAGGGTGGAACGTTCGGCGCCGCCGTTCTCCAGCGCGGGAACCAGCTGGACGACGGTCAGCGGACGGCGGGGCGAGGCACTGTCGGTCATCGTCCCCTGCATTCGAGGCGCGAGCATGCAAAACTACTTGCAAGAAACACGCCGTGCTTCACGTTCGCGGCGTGACCGGCCGCCGGGAATTCAGGCGGTGTCTCGCTTCAGGACGTAAGTCGCGCCGCAGTAAGGGCACACGGTCTCGCCGCCATCCTCGACGATGGGCAGATACACCCGCGGATGCGAGTTCCACAGGGTCATTTCCGGCAGCGGGCACGACAGCGGCAGGTCGGCCGGCGTCACTTCGTAGCGCCGCCGGGCATTGGCGGGTTCTCCCACCGGGATCGACGAGGCCATGTCGGAATTCATGCGGACTGGGTATGCGAAATCGACCCCGGCATTCTACCCGACCGCCGCCCGGGTCGGCTCATCCGTGCGGAGGCGTCAAATCCATCGACACCGACTGCACCCCCGGCAGCGTGCGCAGGGCGTCGGCCACGCCGCCCAGGCGGCCGCGATCGCAGCCCCGGACGAAGCGCAGGCTCACTTCGTCACCCGCGTCCGGACGCCGGCGGGTGACCATTTCCGTCAGCGGCAGACCCTGCGCGGCCAGCACCGACTCGATCGCGGCCAGCGAGGCGTTGCCGGCAAATCCGACCCGCACCTGTGGCGCGGCCCGGCGGGTGAGGAAACGCCGTTCGATCGGCCGCAGGACCGCCAGGATCACCCACGCCACCGCGGTCGCGATCACCGCGGCGGCGTACATGCCGCCGCCGACCGCGAGACCGATCGCCGCCACCGTCCACAGCCCCGCCGCGGTGGTCAGGCCGCGCACCACGTTCTCGTGGCGCAGGAACAGGATGGTGCCCGCGCCCAGGAAACCGATCCCGCTGATCACCTGCGCGGCCATCCGCGAGGGGTCCAGCACCACGCGCGGCCACTGCTGCAGGATGTCGGAGAACGCGAACGCCGACACGATCATCACCAGCGATGCGCCCAGACACACCAGCATGTGCGTGCGCAGCCCTGCGGCCCAGGTGTGCCGCTCGCGGTCGAAGCCGATCACGCCGCCCAGCACGGCAGCAAGCAACAACCGGGCCGCGATTTCCCACGTCGGCAGCAAAGCGGATGTCCCGTGATTCCAGTGGCCGCAGTCTAACCTCCCGGTGAATCCCGCATAATCGCGCGACCGTTCCGGCCGGATCCGACCCCGATGCCCTTCACGCCCCGCTCCGCCTGGGTGATCAGCGATGGCGCCGCCGGCAACGAGCGCCAGGCGCTGGCGCTGGCGGCGGCGCTGGACGTGCCGGCGCGGGTGCTGGTGCTGCCGCTGCGGCCGCCGTGGTCGTGGTGCGCGCCCCGGCAACTGCCCGGCGGCCGGCTGGCATTGAGTGCCCGCGACCGGGAAGCTTTCACGCCGCCGTGGCCGGACCTCGCGATCGGCTGCGGCCGCGACGCCGCGCTGCTGACGCGGATGCTGCGCAGCCTGTCGGATGGCGCCTGCTTCACCGTGCAGATCCTCGATCCGCGTCTCGACACCCGGCACTGGGACGCGGTGATCGCGCCGCGCCACGACGATCTCGCCGGCGCGAACGTGATCCGCACGCTGGGTGCGCTGAATCCGGTGGACGACGCCTGGCTGGCCTCGGCCCGGGAGGCGTTTCCCGATTTTGGCGCGCTGCCGCGCCCGCGCATCGCGCTGCTGGTCGGCGGCCCCGGCCGCGGCATCGAATTCGACGCCAGGCTCGCGCAGGCACTGGCCGGAACGGTGGCCGCGCTGGCGCAAGGCGGCAGCGTGCTGGCCACCGCCTCGCGGCGCACGCCCGCGCCGTTCGCGCAAAGCCTGCGCGACGCGCTGGCGAAGTTCCCCGGCGTGTTCTGGAGCGGCGGCGGCGCCAATCCCTACCCGGGCATCCTGGGCTGGGCGGACCGGATCGTGGTCACGCCCGATTCCGTCAACATGATCTCGGAAGCCTGCGCCACCGGCCTGCCGGTGCACACCGTGACGACCGCGCCGCTGCCGGACATCCGGGCACGCTTCCACGACGCCCTGCGCGAACGCGGGCTGCTGACCGATCCCGGTGCGCCGCCCGGCCACGCGCCACCGCTGCGCGAAACGGGCGAAGTCGCCGCGCAACTGCGCGCGATGTTCGCGGCGCGCCATGCGGCGTAAGGGAAACTCTGATTCATCAGAGTTTCCATGCGGCACAGGGATGTGCCGACCGCCAATCAAGCACGCATGGGCTGCGCGTGCTTGATTGGCGAAGCCGAATTCGGCGTGTTCTGGCAAATCCTGGATGGATTTGTTCAGAGCTTCCCAAGCAAATGACCGCTATGCCGTGAAATCGAAGCCCGCGCGCCGCGCAATGTCCAGCACATTCAGGCACTGCGCCTGCAGCGCCGCGTCGCGCGGCACCACGCGCCGCTGCGCCGCCAGCGTGCAGGCCAGCGAGCGCGCCAAGAGGTCGGCGTGCGCGGCGCGCAGGTGCGCGGCATCCGGCGCAGGCAGCAAGCCCGCCGCTTCGCAGGCATCCAGCAGGCCCGGCGTGTCGCCGGGCTCCGTCAACGGCGGGACGGCGGCGGCATGCTGCAGCACCAGTCCCTGCAGCAGGAACTGGATGTCCAGCAGCGCGCCCGCGCCCTGCTTGAGATCCAGGTGTTCCGGATCGGAACGGTCGCGTTCGGCGCGCCACTGCGCACGCATCTTCAGCACGTCCGCGCACACCCGTGCCGGAGCGCGCGCGCGCCGCAACACCGCGGCGCGTTCGCGCGCGAACGCGCCGCACAGCGCGGGATCGCCGGCCACGGCGCGCGCGCGCGTCAACGCCTGCAGTTCCCAGGTCCACGCGCGTTCCCGCTGATAGGCGAAAAACGCCGGCAGGCTCGCGACCAGCAGCGCCTTGCCGCCGTCGGGGCGCAGGCGCGTATCGACCTCGTACAGCCGCCCGGCGCGACCCGCGGCCGACAGCCAGTGCACCACGCGCTGCGCCAGGCGCGCGTACCAGCGCGAGCCTTCCAGCGGACGTTTGCCGTCGCTCGGTTGCTCGCCGCGCGCGGCGTCGTACACAAACACCAGGTCGAGGTCGGAAGCGAAGCCCATTTCGTCTCCGCCCAGGCTGCCGTAGCCCAGCACGGCCATGCCGGAGCCCTCGACCGGCAGCCGGCCGTGCTGCGCGACCAATTCGTCCGTCGCCAGCCCGAGCACCGCCGCCACCACCGTGTCGGCCAGTGCCGCCAGCAGCCGGGCGGTGCCGATGGCGTCCAGGTGTCCGTCGCGCAGCGCCAGTCCGGCGCGCAACGCGAAGCTGTCGCGCCATTCGGCGATCGCGACCAGCACCGATTCGGCATCGCCTTCCGGCTGCGCCGCAAGCTGCCGTCCGAGTTCTTCCGCGATGCGCGCGCGCTCGCGCGGCAGATGTTCGAGCCGCGGATCGAGCACGTCGTCCAGCAGCAGCGGTTGCGCGATCACGCGCTCGGCCAGGAACGCGCTGTCCGCGCACAGCCGCGCGATCCGTGCACGCGCCGCGGGCTGTTCCTGCAGCAGCGCCAGATACGCCGAGCGCCGCGCCACTGCCTGCACCAGCCGGGCGAGGCGCGGCAGCGACTCGGCCGGCGCAGCGGTTTCGGCGGCGGCGTCGATCAGGGCCGGCATCAACTGATCGAGCCGCCGCGCGCCGCGCGCCGACAGGCCCCGCAGCGCGGCGACCTGGCGCAGGGCATCGAGAGCGGCCTCGGCCGGCACGAAGCCCGCCTGCGCGAGCAGCCCCGCGTCGAGATCGCCGCCGCGCGCGCGCTGCCAGATCGCTTCGCCGTGCCGGGCCCGTTCCGTCCGGTCGGCAGCGGCCTGCCCGGTCGCGCGCGGCCGCAGGACCTCGGCGAACAGCGCCGCCACCCTTTCGCGATGCGCGCTCAATGCGCTTTCGAGCGCGCTCCAGTCGGGATAGTCCAGCGTCAGCGCCAGCCGCGTGCGCGTTTCGTCGTCGGTTGGCAACCTGTGGGTCTGGCGGTCGGCCAACATCTGCACCCGGTTTTCCAGGCGGCGCAGGAACAGATAGGCCCCGCGCAGCGCGCGTGCCTGCGCCTGCGGCAGATAACCGCGCGCGGCGCAGGCATCCAGCGCGGGCAGCAGGCCGCGCTGGCGCAGCGCGGCGTCGCGTCCGCCCCGGATCAGCTGCTGCAACTGCACGATGAATTCGATCTCGCGGATGCCGCCGGGACCCAGCTTCAGGTGGTCGGCCAGGTCGCGGCGGGCGACCTCGGCGTCGATCAGCGCCTTCATGTCGCGCAGACCCGCCAGCGCGGTGTAATCGAAGTAGCGGCGATACACGAACGGCCGCAGGGTTTCCAGCAGGCGCCGGCCCGCGGCGAGATCGCCCGCAACCGGCCGCGCCTTGATCCAGGCGTAGCGTTCCCAGTCGCGTCCCTCGCGCTGGTAGTACTGCTCCATTGCCGCGAAGGTGGCCGCCACCGGTCCGGATTCGCCGAACGGCCGCAGACGCAGGTCCACGCGCGCGGCGATGCCGTCATGGGTGGCTTCGGCGAGCAGCCGCACGAATTCGCGCGCGATGCGCGCGAAGAATTCGGCGTTGTCCAGCGGACGCGCGCCGTCGGTCTCGCCGGCCTCGGGCCACGCCAGCACCAGATCGACGTCCGAGGAAAAATTGAGCTCGCCGCCGCCCAGCTTGCCCAGCGCAAACACCACCAGCGATTGCACGGCGCCCGCCGCGTTGCGCGGCGTGCCGTGACGCGCGCGCGCCGCGCCCTCCGCCCACCGCAATGCGGTGGCGATCAGCACTTCGTACAGGTCGGTGGCGCCGGCCAGCGTGTCGGTGATCTCGTCGAGGCCGTTGACGTCGCGGAACACCAGCCGCACCGCCTCGGCGCGCCGGAAACGCCGCAGCCGCGCAAGCGGATCGCCGCCCGCCGCCAGCACCGAAGCGCGCGCGGACGCCGGCGCAGGATCGCGCAGGCGTTCCAGTCCGGGCGCGGTGAGCAGCGCGGGCTCGGCGCGCAACGCTTCGAACGCGAAGTCGCTGGCCAGCAGCAGACGCCGCAGCCGCTCGCCCACGCCGGCGTCGTCGTGCATCGCCACGCCCGCGGCACGGCAGCACGCGGCGAGCGCCTCGTAGCGATCACGGACCAGGCGCTCCAGCGAAGGCGGCAGGGACAACATCGGTTCATTATGCCGGCCGCCTGAACGGTCAACGGAACCCGGACGGCCGCGTTCATGTCATTCCGGTTACCCTCCCTTGTCCGGATCCGGACCCTCCGCCGACCCATGCCGCTTCCCCCCGCGCCCGGCGCACCGCGCACATCGCGCAAGGCACGCATCGCATTGCTGATGCTGCTGGCGTGCATCTTCGTGCTGTGCACCGCGTGGTTGGACGGTGGCGCGGACATCGCGCCCTCCGCGCTGTGGCATCATTCCGCGGCCACGCCGTGGTGGAACACGCCGCTGCTGATGATCAGCAACGCGCTGCCGGGCCTGCTGCTGGCGTTCCTGCTGCTGCTGTGGACCCGCCGCGCGGGATTGTCCCTGCTGCTCGCGTTCGGTGTGGAAGCGCTGCTGTACGGCGTCAACGCGCTGAAGATGCGCAACCTCGCGGTGCCGCTGATGCCGGCCGATTTCCGGATGCTGGGCCAGTTGCGGCACGGCGGCGGCGATCTCCTGGCGGGTTACGTGCCCGCCATCCCGTGGCTGATCCTCGCGCTCGCGGCATGCGTGGCCGCATTGGCCGCGCTGGTCCGCTTCGAGCCGCCGCTGCTGGCGCGGCACCCCCGGCGCGGGCGGGCGATCGGCGCCTTGGCGCTGGCGGCCGCGCTCGTCACCTTGCTGGCGGGCATGCCGGCGTGGGGCACGGTTTACAACAAGCAGCGGCTGGGGATGCAGCCGTGGTCGGCCGCGGCGACGCGCCAGCACACCGGGCTGATCAGCTCGCTGCTGCTGTTTCACCTGCAATTCAAGACGGCGCAGAAACACGCCGACGTCCCCGCCGCGCTGCGCCTGATGGCCCGCTACGAACCCGAGGTCAGCGCCCGCACGCAGCCCGCGAGCGGTGCCGACGCGCAGAAGCCGGACATCGTGGTGATCCTGTCCGAATCGTTCTTCGATCCCGCGATCATGAACGGCTGGCCGGAGGGCACCGACCTCACGCCCAACCTGCACCGCCTCGCGCGGCACGGCATCTCGGGACAACTGCACGTGCCGACCTTCGGCGGCGGCACCATCCGCACCGAGTTCGAGGTGCTGACCGGCCTGTCGCTGCGCTATTTCCCCGACGTGCAGTTCCCGTATCTGCAGATCCACCAGAAGAAGATTCCGGGCATCGTGCGCACGCTCGATCAGCAGGGTTATCTGACCCTCGCCGTGCACGGCAACCAGCCCGGTTTCTGGAACCGCACGCAGGCGTTCAGGGAGCTCGGCTTCGGAAGGTTCATCTCGATCGGCGATTTTCCGGCCGCCGACAAGGCCAACGACGGCAATTTCATGTCGGACAAGGCCTTCACGGACGAACTGCTGCGCCAGTTGCCGGACGAGGGATCGCCGCGTTTCGTGCTGGGGATCAGCATCGAGGCGCACGGACCCTACGATTACAGCGCGGGCATCGACACCCGGGCGCGCGATGCGATCCCGGTGCCGGCCAGCGTGACCGATCCCTATGCGCAACTGATACTGCGCAACTACATCTATCACATGCAGCACGCCGACCAGCAGCTCGGCCGGCTGATCGACACGCTGGCGCAGCGCAAGCGCCGGACACTGGTACTGTTCTTCGGCGATCACCTGCCGGCGCTGGTGCCGGCGTACCAGCAGGCCGGCTTCCGGAACGGCGGCGGATTCCTGGTGCAGACGGTGCCGTACCTGCTGATCGACACCGCGCACATGGACCGCGCGGTGCGGCAGGACGCCGCGGCATGGCAACTGCCGGGCATGCTGTTGCAGCAGGCCGGCATCCATGACGATGCCTGGTTCGCGCTGACCGGGCTGGTCGCGCCGGAACTGGCCGCGCTGACCCGCGCACCCGATGCGCCGCCACCCGTCGAAACCCCGCAGCAACTCGAACTCGACGAAGGCCTGCGCAATGCCGCGCAGCTCAGGCTCAAGAACAAGCTGGACGCGCTGTGGCCCAGGGCCGCGGCGATGGCGCAGCAACAGTCATCGCAGCATGCGAACGCCGCGGCCGCGCGGAGCCCGGCGATCCGCGGCGCCGCTTCGCCGTGAAGCGCCTGCATGCCGATGACAGGACCGGCGCCGCAGGAGCAAGGCCGTAGCCTGCTGCGCGTCTGGCGAGGAGTCGAACCGATGAAATCCGCAGCCATCCTGTTCCCTGTCGCGTTGCTCGCGCCCTTCCAGGCCTTCGCAGCCACGCCCGCCACAGCGACGGGCAGTGCGGCGCTGGCGATGTTCGCGGGCCGCTGGCAATTGCATGGCAGCTTCATGGCATTCGGGGCGAAAAAACCGACGCACGTGACCGGCGTCAACGACTGCAAATGGTCCAGCGACCGGCACCTGTTCCTGGTATGCAATGGCGTGGCGCACATCGAGGGCGTCGCCGCGCCGCAGTACCAGCTTTCGGTGTACACCTACGATGCGGCTTCCGGGAAATACCGCTTTGCAGGCATCACGACCGATGCGGACGTTGCCAGCCCCGATCTCGGCCTGCAGGGCAAGACGTGGAGCTACTCCGGCAGCTTCACCGACAAGGCAGGCAAGAAACACTGGTTCCGGACGCTCAACGTCTTCGATTCGCCCGATCGCTACCGCTACGAAATCCAGAACAGCGGCGACGGCGTGCACTGGACGACAACGGGCAGTGGCGTGAGCGAGCGACGCTGAGCGCCGTCTCGAAACCGGTTCCGGACGTGAATCCTTTTGCCTGTTCGGCGCCTCCATGGGGTACCGGAGCCTTTCCGGCATTCCCTCCACGGAGACATTCCATGAACCATCCGCAACTCCTCAAGTCCGCCCTCGCCTGTGCCGTCGCGCTGGGCGTGGCCTCCGCTGCCGCGGCGCAGCAGCCGATGAACATGACGCCCGCGATGATGAAGATGAAGAAGCAGGAAACCATGGCGATGATGAAAAAGGACAAGCTCGTCCCCTGCTACGGCATCAACGCCGCATTCAAGAACGACTGCCAGTCCCCTGGCCATTCCTGTGCAGGCCAGGATCCCAAGGCACGGGATCCGAGCGCTTTCGTCGCGGTGCCGGCCGGCGTGTGCACCAAGATCGACGGCGGCAGCCTGAAGTCGGCTTGAGAGCCGGTTCCGTGACGAGCTCGGGCGCCACGGGCGTGCGTCCGATGCCGGCTGCAGCCGGCATCGGGCTGCGCGCCCCGCATGTCACACGGGTGCTGCACGAGCAGCCCCGGATAGCGTGGCTGGAAGTGCACAGCGAGAACCTGTTCGGCGCGGGCGGGGCCATGCATGTCGCCATCGAACGCATCCGCGTGGACTATCCGCTCAGCCTGCACGGCGTCGGGTTGTCGCTGGGTTCGGCGGATGCGCTGGATGCCGGGCACCTGCGACGACTGGCCGCGCTGGTCGATCGCTACGAGCCGGAACTGGTCTCCGAACACCTGTGCTGGGGCGCAATCGACGGCCGCCACGGCAACGACCTGCTGCCGCTGCCGTTTACCGAGGAGGCGGTGACGCTGTTGGTGTCGCGGATCGGACAGGTCCAGGACATCCTGCGGCGGGAGCTGCTGGTGGAAAACGTTGCCACCTATCTGCGCTTTCGCGACGGCGATTACACCGAATGGGATTTCGTCGCGGAAGTGGTGCGGCGCAGCGGCTGCGGCCTGCTGTGCGACGTCAACAACATCTACGTCAACGGCGTCAACCATGATTTCGATCCGCTGACCTATTTGCGCGCACTGCCGCGCAAGGCGGTACGCGAAATCCATCTGGCCGGCTTCACGCGCAAGGAGAACCTGCCGGTGCCGCTGTTGATCGACTCGCACAGCCGGCGCGTGGACGGCAAGGTGTGGGATTTGTACGCCGAGGCGATTGCAATGTTCGGCCCCGTGCCGAGCCTGATCGAGTGGGACCAGGACATTCCCGGACTGGAGGTGCTGATGGCGGAAGCCGCCCACGCCCAGGAGGTGCTCGATGCGCGCCGTGTCCGCGCTGCATGAGTTGCAGCGCGGCTTTCTGGCGGCGCTGTACGACGATCGCGAACCCGGGCCGCTCGACGCCATCGCCGGCAACGGCCTGGAACCGGCGGCGCGCCTGCGCATCTACCGCCGCAGTTGCAACGAGAATCAGACCGGCGCGCTGCGCACCGCGTTTCCGGCGGTGCGGGCGCTGGTCGGCGAGGACTTTTTTGATCAGACCGCGCGCGGCTACCGCTCCGCTCATCCTTCGCGTTCCGGCAATTTGCAGGCCTTCGGCGCGCATTTCGCCGACTACCTCGGGTCGCTGCCGGAAACGCGTGGTTTGCCGTACCTGCCCGACGTCGCACGGCTGGAATGGCTGCGCCAGGAAGTTGCCCTGGCGGCGGATGCCGAATCGTTGTCGCCCGATGCATTCGCGCAAGCATTGATCGCGATCGACGGGCCGCTGCGGATCGATCTGCACCCCGGTGTGCGTCTGTTCGCCAGCCCGCACGCCGTGCTGACCATCTGGGACTACGCCATGCATCCGGGCGAGGCACGCTTGCAACTGCCCGAAGCCGGTGAACGGGTGTTGTTGTGGCGCGAAGACGGCGAAGTCGCGATGGCTGCACTCGATGCCGCCAGCTTCGCCTGCGTCGAGGCGCTCGCGCAGGGACGCTCGCTGGACGACGCACTTGCCGCGGCCTGCGCGCGGAAAGCCGGTTTCGATCTTGCCGTCTGCATCTCCGGTCTCGTCGAGCGCGGCCTGCTGGTCGCGCTTGCTTCACTCGACTGCCGCGAGGAGCCCGGATCATGTCGCTGATCCAGTGCGTGGACAGCTGCTGCCGCCGCACCGCCGACTGGCTGGGAGCGTGGCTCGGCCCGACCGTGTTGCTGCTGATGCGGGTGTGGGTGGCGCTGGCGTTCTGGCACGCCGGCGTGGTCAAGTTCGAAGACCCGGAAGGCACACGGTTTCTGTTCAACACCATGTATCGGGTGCCGCTGCTGCCGCCCGACGTGGCCGCGGTGCTCGGCACCTGGATCGAACTGATCGTTCCGTGGTTCGTGGGCCTCGGCCTGTTCGGCCGGCCGCTCGCGCTGTTCCTGTTCGTCTACAACATCATCGCCTTCGTCTCGTATCACGCGCTGTGGCCGCACGGTTTCTGGACGGGGCTGTTCAACACCTCGGATTTCTCCGATCACAAGATCTGGGGCCTGATGCTGATGACCGTGATCGCGTGGGGGCCGGGGCGCTGGTCGCTGGATGGGTTGTTCGGCTTTGTGTGGCGGCGCCGGCGACCGGCGGCGCGAAAGGCATGATGCGCGTACACCGCAATGCAAGCCGGCAATGGCCCATTCGGTCTTCTGAATTGCCATGTCCAACGATCCCGTCCTGATCGAAGCGGCGCGCCAGGGGGATCAGGCAGCGCTGGAGCGCCTGCTTGAGGTCTGCCAGCCGGATCTGCGCCGGATCGCACAGAGCCAGTGCGCATCGGCGGCCGATGCCGATGACGCGGTGCAGGAATCGCTGTGGACGGTGTACCGCCGGATCGGCGCATTGCGCACTGCTGGTTCGTTCGGTGCATGGCTGTTCTCGATCGTGCGGCGCGAGTGTCAGCGGATGATGCGGCGCATGCGGGGACAGACCGAATTGCCCGACGAGGATCACCGCATCTTCGCCTGTTACACCCGGCCGGACCTGCGCGCCGATCTGGCCGCGGCAATCCAGTCGCTGCCGGACAAGTATCGCGAGGCGATCATCCTGCGCGATTTCGAGGAAT
>JAJPHQ010000045.1 GCA_021325195.1 Gammaproteobacteria bacterium | reverse complement strand
TCAGCGTCGCCGCCGGCAAGGGCGTGGACGACCTGATCGTCGGCGAAGCCGGGATGATTCCTCTCGTGGCGCAGGACATGTCCGGCCTCAAGCTGGTCGAGACCGAGCCCACCCGCCCGCCCTCACCCGTCGACACCCGTGGCGAAGGCGAATGGATTGAGATCGAGGAGACAGTGCTGGAGCCGGTCACCGGCGCCGCACCCGCCGCGACCACCTTCCAGGAAGCCGCCGGCATCGACGAGGAAATCCGCGAGGTGTTCGTGGAGGAAGTGGGCGAGGAAATCGCGGGCATCAACGCGAACCTGCCCGCGTGGAAAGCCGATCCGCAGAATCTGGAGGCGCTCACGCCCGTGCGCCGTTCCTTCCACACGCTGAAGGGTTCCGGGCGGCTGGTCGGCGCCGTGGCCCTGGGCGAATTCGCGTGGAAGGTTGAGAACATGCTGAACCGCGTGCTCGACCACACCATCGCGCCGGGCGCCGAGGTGCAGGCGCTGGTCGATGAGGCCGTGGCCACGCTGCCCAAGCTGCTGGCCGCGCTGAAAGGCGAGGCGGTCACCATCGATCCACCGCTGGACGCGATCATGCAGGCCGCCGACAAGCTGGCCGCGGGCGAACCTGCCAGGGTTTCGGATTTCACGCAGGGCTACCACAAGGTCGTGCGCAAGGTGCGCCGCTGGGTGCCGCGTGCGCCGGCAATCGAAAGCTCGTCCGCGCCGGAACCGCCAGCAGCGGAGGAAACGCCGGCGCTTGCCGGGGAAGCGGCCGGTCCGGCCGGTCCGCAGGCCGTGTTGCCGACGGTCGATCCCGCGTTGCTGGAAGTCCTGCGCACCGAAGTGGGACAGCATCTCGACACCCTGCGCGACTATCTGGCGCGCAGCGCAGAACAGCCGCAGCCGGTGGACGAGGCGATGGTGCGCACCGCGCACACCCTGCACGGCGCGGTGGCGATGGTGGGCATCGACGCGCTGACCTCCGTGCTGGCGCCGATGGAAACCTGGTTCAAGCGAGCGCGCGCGGCGCAGGTACCGCTGGATCGCGAAGGACGCGACGCGCTCCGCGACACGGTCGCGCTGAGCGAGCACGTGATCGCGCAGTTCGACGCGCCGGTGCCGGACGTGCCGGATACCACCGTGCTGACCGAACGCGTGGTCGCGCTGCGCGATTCGTTGCCTGAACATCCCCTCGCCGCGGCGCTGGACGAAGCCTGGCACGTGGATCAGGTGCAGGCAGTGACGGACGGCGTGCCGCACGAGGTACCCGTCGAGGCGGTGCCGGGGCGCGCGGAAGCATCGCTTGCGGAAGCAGCCGGGCCCGCGGCACCGGAAGACGGCGTCGCGCAATTCCTGGCTGCCGGGTCCACGCTGCCGACTGCCGAAGACACGACCACTCTTTCCGCGCAGGAGCTGGCCGCGGAAGAAGCCGCGGTGCGGGCGGAAGCCGCGCGCAGGGCTGCCGAGCAGGCCGAGGCGGATCGCCTCGCCGCCGAGAAGGCCGAAGCCAAACGCGCGGCGGCGGAAACAGCCGAGGCGGAACGGCTTGCCGCGGAACGTGCGGAAGCCGAGCGCCTCGCCGCGGAGCGGGCCGAGGCCGAACGCATCGAGGCCGAGAACGCTGAAGCGCTGCGCATCGCGATGGAGAAGCTCGAGGCCGAACGCACCGCAGCCCAGCGTGCGGAAGCCGAGCGCCTCGTCGCGCAACAGGCGGAAGCGGAACGCCTTGCGGCCGAGCGTGCGGAAGCCGAGCGCGTTGCCGCGGAACAGGCCGAAGCCGAACGTCTTGCCGCCGAGCAAGCCGAGGCGGAACGACTTGCCGCGGAACGCGCGGAAGCCGAGCGCCTCGCCGCCGAACAAGCCGAAAGGGAGCGTCTTGCGGCCGAACAGGCGGAGGCCGAACGTCTTGCCGCGGAGCGGACTGCGGCCGAAAAGGCCGAAGCGGAACGGAGCGCGGCGGAGAAGGCCGAGGCGATACGCATCGCCGCGGAGAAGGCCGAGGCCGGGCGTGCCGCCGCGGAAAAGGCCAAGGCCGCGCGCATCGCCGCCGACAACGCCGAACGCGCGCGCCGCCAGACCGAACGCGCGATCAAGCTGGCGCGGATGCCGGCGTTCCCGGACGATTCGCAGCCCGACGGCGCGCTGGAACTGCCCGACCTCGATCCCGACCTGATCGAGCTGTTCACCCAGGAAGGCAGCGAGATCCTCGACCACAGCGACGGCCTGATGGCCACGCTGCGGGAAACGCCGGAAGACCGCGATGCCCTGCATGGCCTGCAGCGCGACCTGCACACGCTGAAGGGCGGTGCGCGCGTGGTGGGTCTGGCCCCGATCGGCGATCTGGGCCATGCGATGGAAACGCTGATGGAAACCCTTGCCGACGGCAGCCGCACGGCCGATCCCGAGGTGATCGAATCGCTGGAAGGCGGATTCGACCGCCTCCACCAGTTGCTGCAGCGGGTGATCCGCGGTCAGGCCATCGCGATGCCGGTCAACGCGATCGCGCGCTTCGAGGCGCTGGCCCGCGGCGAATCCCCGTCGGCGCCGCAGGCCGAAACCCGCCCGGCCGTGCCCGCAAGGACCGCGGCGCCGGCGCCGCGCGCCGCACCCAGTTTCGACGACGAACCGCGCGCGCCGCAGGAAATGATCCGGGTGCGTTCGGACCTGCTGGACTCGCTGGTCAATTACGCGGGCGAGGTGTCGATCTACCGCTCGCGCCTGGAGCAGCAGGTTTCCAATTTCCGCTTCAACCTGGTCGAACTGGAACAGACCGTCGCGCGCCTGCGTGAGCAGTTGCGCAAACTCGAGATCGAGACCGAAGCGCAGATCCTGTCCCGCTACCAGCGCGAGAACGAAGGCGGCCATGCCGCGTTCGATCCGCTGGAGCTGGACCGCTATTCGCAGTTGCAGCAGTACTCGCGCGCGTTGGCGGAGTCGGTATCGGACCTGGCCTCGCTGCAGGGCATCCTGGACGACCAGGCACGCCAGTCGGAAACGCTGCTGCTGCAGCAGTCGCGCGTCAGTTCCGACCTGCAGGAAGGCCTGATGCGCACCCGGATGGTGCCGTTCGAATCGATGGTGCCCAACCTGCGCCGGACGCTGCGCCAGGCCGCATCCGAGCTGGGCAAGCGCGCGCAGTTGCGGGTCGAGGGCGCGCAGGGCGAGATGGACCGCAACGTGCTGGAGCGCATGAAGGCGCCGTTCGAGCACATGCTGCGCAACGCGCTGGCGCATGGCATCGAGGATCCCGCCACGCGCCTCGCGCTGGGCAAGCCCGAGGAAGGCACGGTCACGATCGCGGTGGGCCGCGAAGCCACCGAAGTGCTGATCAGGGTGTCCGACGACGGCGCCGGTTTCGACCGCGACGCGATCCGCGCCAAGGCGATCGAACGCGGACTGCTGCATCCCGACGCGCAGTTGTCCGATCGCGATCTGTACGCCTTCGTGCTGGAAACGGGCTTCTCGACCGCGGAGTCGGTGAACCAGCTTGCCGGCCGCGGCGTGGGCATGGACGTGGTCGCCAGCGAGATCAAGCAGCTCGGGGGCACGCTGTCGATCGAATCGCAGCGCGGGCAGGGCACCACGTTCCACATCCGCCTGCCGTTCACGCTGGCGGTCACGCAGGCGATCATGGTGCGCACCGGCGAGAGCGTGTTCGCGGTGCCGATGACCTCGATCCAGGGCGTGGCGCGCATCAGCCGGGCGGAGATGGAAAAACGCGTCGCCAGCGGCGAGATGACCTTTGCCTACGCCGGCGAGGACTACGCGCTGTACGACCTGTCGCAGTTGCTCGGCCAGCCTGCCTCGCACAACGTCGAGGAAGGCCAGTTGCCGCTGCTGATGGTGCGATCGGGCGATCTGCGCGCGGCGGTGCGCGTGGACGCGGTGGTGGGTTCGCGCGAAATCGTGGTCAAGCCGGTCGGTCCGCAGGTCAGCAAGGTGCCCGGCATCTTCGGCGCGACCATCATGGGCGACGGTTCGGTGCTGCTGATCCTGGACACCGCCTCGCTGGTGCGCCGTGCCGCCGCGCTGCACGAAAGCGCGGCGCCCGCCGCGCCGGCCGAACCGGTGGTCGCCGTCCCGGCACGCGAGCAAGGCCGCCAGCCGATGGTGATGGTGGTGGACGATTCGATCACCATGCGCAAGGTCACCACCCGCGTGCTGGAACGCCAGGGCCTGGAAGCCGTCACCGCCAAGGACGGGCTGGATGCGGTCGAGAAACTGCAGGAACGCGTGCCGGACCTGATGCTGCTCGACATCGAGATGCCGCGGATGGACGGCTACGAACTGGCGACCTACATGAAGAACGATCCGCGCCTGCGCGACGTGCCGATCATCATGATCACCTCGCGCACCGGCGAGAAGCACCGCCAGCGCGCGCTGGAAATCGGCGTGGACCGCTACCTCGGCAAGCCGTACAGCGAAGCCGACCTGCTGCGCAACGTGAACGAAATGCTGGAGACGAGCCATGTCTGAGCCCTTCGCCGGTGCCGCGCCCGGCATCGCCTTCATCTATTCCGACGAATCGCTGGCCGTGCACGTGCGCGAGGCGATCGACGCGCAGGTGCACATCGTCTATCAGGCCAGCACCGGGGAACTCGACGCGCAGCGGCTCACGGCCACCCGCGTCGCCGCGGCGCTGGTGAACCTGGACAGTTCCAGCAATGCCGACCGGCTGGACCAGCTGGCCGCCGTGCTGGACGCCGCCGGCGTGCCGGTGGTGTTCAACGACGCGGAAATTTCGCGCGGACTGGACGGCTGGGCGCGCGCGCGCTGGGCCCGTCACCTGCTGGCCAAGCTGCGCGGCAGCAACGATTTCTATCCCCCGCGTCCCGACGCGGCGGCGCCCGGGCAACCGGTGCAGTCCGCCGGGGATTCCGCGTCTGAACCGGATCACGCGAGTCCCGACCTGACCGCGATGCCCCTGGACGACGCCGATGCCGCCGACCCCGGCATCGCCTCGCGTCCGCTGTCGCCGCGGGAAATCGAATCGCTGGTCGCCGACTTTCCGGTCGTGGAGGTTGGCTCCGATGAAGGCACCGCCGCGCTGTCGGCGCTGGTCGATGCGCGGCTGGCCGAACTGGAACCGGTGCCCGAACCCGCGCCCTGGGAAACCGCGGCCCGGATCGGCGAGACGGTGATCGAACCCGAAGCGTCCGCACCGGTCGAGGCGAAGCCGGCATCGGCGGCCACCGCGATGCCGCCGGGAACCGCGACCGAAGAAGCGTTGCCGGATCTGCCCGCCGCCGACATGTGGCGGCTGGTCGAGGATCACGAAACGGTCATATCGGCAGCGGATGCGGCCGCGAAACCCGCACCGGTATTCACCGGCGCCCTGGCGGATCTGGAACTGGTGCCGATCGAGGAAGTCGCGCCGGCGAAGGCCGGGCGCACGATCGAAACCGTCGAAATGCGCCTGGAAGCCGCCAAGGTTCCCCCGGCGCCGGCACCTGCGCAAGGCGGAGAAGCGGCGTGAACGCGATGCACGAACTGCCGCGCGACGTACGCGGGGTGATGATTCCGGTCACCAACGGGCGCATGCTGCTGCCCAACGCCACCGTGGCCGAGGTCATCACCTACGCCGAGCCCGAACCGATTCCACTGTCGCCGCCGTGGCTGCTGGGCCGTCTGTCCTGGCGAGGCTGGCGCCTGCCGCTGTTCTCGTTCTCGATGCTGTCCGGCATCGCCGACGAGGAAGGCACCGCGATCGCGCGCGTGGCGATCCTGAAGGCGCTGCAGGGCCATCCCCGGCTGCCGTTTCTGGGTCTGCTGACGCAGGGCTTTCCGCGCCTGACCACGATCTCCGCCGACCTGCTGATCCCCAGCGGCGACGGCAGCCCGCTGCCGCAGGGCGTGCGCGAACAGGTGATGGTGCGCGACGATCAGGCCTACATTCCCGACCTGGCCGCGATCGAGGAACTGGTGCAGCAGGCGCTGGCGCGCACTGCCTGACCGCGCGGCGGTCAGCGCTTCGGGTCGATCCGATCCGCGATGCCGGTACGCGACACACGTGTCGCGTTCACGGCGTACACTCGCCGGATTCGATCGAGGCGCGCGCCATGAGCCATCCCGATACCAGCGGCGAGGTTTCGCGTTCGGGGGATTGCCCGGCTTCACCCCGCCAACCCGTGCTGGAACGCATCGAGACGCGCGACGCCGAGGTCGGCGACGGCCTCGTCGTGCGCCGCGCCCTGCCGCACCGGCAGCGGCGGATGGTCGGCGCGTGGTGTTTCCTCGATCACCTGGGCCCTGTCGATTTCGAAGCCGGCCACGGCCTTGCGGTCGGCCCGCATCCGCACATCGGCCTGCAAACCTTTACCTGGCTGATCGAGGGCGAGGTCGTGCATCGCGACAGTCTGGGCAACGAACAGACGATCCGTCCCGGGCAGGTGAATCTGATGAGCGCCGGCGGCGGCATCTCGCACGCCGAGGATTCGCCGGAAGGAAGGGGCGGCCGTCTGCACGCGGTGCAGTTGTGGATCGCACTGGACGAGGCGCACCGTCATGGGCCGCCCGCGTTCCGCCATCATCCGGTACTGCCGGTGATCGCGCGCGATGGATTCGGGATCACGTTGCTGACCGGCAGCGCATTCGGCGAGACCTCGCCGGTCGAGGTGTTCTCGCCGCTGGTCGCGATGGATCTGGCGGCGCGTGGTGGCGCGAGCGCCGATGTTACGCTTGAACCATCTTTCGAATACGCCGTGCTGGTGCTGGCGGGTGAAGCCGGAATCGAAGGCGCACGCTTCGCGCCCGGCGCGCTGTGCTACCTCGGGAGAGGCCGCGCGAGCCTTGCGTTGCACACCGATGCCGCCGCGCATCTGGTGCTGATCGGCGGCGAACCGTTCGGCGAGGAAATCCTGCTGTGGTGGAACTTCGTCGCGCGCACGCCGGAGGAAATGAAAGCCGCGACCGCCGACTGGAATGCGCGCCGCCGTTTCGGCACCGTGCGCGGAAGCCCATCGCGCCCGCTGGTGGCGCCGGACGTATCGAAATTGCGGCTGCGTGCCTCGAAAGCGGGGTAGGAGCCCGCGGGCAGGCGAACGTGCGCAGGTGCACGAGCCGTCACAGGTCACCGTACAGCGCCTGCAATGCCGCGATCGCCACGATGCCGGCGGTTTCCGTGCGCAGGATCCGCGGTCCCAGCGCCAGTCCCCGAAACCCCGCGCCGCGCAGCCCGGAGAGATCGCGTTCGCCGAAGCCGCCTTCCGGCCCCGCCACCAGCACGACGGATTCAGGCACTCCGCCGAGCGCGCGCGGACGGACGCCGCCGTCCGGCAGCAGCGCGAGGCGGAGCGTGCGATCGGCGCGGTCCGGCGAAGCTGCCCAGGTTTCCAGCGATGCCGGTTCGGCGATAGCCGGCAGCACGCTGCGTCCCGACTGCTCGCAGGCCGCGATCGCCACCGCGCGCCAGTGCGCGGCACGTTTTCCGGCGCGCGCCGCGTCCAGTCTCACTTCGCTGCGTTCCGTGATCAGCGGGATGATCGCCGCAACGCCGAGTTCCGTGGCCTTCTGCACGATCCAGTCCATCTTCTCGCCGCGCGCGAGAGCCTGCGCCAGCACGATCCGCAGCGGCGATTCGTTCGCCGCCGCATTCACCGCTTCGATCCTGGTCCGGACTTCACGTGGCGACGCCGCGATCAGCCGGGCGGGATAGTCGCAACCGTCGCCGTTGAACAGCGTGAGTGCATCGCCGGCTTTCAGTCGCAGCACGCGCACCGCATGGGCGGCCGCCTGCTCCGGGAGGATGACCTCGAGACCGGCCTGGAGCGGGCAATCGACGAAGATACGGATCGTTCGCATGAAATCGTTGTCCAAAACGCAGGAGCCGCGACGCCGGCGCGCCAGTATGAACGAAAGCTGTCGTGCTTGCGGCGGCGCGACGCCAACCCCATTTCGCTGGAGCACAATGATCAGGCATATCGACCGGGAGGCACATCCATGAACAAGCTTCTGCTCACCACCGCGCTGACCGCCGCCTGCAGCCTGGCTGCGTTCGCCGCGCCCGCCTTCGCACAGGCCGCCAGTGGCCAGCAGACCGCGCAAACCGCGACCGCTGCCACGCCAGCGCCCGCCGGAAACAATGCGCAGCGGCCGGTTCGGCGCCGGGCGACCGCACCTGCATCCGCGATACCGGCAGCCACATCCCGCCGCCCAAGGGGCAATGCCTGCCGGTGGCCGGCACCAGCTACAGCCATCAGGACATCCAGCGCACCGGCGCCACCGACGTCGGCCATGCATTGCAGATGCTGGATCCGTCGGTGCAGGTGCGCGGCCACTGACCGCGTCGCGCAAGCCGCTCGGGGCCCGAACCCCGAGCGGTTTCAGCGCGTGGCTTCCCCGATGCCTTCGATCGCGACATCGACCATCCGGTCGATGTCGCTTTCCGTGATGCAGTAGGGCGGCAGGAAATACACCGTGTCGCCCAGCGGCCGCAGCAGCATCCCGTTCCTCAGGCCGTGCAGGTAGAAACGGAGACCGCGCCGTTCGGCGCCGGGGAACGGTGTGCGTGTCGCCTTGTCGGCCACCAAGTCCATCGCCGCGATCAGGCCGGTCTGGCGCACGCCCGCGACGTGCGGATGTTCGCGCAGCAGCGCGATCCGCCGGGCCAGATGCGCGGCCAGCGCGCGGTTGCGTGCCAGCACCGGTTCCTCGCGGAAGATCGCCAGCGAGGCCAGCGCTGCGGCACATGCGATCGGATTGCCGCCGAAGGTGTGCGAATGCAGGAAGGCGTTGTTGGCGGCGTAATCGCCCAGGAACGCCTCGTACACCCGGTTCGTCGTCAACACCGCCGACAACGCCAGCGCACCGCCGGTCAGGCCCTTGGACAGGCACAGGAAATCCGGCGTGATGTTTCCCTGTTCACAGGCGAACATCGTGCCGGTGCGGCCGAAACCGACCGCGATTTCGTCGGCGATCAGATGCACTTCGTATTCGTCGCAGAGTTTGCGCAGGCCGGAGAGATACACCGGCGAGTGCATGCGCATGCCGCCCGAGCATTGCACCAGCGGCTCCACGATCACCGCGCAGGCCTCGTGTGCGTGGCGCTCCAGGATCGCGCGCATGTCCTGCAGGCGCCGCAACGCCACGTCTTCCGCGCTTTCGCCGGGCTCGCCATCCAGCCAGTCGGGCGAAGGCGCGACGATCGGTTGCAGCAACAGGGGTGCGTACACCGCGCGGTACAGGGGCAGATCGCTCACCGACAAGGCGCCCAGCGTCTCGCCGTGGTAGGCGTTCGCGAGCGAAACGAAACGCGTGCGTTCACGGCGGCCCGTGTTGTGCCAGTAATGGAAACTCATCTTCAGCGCGATCTCCACCGCGCTGGCGCCGTCGCCGGCGAAGAACACGCGCTCGAGGCCGGCCGGGGCGATCCGCACCAGTTCTTCCGCCAGCCGGATTGCGGGCTCGTGGGTGAAGCCTGCGAACATCACGTGGTTGAGCGTCCTCGCCTGCTCCGCGATCGCGGCGGCGATGCGCGGGTTGGCGTAGCCGAACAGGTTGCTCCACCACGAGCTGATGCCGTCCAGATAGCGTTTGCCGTCGGCGTCGATCAGCCACGCACCTTCGCCGCGCACGATCGGGATCATCGGCAGCCGCGCGTCGTGCTCGCGCATCTGCGTGCACGGATGCCAGTTCACGCGCAGGTCGCGGACGGCGAGCGCCGCGTTGCGGGAAGTCGATTCGTCCATGCTTGCTATGATCGCGGCCATCCCGGGTACGCTCAAGTTCGGTTTTTGCCCGTCATTGCGGGGCCTACGCGCAGCGTTGGAATCCCGAATCCGCCTTTCGTTCGCCGAGCCGAAACGATGCCAGAAACTTCCGACGCTTTCCTCGATCGCGCCCTCGACGTCGCCCGCGGCGCGGCGCTGGCGGCCGGCGAGCTGATCGCGCGCCACTTCGCGCGCGGCGTGCAGGTGGAGATCAAGGCCGACGACACGCCGGTGACGATCGCCGACCGCGAAGCCGAGGACACGATCCGCCATCTGCTCGGCCGTGCGTTTCCCGATCACGCGATCTTGGGCGAGGAGCGCGGCCGTACGGGGACAAGCGAATTCCTGTGGCTGGTCGATCCGCTGGATGGAACGAAAAGCTTCGTGCGCGGTATGCCGTTCTTCTCCACCCAGATCGCGCTGATGCACCGCGGCGAACTGGTGCTGGGCGTGTCGCACGCATGCGTGTACGGCGAAACGATGTGGGCCCGGCGCGGCGGCGGCGCGTTTCTCGATGGCAAGCGCGTGCACGTCGCCGATACACGCGAACTGCGCGACGCGGTGCTGTCGTTGGGCAACATCAAGTCATTGACGAAGAACGGCCGCCGCTGGAACGCGCTCGGCGCGCTGATCCGCGAGGTCAACCGGGTACGCGGCTACGGCGACTTCGCGCATTACCATCTGCTCGCGCGCGGCGCGCTGGACATCGTGATCGAATCCGATGTCAACATCCTCGACATCGCCGCGCTGGCCGTGATCGTGCGCGAAGCAGGCGGCATATTCACCGACCTGCAAGGCGCGGAACCGACGCTGGAAACGACCAGCGTGCTGGCGGCGGCCACGGCAGAACTTCACTCGGAAGTGCGGAGGCGCTTGCTGGAAACGTGATGGCTGTCGGTCGCGGGAGGCGATTGCGGCATGTCGATTCGCGCTCCTTCCGTTCGTCGTATCAATGAATGGAGCGAGGGTTACCATGATTCCCGTCATCACCGCCTTCGAACAATCGCCCGACCGCGGCAAGGGGCTGGCGCGCGACATGCGCGTACGCTGGGCGCTGGAAGAAGTCGGCCAGCCCTACGAGGTTCGCCTGCTTTCGTTCCAGGCGATGAAGGAACCCGCGCATCGCGCGCTGCATCCGTTCGGCCAGATTCCGACCTACGAGGAAGGCGATCTCGTGCTGTTCGAGACGGGCGCGATCGTGCTGCACATCGCCGAGCGCCATGCGGGCCTGCTGCCGCGCGGGGCCAACGCGCGGGCGCGCGCGATCGCATGGATGTTCGCCGCGCTCAACACCGTGGAACCGCCAGTCCTGGAACTCGTCACCGTCAGGATTCTGGAGGGTGACAAACCGTGGGCCGGTGAACGCATGCCGCTGGTGCAGGATCGCATCCGCGCACGCCTGCGCGATCTTTCCGTTCGCCTGGGCGACGCCGACTGGCTCGATGGCGATTTCAGCGCGGGCGACCTGATGATGGTGCACACGCTGCTCAGGCTGAAACCATCCGGCATGCTGGATGAATACCCGAACCTCGCCGCCTATGTGGCGCGCGGTGAAGCGCGGCCCGCATATCAACGCGCCTTCGCCGCCCAGTTGGCGGTGTTTACCGGCAAATCGCCGCGCCGCTGATCCGCAGGGATCGAAAGCGGCTGGTGGTGTGCTTGGCTACGGCTTTCGCCGGTTCGGCCCCGCATTGACCGCGATGAAGCGCGGCTCTTCTTCATCCAGCCGCAGCGCGGTGAGCTGACCGCCCCACACGCAGCCGGTGTCGATCGCGTGGATGCCGAGGCCGGCGAAGCGGCCCAGCGTGGACCAGTGCCCGCACACGATGCGGGTCTCGCGCGGTTTCATGCCGGGCACCTCGTACCAGGGATACAGGCCGGGTCGCTGGGCGCCGGGCGGGCCCTTGGCCTCGAAATCGATCCGGCCGCGCACGTCGCAGTAGCGCATCCTGGTCAGGATGTTGATGGCCGCCCGCAGGCGGTCGTGGCCGCGCAGCTTGGGCGACCAGCGCGAGGGGCGGTTGCCGAACATCCGTTGCAGCAGCACGCGATGACCGGCGCCGCGCAGCGCACGCTCGACCTCCTGCGCGATCCGTTGCGCCTGCCTCAGCGTCCACGACGGCGCGAAACCGGCGTGCACCATCGTGAAACCGAGTTGCTCGTCGTGGTGCAGCAGCAGCCGATGGCGCAGCCAGTCGATCAGGATCGGGCCGTCCTCGGCCTCGACCACGCGGCGCAGATCGGGATTGGTGCGTGCGCGCGCCTCGGGTTCGCGTTCGGCGATCGCGAGCAGGCTCAGGTCGTGATTGCCCAGCGTGACGACGCAGCGTTCGCGGATGCCGTGCACCAGCCGCAGCACTTCCAGCGA
Source organism: Gammaproteobacteria bacterium (assembly GCA_021325195.1). GTDB lineage: Bacteria > Pseudomonadota > Gammaproteobacteria > Xanthomonadales > Rhodanobacteraceae > 66-474. The sequence goes on along the minus strand of JAJPHQ010000045.1, from coordinate 42,101 downwards.
TTCGCCGCCGCGGTTGACCAGGTCGCCCACGAACCACAACCTGTCCGCGGCGGGGTCGAAGCGGATGCGTTCCAGCAGGCGTTGCAGTTCGGGGTAACAGCCCTGCACATCGCCGATCGCGTAGATCGCCATGTGCGGGCCCCGATCAATGCAGGGTGCGCGGTACCGACAGCACGAACTCGGGGATCGGCGTCTCGAAGTCGGTGCCGTCATCGGCGTGCATCAGGTAGGCGCCGCGCATGGTGCCGACCTGGGTTTCCAGCACCGCGCCGGAGGTGTACTCGTACTGCTCGCCGGGCCGCAGGCGGGGCTGTTCGCCGACCACGCCATCGCCGCGCACTTCCTCGACCTTGCCGTTGGCGTCGGTGATGATCCAGTGACGCGACAGCAGGCGCGCCGGCTTCATGCCCACGTTGCGCAGGGTGACCACGTAGGCGAACACGTAGCGGTTGGCTTCCGGCTTGGACTGTTCGGCGACGTAATGCGCCGCCACCGAGACCTCCACGGAGTACGGCTCGGCTTCACGCGGCTCGCGTTTTTCGTCGACGGGATTCTGGCGGATGCTCATGCACCGGCATTGTCAACGACTTCCGCATCGGCAGGCAAGCCCGCCGTGGCGGCATGGCGGGCCAGGGTCACGAAACCCGGGGGCGGCACGGTCTCGGCGCGCGCACCCGGATCGATGCCTGCCGCGCGGATTGCATCGGCATCCAGCAAGCCGGAAAGCGCATTGGCCAGCGTCTTGCGGCGCCGGCCGAAGGCGCTGCGCACGACGGCTTCGATGTGACACGTCAGGGCTGGATCAGGCCGCTGCGCCGCGGGCAGCGGCGTCAGCCGCACCACCATCGAATCGACCCCCGGCGGCGGCCGGAACGCGCCGGGCGCCACGCGCAACAGCGGTTCCACCCTGCAGGCGAGTTGCAGCATCACCGACAGGCGTCCGTACGTCTTGCCGCCCGGCGCGGCGGCCATCCGGTCCACCACCTCCTTCTGCAGCATGAAATGCATGTCGGCGATGGCGTCCGCGTGCGCGAGGCAGTGGAACAGGATCGGACTGGAAACGTAGTAGGGCAGGTTGCCGGCCAGCCGCAGCTTGCCGCCCTGCGCCAGCGCGGTGAAATCGACGTCCAGCACGTCGGCGTGGATCACTTCCAGCGCCCCGATGCCCGCGGCGCGTGCGCGCAGCGGTTCGATCAGTTCGCGATCGAGCTCGATCGCGGTCAGTCTTCCGGCAGCCTCGAGCAACGGAATCGTCAGCGCGCCTTCGCCGGGACCGATCTCGACCAGACGGTCACCCGGTTGCGGCGCGATTGCGGCGACGATCCGCCCGATCACCGAGCGCTCGTGCAGGAAGTGCTGGCCGTAGTGTTTTTTGGGGCGGGGCATGAAAAGGAATGGGTGGCATGGATGGGCACACGACGACGTGCACCGGAGAGGTTCGGCGCTGCTGCGGCAGCTACCCGTCTTCCGTCGCCTTGGCACGCAGCGCGAGCTTCAACGCCATTTCCGCCGCCGCGATCATGCTGGCGGGATCGGCGCGGTTGCTGCCGGCCAGATCCAGCGCGGTGCCGTGATCGACCGAGGTGCGCACGAACGGCAGGCCCAGCGTGAGGTTGACGGTGCGGTCGAAGGCTTCGGATTTCAGCACCGGCAGCGCCTGATCGTGGTACATCGCCAGCACCGCGTCGTAGCGCGCGCGCAGCGCCGGCACGAACGCGGTGTCGGCAGGCAGCGGACCGAGCAGATGCATGCCTTCGTCACGGAGCCCTTCCAGCGCAGGAATGATCGTTTCGATTTCCTCGCGACCCAGATGGCCGCCTTCGCCCGCATGCGGATTCAGTCCCAGCACCGCGATCCGGGGCGCGGCGATCCCGAACTTCGCGATCAGTTCCGCGTGCACGATCCGCAGCGTGCGCGTCAGCGCATCGCGGGTGATCGCGGCCGCCACCTCGCGCAGCGGCAGGTGCGTGGTCGCGAGCGCGATCCGCAGTGCCGGCGAGGCCAGCATCATCACCACTTCGCGGCCCGCGCGTTCGGCGAACAGTTCGGTGTGGCCGGTGAAGCGTTCGCCGGCGTCGTTGATCACGGACTTCTGCACCGGAGCGGTCACCACCGCATCGAATTCGCCGGCGATGCAGCCGTCGGCCGCGCGCGCGAGGGTTTGCAGCACGTGGAAGGCATTGCGCGGATCGGGCTTGCCGGGCATTTCCACCGCACGCAGCGGTACTTCCAGCAGGCGCAGCGAACCCGCGGCGCGCAGGGCACGCGGCCGGCCGTCGAATGCTTCGAGTTTCAGCGCGACGCCGCAGCGCGCCGCGGCGCGTTCCAGCAATCCGCGATCGCTGATCGCAATCAGGTCCGCCGCGATGGGCGTCGCCGCCAGTTTCGCGACCAGCTCCGGGCCGATCCCGGCCGGTTCCCCGCCGGTGACGGCGAGCCGCGGCAGGCCGTCACGGCGCCCCGTGCCGGCCCTTGCCGGCACGGCGTTCACGGAGACGGGGGACTGCCGGTCGATGCCGTCGCGTCCTCACCCAGACCGGGCGCGAGGATATCGACGTAGGCCGAGGAGCGCAGGTCGCGCAGGAACTGCTCGTAGGCCTGCTCGCCCTTGCGCATCGCGATCGCCTGCCGCGCCTGGTCGCGTTCGAGCTCCTCGGTCTTGTCGGCCTGGCGGGTGCCCAGCAACTGGATGATGTGCCAGGAACCGTCCGGGCTCTGGAACGGCTGCGACACTTCGCCCGGCTTCATCGAAGCCAGCAGCTTGCCGACCTCGCTGCCCCAGTCGTCCTGCATGAACCAGCCCATGTCGCCGCCCGCGTTGGCCGTGGTCGGGTCGTCCGAATCCTTCTTTGCCAGCGCCGCGAAATCCTGGTGGCCGTCCACGATGTCGCGGTACAGCGTTTCGATCTTGCCGTGCGCCTGCTCCGGGGTGAGCACCGCCGTGGGTTTGATCATCAGGTGGCGCGCATGGTATTCGGTGACGATCCGGCGGGTGTCGGGCGTGCGCCGGTCGATCAGCTTGACGATCGTGAAGCCGGAGGGGTCGCGCAGCGGCGCGGTCACCTGGCCCGGCTGCATGGCGTTGATGATCTGCACGATCGGACCGGGCAGTTCGTCCACCGGCCGCCAGCCCAGGTCGCCGCCCTCCAGTGCGTCGGGCGCATCCGAGCTGCTGACCGCGAGCTGCGAGAAGTCCCTGCCGGCCTTCAGCTCGTCCTCGATCTTGTCGGCCTTGGCCTTGGCTGCGTCGATCTGCGCGGAGGTCGCGCCCTCGGGCAGGCCGATCAGGATGCGCGCCAGGTGCACCTCGCCCTGCTTGAACGCGGGGCTGGAGATCAGGTTGTCGATCTCGGCGTCGGAAACCTGCGCCGCCTGCTGCATCACCTGCTGGCGCAGTTCCTGGATCAGCAACTGGTCGCGCAACTGCTCGCGGAAGGCGCCGTAGTCCACGCCGTCCCGTTGCATGGCCGCCTGCAGTTGCGGCACCGTCATCTTGTTCTGCTGGGCCACGTTGGCGACCGCGGCGTCGAGCTGGTCGTCGGACACGCGCAGGCCGTTGTCCCGGGCGCGCTGCACTTCCAGCTTGTTCAGGATCAGCCGCTGCAGCACCTGTTTTTGCAGCACGTCCAGCGGCGGCGGCGTGCCGCCCTGGGCCTGGATCTGGTGCAGGATCGTGCCCACGGTCTGGTTCAGCTCGCTCTGCAGGACCACGCCGTCGTTGACCACGGCCACGATCCGGTCCAGCCCCTGGACCTGCTGGGGCGCCTGCTGCGCGGTACCCGGCGGGTTGTCGGGGCTCAGCAACTGGGCGAAGGCGGGCGTGGCGAGCACGAGCGCGGCCACCGGCGCGAACAGGGCGGGAAGGCGGAATGTGTTCATGGAAGGATCGGATTCGCTGAAGGAACAGCCGGCGGGCCGGCTGCGGATTGGACCGCGCTCGAGGCTGGAAGTTGGATCAGGCGGGCGCGGGAGTCCGGCTACTGATAGCCAAGGATAGCATTACGCAGGAAGGTGCCGGTGTGCTGGCCGTAGGTGCCCACGCCCTTGAACTCGATATCCAGCATGATGGCGTTGTTGCTGTTGCCCTGCAGGTCGTACACGTAGTGGCGGGCCAGCAGGCGTACCGAGGTGCAGCAGCTGTCCCATTCGAAGCCGGCGAAGGCATCGACCACGCGCTTGTCGCGCATCGAGTAGTCGTAGCGGCCCACCAGTTTCCAGCTCGGGCCGATCGGGATCTCGGCCGACACGTCGGCCTGTTCCAGCAGGTCGCGGCGGTAGCGGTAGTCGATGTTGACGATGCCGTCGCCCCACAGGCGGCGCTGCAGGCCGATGGTGGAGACGTCGGTCTCGCTGGTGTGGGGATTCCACTGCTGCGAGGAAGTCAGCCGCCAGTTGTCGTTGAGCGACAGCGTGAGGTTGGCGACGTAGTCCGAACCCGAGTAAGCGACCACCGGCGAGTTGGGATAAAGCTGCACCTTCTGCGGCGTGAAGTAGCGGATCTGCCCGATGCTGGCCGAGATCCGCTCGACCCCGCTGTCGTCCAGGAACCGCGTGGTCAGCGCCAACGACAGGTTGTTGGCGTTGGTCTGGCGGTCGGCGCCGCTGAAGCTGTTGGTGGTGAACAGTTGCCAGAAGTCGAAGGTCAGCGGCTGGCTGTCGAACAGCGGCAGGTCGTTCTGGTTGCGGTAGGGCACGTACAGGTAAAAGACGCGCGGTTCCAGGGTCTGGGTGTAGTCCTGGCCGAACAGGTGCGTGTCGCGCTCGAAGATCAGGCCGGCATCGATGTCGAAGATCGGCAGGCTGCGCGAGGGATGGGTCGGGCCGCCGGGCGACACCGGGCCTTGCAGATCGTAGGTGGTGAAGCGGTAGCCCAGTTCGGGCCGCAGGAACCACGCCGCGCCCTGCAGCGGCCACGCAAGGTAGGGATACAGGTCGAAGCGGTCGCCGTCCAGCGAGTCGGGCCGCACGAAGCGCACGGCCTCGGCGTTCACGCCCCACTCGGGGCCGCCCAGCGGACCGAGCGGGCGGCTGGCGTTGAAATACAGCCGCGGCAGGCGGTTGTAGGGCGCGGACTGGTCGGTCAGCGCGGGGTCGGTGATCTGGTACACGTCCCCGCCGATGCCCGCGCTCCACCAGTCGCCGCCGGTGGTGACGTAGGTGGACGAAGGCAGCAGCGTGATCGCGGCGGTGGTGAGGTTGCGGCCGAAATCCTCGAAGTACGACGAATCGGTGACGCGCTGGATGCTGGTGGACCAGTTGAGGTTCCACGGCAGCAGCGTCTGGTTGGTGAACGTCAGATAGCCGCGGTCACGGTCGGTGACGCTGTCGTGCGGCATGTAGTCGATGTTGAGCTCGCCGTGGCTGCTGGCGGTGAGGTAGCGGAACTGCGCGCCCAGCATCGCGCCGCGGTCCGAATACCACATCGGGGTCAGGGTGGCGTCGTAGTTGGGCGCGAGGTTGAGGTAATACGGCAGCGCGAAATAGAAACCCGTCCGGCTGTTGTTGCCGAACGAGGGGTACAGGAATCCCGACTGGCGCTGGTTGTCGATCGGGAAACTCATGTAGGGCAGCCACAGGAACGGCACGCCCTTCAGGCGCATGGTCACGTCATGCGCCACGCCGCGGCCCTTGTTCTCGTCCATCGTCATCGAGTCGGCGCGGATTTCCCACACGCGATGATCGAGGTCGCAGGTCGAATAGGTGACCTGATGGAACTTGCTGCGGTTCTGGTCCAGCATGATCGCCCGGCTCGCGACGCCGTTGCCGCGCGAGGTCAGCAACTGGTACTTCACGTCGTCGGCCACGCCGTACTCGGGATCGGTGGTTCCCTTCATGCTGTCGGCCGACAGCAGCATGTCGCGTTCCTGGTAGCGCACGTGCCCCTGGGCGTCGTACGCGGTGGTGTCGCTGTTGTAGGTGAGGCTGTCGGAGCGCAGCAACTGGTCCAGGCGCTGCAGCGCGACGTCGCCGCTCAGCCGGAAAGTGGTGCTGTCCGGGCTGCTGAAGCGGTCGGCGCGGATCTGCCACGGCGTGGTGTCGCGGTCGCCCTCGCTCGGCAGGCCCGGCACGTAGAAATCCAGCAGGTCGTTCTTCCTGCACAGCGCGAAATCGTTCTTGATCACCGGGCAGACGAACGCACCCAGCGGGCATACGCCGGCCTTGGTCTGCGCGAGCACGCTGCCGGGAGCGGCGGCCATGGCGATGGCGAAGGCCAGCGCGCGCGGCGTCAGCGGCTTGGTTCGGCGCAGCACGGACCTTCCTCGATGAATGACCGCGCGTAAGCTAACAGAATCGCCGCCTTCCTGTGGAGCGGGGTGCCGCGGAATCGTTCATGAAAGACACGCAAAAGTGCGGGCGTCACGCCATCAGCGCCGCCACGTGCGCCGCCGCCGATTCGGCGAGCGCCGCGAGGTCGTAGCCGCCCTCCAGCGTGGAGACGACCCGGCCGTCCGCGTGTGCGCCGGCGATGCCGCACAGCCGTTGCGTGATCCATCCGTAATCGCCGGCCGCGAGTTGCAGTTGCGCCAGCGGATCGCGCGCGTGCGCGTCGAAGCCGGCGGAGACCAGCAGCAGTTGCGGTCGGAAGGCGTCGATCGCCGGCAGCAGCGTCGCGTCCCACGCCTCGCGGAACTCGGTGGATCCGGCGCCGGGTGCCAGCGGCGCGTTGAAGATGTTGCCGGCGCCGCGCTCGCCGGCCGCGCCGGTGCCCGGGTACAGCGGCATCTGGTGGCTGGACGCGAACACGACGCGCGGATCGCGCCAGAAGATGGCCTGCGTGCCGTTGCCATGGTGCACGTCGAAGTCGGCGATGGCGACGCGTTCGAGGCCGTGCGCCTCCAGCGCGTGCGCCGCGGCGACCGCGACAGTGTCGAACAGGCAGAAGCCCATCGCCTGATGGCGCGTCGCGTGGTGGCCGGGTGGACGCACCGCGCAGAAGGCACGCCGCGTCTCGCCGCGCATCACGTCATCCACCGCGGCGCACGCGGCACCGGCCGCGCGCAACGCCGCCTCCAGCGAACCGGGCGACATCACGGTGTCGGGGTCGAGCCGCACCATGCCGTGCGCAGGCGCTGCCGCAAAGACCGCATCGACGTAGGCTCCGTCGTGCACGCGCAGCAACTGTTCGCGCGTGGCGCGCGGCGCCTCGCCGCGTTCCAGCGAAGCAAAGCGCGGATCGTCCAGCGCGGCCAGCACCGCGCGCAGCCGCGCGGGCGATTCGGGATGACCGCTGCCGGGATCGTGCTCGAGGCAGGCCGGGTGCGTGTACAGCCGCACGCTCATCGTTTCATTTCACGGGTTTCCGGTGCCGTTCGTGCTGCCACAGCACCTCGCCGTGTCCGCCCGCGCGCGCCAGCACGCGCGCCAGCACGAACAGCAGGTCGGACAGGCGGTTCAGGTAATGCAGCGCCTGCGGACGCACCGTCTCGGCGCGCGCCAGCGTCACCACGCAGCGTTCCGCGCGGCGGCACACCGTGCGCGCGACGTGGCACTGCGCTGCGGCCATGCCGCCGCCGGGCAGGATGAATTCCTTCAGCACCGGCAGGTCGGCGTTGAATCGGTCCAGCATGGTTTCGAGGCGCGACACGTCGTCGTCCGCGATCATCGCCATGCCGGGGATGCACAGCTCGCCGCCCAGATCGAACAGGTCGTGCTGCACCTGCGTCAGCGTGTCGCGCACCTCGCCGGTTACGCCCTGGCAGGCCAGCAGCACGCCGATCGCCGAATTCAGTTCATCGACCGTGCCGTACGCGGTGACCCGTGCGGAATCCTTGGGCGTGCGCGTGCCATCGCCGAGGCCGGTGGTCCCGTCATCCCCGGTCTTCGTGTAAATCCTGGACAGGCGGTTGCCCACGGCGGGCCGCGCCCGTCAACGCGCGGCGGACAGGCGCAGCACCGTCCAGCGGCGACCGAGCAGGGCGAAACCTCCGAACAGCAGCGCGCTCCAGAACACCGTGCCGGGCAGGGTGCCGTACTGGTAGAACGGCAGTGCAGCGACGTAGCATGCAGCCAGTCCGCCCGGCGTGTGCGGATAGATCCCGCCATCCAGCCACACGAAGAAGTTGGTGACGAGATAGAACCCCGTCGCGCTGGCCGCCGCGGCGAACAGGGTGTTGAGCACGCGCACCCGGCCGCGCAGCGCGAAGCCGGCGAACGCGGTCAGCGCGATGCAGGCGTAGATCACCGGTGCGATCGCCAGCCAGCCCGTGACCTGCGAGGCAGGCAGCGAAAACGCGATCACCGCGTCCGCCACGGCCATCGCGACCAGCGGCACCGCGATCGCGAGCCTGCGGCTGGCGAAGCAGGCGCCCCCGAACAGCGCGATTGCCTCGACGGGCGTGAAGTTCCATGGCAGTGCGCCCGCCGCGAAATGCACCAGCAGCCGGTAACCCGCGGCAAAGGCAATCATGCCGCTCAGGACGAGGTTGCCGGGCGTGAACAGACGCGATGGGGTGGGGGAAGGCATGACGGAACCTCGGGGAAAACGGAATCGGAAAACACCGCAAGTCTAGCGCAAAGCAGGTGAGCGAAGGGATCGGTATGATCGCCGGATGCCCGAATCGACGGACATCCTGATCGTCGGCGGCGGCCTGGTCGGCGCCAGCCTCGCGATCGCGCTGGACGCGGCCGGCCGCGGGGCGACGCTGATCGAGGCGGCGGCGCCACCCGCGCTCGCGCCGGACGGTGCGCCGCGCAACGACGACAACGACCGCAACCTCGCGCTGGCGCGTGCATCGGTGAACGCGTTGCGCGCGCTGGGCGTATGGCGGCACGCCGAAGCAGCGGCGGCCCCGATCACCCGCCTGCACGTCAGCCGCGCGGGCGAATTCGGTTCGACGCGATTGTCCGCGACGGAAACCGGCGTGGACGCGCTGGGCGCGACCGTGCCGGGCCGTGCACTCGGTGCGGCGCTGGAACGGCGCTTGCAAGCCTGCACGCGCGTGCAGCGACTGGCGCCGGCGAAGCTGGAAACCCTGCGGCCGGCCGGCAGTGGCTGGCGCGCAACGGTTCGCGCCGGCGACGGAACAACGCGCGAGTTCGAGGCGCGCCTGCTGGTGGGGGCCGACGGCAGCGACTCCTTCGTGCGCCACGCCGTGGGCATCGGCGCCGGGGAACACGATTATGGGCAGAGCCTGTTCGTGTGCACCGTGGCCTGCGAGCGTGACGCCGAAGGCTGCGCGTACGAGCGTTTTTCCGATCAGGGGCCGGTCGCGCTGCTGCCGTTGCCCAAGCGGCGGATGGGCCTGGTGCTGACGGTACCGGCCGCTCGCCACGAAGAAGTGGCGGCGCTGGACGACAATGGCTTCCTCGCGCTGGCGCAGGCGCGTTTCGGCTGGAAATCAGGCAGGCTGGCGCTGCCCGGCAGGCGCCACGTCCATCGCGCCCGGCGCGTGCTCGCGCAATCGCTGACCGCGCCGCGCGCCGTGGTGATCGGCAATGCGGCACAGACCGTGCATCCGATCGGCGCGCAGGGCTTCAACCTGGGCCTGCGCGACGCCTTGACGCTGGCGGAGATGGTTGCCGCAGCCGGCGATCCGGGCGCACCGGCAGTCCTGCGCGCGTACGCCGTGCGTCGTGCGCCGGACCGCGCAGGTGTGCTGGCCTTCAGTCACGGTCTGGTGTCGCTGGCGTGCCTGCCACAACCGCTGCTCGCGCCGCTGCGTTCGCTGGCGCTGGCCGCCTTCGACCGGGTGCCGCCGCTGAAGCATGCGCTGGCGCGGCGCGGGATGGGTTTCCGGAGCGCGCCGCCCGCGATGGCGCTGGATCCGGTGCCATGAACGCGCGCCGCGCGGGCATTCCCGATGTCGCGATCGCGGGCGGCGGCATGGTCGGTGCGGCCTGTGCGCTGGCGCTGGCGAAGCGCGGTTTCGAGGTCGCGTTGCTGGAAACCCGCGAGCCTGCGCCGTGGCGCGCGGAAGAGCCCGAGGACCTGCGCGTGATCGCGCTGGCGCCTTCCTCGGCGAAATTGCTGGACGAGCTGTGCGTGTGGCGCGAAATCGAAACCGCACGCGTGTCGCCGTACCGGTGCATGCGGGTGTGGGACGCGGCGTCGGGCGCGGAACTCCGTTTCGACGCGGCACGCGAAGGCCGCGCGCAACTCGGCTGGATCGTCGAGAACAGGCTGGTCGCATGGGCACTCTGGAACGCGCTGGATGCCGCCCGGGTGCGGCGCGTGTGTCCCGCGCAGGTCGAATCGTTCACGCAGCGCGAAGACCGCGTCGTGCTGGAACTGCACGGCGGCGAAGTGCTGTCCGCCGCGCTGCTGGTGATCGCCGACGGCGCCGGCTCGCGCCTGCGCGAGGCCGCCGGTATCGCGGTGCGGGGACGCGATTACCGCCAGCGCGCGGTGGTGGCGCACGTCGCGACCGAACGCGCGCACGCGGCGACCGCGTGGCAGCGCTTCACGCACGAAGGTCCGATCGCGCTGCTGCCATTGCGCGACGGGCGCAGTTCGATCGTGTGGTCGCTGCCGGGAGCGCGCGCGCGCGCCGTGCTGGCGCTGGACGACGCGGCGTTTGCCGCAGCGGTGGGCATCGCGTCGGATTTCCGGCTGGGGCGCATCGTCGAAACCACGCCGCGCGCCTCGTTTCCGCTGAAACTGCAACTCGCCCGTACTTACGCTTCCGGGCGTTGCGTATTGCTGGGCGATGCCGCGCACGCGGTGCATCCGCTGGCGGGGCAGGGCGCCAACCTGGGCCTGCGCGACGTGGCGGAGCTGGCGTCGGTGCTGGGCGACGCACGCGACGCGCACCGCGATTTCGCCGCGCCGCATGTGCTGCAACGCTACGCGCGGCGCCGGCGTTCCGAGGACACGCTGGATGCCTTGGCCTTCGATGCGCTCGAGCGTACCTTCAGCTGGCAGGCGCCGCCCTGGATCGCGCTGCGCGGCCTCGGCCTGCTTGCGGTGAACGCGATGACGCCGTTGAAGCGGCGCCTGTCGGCGCACGCGGCGGGGCGAGCCGGGATTTGACGCGCGATGCGTTGACTGCGAAGGCAGGATGCCGAAGCGAACGCCGAAGGCGGCCCGAAGGGTGAGCGCCAAGGATGGCGCGAATAGTCGCATCTCGCGCCGGCGAGTGACCGGACAAGGATGTCCGGGCTGGCGCCGGGCGCCAGGGATGGCTGCTTGCATGTGACTGCTTTCTGCCGTTTCTGCGTGAGGAATCCAACCAGGAGAAGAATCATGCGTTCTGTCATTGCAATACTTGCATTTTCTCTTCTTGGCGCCGCACCGCTCGCCCACGCCGCGATGCGCGCGCAGACCATCGGCTACACCGCGGGCGGCAAGGCGATGCAGGGCGTGCTGGTGTGGGACGACGCGGTGAAGACGCCGCGCCCCGGGGTGCTGATGATTCCCGACTGGACCGGCATCAACGCCCGCAGCATCGACTTCGCCAAGACCATTGCGGGCAGGGACTACGTGATCTTCATGGGCGACATGTACGGCAAGGACGTGCGTCCGAAGGACAACGACGAGGCCGCCGCCGCGACCCGGCCGCTGCTGGCCGACCGTCCCCTTCTGCGCCAGCGTGTCGCCGCGGCGTTCGAGGAGTTGAAGACCCTGGCCGCGAAACGCGCAGCGCCGATCGATTCCGCGAAGCTGGCCGCGATCGGCTTCTGCTTCGGGGGTACCTCGGCGCTGGATCTGGCGCGCAGCGGCGCCGACCCCGCCGCCGTGGTGAGCTTCCACGGCGGGCTGTCCACCGACGATCCGCAGCTCGCGCAGCACGTCAAGGCGCGGGTGCTGGCGATGAACGGTGCCGACGACCGCGGCACCATGCCGGACGCGCCGGCCTTCCTGCGGGAGATGCAGCAGAGCCCCGCGCCGTGGCAGTTCGTGGTGTTCGGCGGCGCGGTGCACTGCTTCGCCGAGCCGTGGTCGCATTCCCCGCCGGGCTGCGTGTACGACCCGCCGGTGGCGAAGCGCGCCTTCGCGCTGATGCATTCCTGGCTGGACGAGGCATTTGCCGGCAAGCCCTGATGACCGTTCGCGGTTGTCGTCGAGCGTCGCCACCCTCGATTCGAGGGAGCGGTCCAACCGCCGCTTCGCGGCGATTCGACGGAGGGGCGAGAAGGTGCGCTCAGCGTGTCGAGGGTTCGACTTGTCGGACCCTCAACACGTCCGCTGCACCGCGTAATCCGCGAGGCCGGCCAGCGCATCGCGGTAGCGCGATGGCGGCAGCGCGGCCAGCGCCGCGTGCGCCGCGTCGGCATGCGCCTGCGCCCGGGCGCGGGTCAGGTCCAGCGCGCCGGTTTCGCGGATGGTGGCAATCACCGCGTCCAGCGCGGACAGCCGCTTGCCGGTGATCGCGTTGCGCAGCAGTTCCGCGCGCATCGGCACGGCGCGTTCGATCGCGTAGACCAGCGGCAGGGTGGGCTTGCCCTCGGCCAGATCGTCGCCGATGTTCTTGCCCAGCGTGCCGGAATCGGAGATGTAGTCCAGAAGGTCGTCGGCGATCTGGAAGGCGCAACCCAGTTCCATCCCGAAGCGGCGCAGCGCCAGTTCCCGTTCGGGCGGCAAGCCGGCCAGCATGCCGCCCAGCTGGGCGGCGGCGGCGAACAGCACGGCGGTCTTGCGTTCGATCACCCGCAGGCAGGCCGCCTCGTCGGTTTCGGCCCGGCCGATGTTCAGGAGTTGCAGCACCTCGCCCTCGGCGATCGAGTTGGTGGTGTCGGCCAGGATCTGCATCACCCGCATCCGGTCGATCTCGACCATCATCTGGAACGAACGCGAATACAGGAAATCGCCCACCAGCACGCTGGCGGCATTGCCCCACATCGCGTTGGCGGTCTTGCGCCCGCGCCGGAGGTCGGACCCGTCCACCACGTCGTCGTGCAGCAGCGTCGCGGTGTGGATGAATTCGATCACCGCGGCGAGTTCGATGTGCGCGTCGCCTTCGTGACCGGCCGCGCGCGCGGCCAGCACGTGCAGCATGGGGCGCAGCCGCTTGCCGCCGCCTCCCACGATGTGTTCGCCGATCGCGTTGATCAGCACCACATCGGAACGCAGGCGCTCGCGGATCACCGCGTCCACCCGGCGCATGTCCGGGGCGGCCAGGTCACGCGCGAACGCGAAGGCGGCGGCGGGTTCCGTGACGGGCGCGGCGAGGTCGTTCATGGCGCTTGGCGGGCGGGCAGTCGGGCCATTATAGAAGCGTGTAGGACGGCGATTGGCGACGGTGCGGCCCTTTCCTACACCGCTGCCGGCGAAGCGCCGATTGCCGCCGCGCGCCGCGCGCTGGCATCATGCCCGTTCCATTCCACGAATCCGGGCTACCAACATGGCACGCGGCGTCAACAAGGTCATCCTGATCGGCAATCTGGGCGCGGACCCGGAGACGCGCTACACCGCCTCCGGCTCGGCGATCACCACCATCCGGATCGCCACTTCCGAATCGTGGAAGGACAAGCAGACCGGCGAGAAGCAGGAGCGCACCGAATGGCACCGGGTGAAGTTCTTCGGGAAGCTCGCGGAGATCGCGGGCGAATACCTGAAGAAGGGCCGGCAGGTGTACGTGGAAGGCTCGCTGCGCACCGACAAGTACACCGACAAGGACGGCATCGAGCGCTACACCACCGACATCATCGCCAACGAGATGCAGATGCTGGGCGGCCCCGGCGAAGGCGGCGCGCGCAGCGAGGGCGGCAGCTATCGTGAACGCCCGCAGGCGCCGCGCGGCGGCGCGCCGCAGGGCGGCCCGCGCGAATCCGGGGCGCCGCCGGCAGCGTCCGGCAACGACGGTTTCGAGGACGACGACATTCCGTTCTAGACGGGCAGGATCGTCACCTTCCGGGAACCTCACCTTCCGGGAACGGGTGCTTTCCCGTCAGCGCTGCGGCCAGCGGCAACGCGATCGCCATCCCCGGAAGTTCGGCGACGATGAAACCGGGCACATCGACGGGGCGAATGCCCGTGAAGGTGTCGGTGAGCGCGCGCGCGACCGTCACCGCCGGATTGGCGAAAGCGGTGGATGCGGTGAACCAGTAGGCGGCCGCGATATACGCGCCGACCCGGGCCGGCACCTCCGCGGCCTTCGCGCGATGGCCGAGCAGGATGGCGAGCATCAGGCCGATCGTGGCGATCACTTCGCTCAGCCACATGCCAGGTCCGCCGCGTGCCTTGGTTCCCAGCGCGATCGGATCGAGCCCGAACATCGCGTGCGCGAGCACCACGCCGGCGATCGCGCCCGTGATCTGGACCGGCACGTAGGCCAGCAGATCGCGCCGGCGGATCGCGCGCCGCAGGGCAAGCGCCAGGCTGACCACGGGATTGAAATGCGCCCCGGAGATGGGCGCGAAGATCGTGATCAGCACGTACAGCGCCAATCCGGTCGCGATGCCGTTGGCCAGCAACGCGATCGCCGGATTGCCCCGTGCCAGCAACTCGCCCATGTGTCCCGAGCCGACGATCACCGCCAGCAACGCGGCGGTGCCGATGAACTCGGCCAGCAGCCGGCGCGGTAACGGTGTCCTCATTCGGCGGGGCACCCTCGAATCGGTCCGGCGATTGGTGCGAACGGTGTCCGGCCTCGACTCGCCCGATGCTGCCGCGCCAAGCCCGCCGCCATCCGGCCGCGGCGGGCGTTCCCGATCCAGACGAACGGCATGCGCGGCTTGCGCGTCATCCACAGGCGCTGCCGCAAGCCGCGGTACGTTCCGGCGACGGAACGGACCCGTCTGCCGCGAGGCCGGCCTGCACGCGCGTCGCCGGCGAGGAATAGGTCGTCGCGCTGCCGTGCGTGTAAAAGGTTTCCCAGCGCACGCCTTGCGGGTCTTCCGCCCAGTATTTGTCGGAATGTGCGTAGCAGCAGGTGGTGCCCTGTTCGGCCAGCGCGAGGGCGTCGGCAGCCGCGAGCCGTTCGCCGATGACGTCCAGTTCCGCGGGGTCGTCCGCCTGCAGGCCGAGGTGGTCGATGCCTGCGGCGTGGTCGCGTTGCGAGATCGCGAAATTCAGGCGCGGATCGTCCAGCATCCATTTTGCATAGTCCGGCTTGCGCACGGAGGGCGCGCTGCCGAACAGCGTGGAATAGAAGCCGATGCTGGCGTCGAGATTCGACGTTGACGTGCACGTGGAAGCGTTTCATGGGCGTTTTCTCCGGGTGGGTGCGCACACGGGTGCGCAGGGTTCTCCCCGGATGCGAGCCGGGGAAGGGGTGTCGTTTCCGCAGCAGTTCTCGGTGAGGTATGCGAGCAGCGCGTCCATCCGCGCGTAGTCGGCGCGGCAGCGGATGCTGCGGCCCTCGCGGGTGTCACGCACCAGACCGGCGCGGCGCAGGACGTTCAGGTGGCTGTTGAGCGTCGCGCCGGGCAGCTTCAGGCGCGTTCCGATCTCGCCCACGGTGAGTCCGCCTTGGCCGGCCTGCACCAGCAGGCGGTAGGCCGCTAGCCGGCTTGCCTGGGCCAGTGCGGCCAACGAGGTGACGGCTTCATTCATTTTCATAATTTCAGAATTATAGAAATATATTCGAGCTTGTCAAGCCCCTCTCCGGAACGGCCATGGCACGCTCGCTGCCGGCCCGTTTCAGGCGCGACGCACAAGGTGTCCGGGACTACCGGGGGTGCGATCCGGGATCGACGACGTTGAGCACTTCGTAGCACGCGCCCATGTTGTGGTAGTCGGTCTTGCCGGCCGGGCTTTTCTCGTCGCCGTATTTGCGGCCGTCGCGGGTGAGGATCCGGTACCAGCCGCCGTGGTCGTGATCGACGAAGTGCGTCCACGCGTAGCGCCACAGCCTGTCGTACCAGTCCCAGTATTGATCCTCGCCGGTGCGTGTCGCCAGCAGCGCGGCGGCGGCCAGCGATTCGGCCTGCACCCAGTGGTACTTGTCGGCGTCGCAGATCGAGCCGTCCGGCGCGAAGCCGTAGCACAGCCCGCCGTACTGGTCGTCCCATGCGCGCGTGACCGCCGTGTCGAACAGGTGCCGCGCGGTCGGCAGCAGCCAGTCGGCGTCGCGGTGGCGGCTCATGATCATGAGCAGCTTGGCCCACTCCGTCTGGTGGCCCGGCTGGAAACCCCACGGACGGAACAGATCCCTGGGGTTGTCCTTGTGATAGTCCCAGTCGATGTCCCAGTGCGCGTCGTAGTGTTCCCACACCAGACCGCCGGCCTTGGCGGCCTGGCGGCGCGTCATGTTGTCGGCAAGCGTGTACGCACGGTCAAGCCAGCGCGGCTCGCGGCTGGCCTCGAACGCGGTCAGCATCGCCTCGCACATGTGCATGTTGGCGTTCTGGCCGCGGTAGTCGCTGAAGTGCCAGGCGGCATCCGCTTCGTCGCGGTAAAGCCCGAACGCCGGATCCCAGTAGCGCGATTCCAGCAGTTCCCAGTGCTCGTCCATCCACGCGGCGGCCTCGGCGATGCCGGCCATGCGCGCCTGCGCATACGCGACCAGCACGAACGCGGCGCCGTAGCAATGGTTGGTGGTGTCCTCCGGCCTGCCCTCGCGCAGGGTCCAGCAATAGCCGCCGGTTGCGGGGTTCAAATGCTTGTCGCGGATGAACGCGACGCAGTGCCGCAAGCCCTCGAGGTATTCCGCGCCGCCGAAGTGGCGCGCGTACATCGCGTAGTCGAACACGAAGCGCGCGCTGCTGACCAGGTGCCGGTGCGCGCGGTCGTAGATCGTGCCGTCGTCCTTGTAGTAGTGGAAACAGCCGCCGGCCGGATCGAGGCAATCCGGGTGATAGAACGCCATCGTCTCGCGGATGTGCCGGCGCAGGAAATCCGGTGACCGGAACTCGGGAAAATCGTTCATGCGTGCTGCTCCAGAAACACGTTCGCTTCGTCCTGCGTGGGCATCGCGGCAAACGAACCCTTGCGGGTGACGGCCAGCGCGCCGCAGGCGGCAGCGAAGCGCAACGCTGCATCACGCTGCGCGGCATCCGCCGCGAACGCGGCGAGGGCGGATGCGCCGATGCCGGCGCGGACCAGTCGATGCAGCAACCCGCCCACGAATGCGTCGCCCGCGGCGGTGGTGTCGATCGCGCGCACCTCGAACGCGGCCGACTCGCCCCGCGCGTCCGGCGTGAACCAGCGGATCGCACGCTCGCCGTCGGTCACCACCAGCAGACGCGTGTGCGAACGCCACAGCTTCTCGATCGCGGCGCGTTCGCTGCCGGCAGCATCGGCCAGGAAGGCCAGCTCCTCAGCGCTCAGTTTCACCAGGTCGGCCAGCGCCAGCGCCTGCCAGAGTTTCGGCGCGGGATCGCCGCCGCGCCACAACGCCGGACGCAGGTTCATGTCGAAGCTGACCAGCGCGCCGGCAGCGCGCGCGCGGCGCATGCCGGACAGCGTGGCTTCGGCGCTGGGCGAATCGGTGAGGCTGCACGAACCCGCGTGAAACACGCTGTCGGCGGCAAACACGTCCGCGTCGAAATCCGCGTCGCGGAACAGCAGGTCGGCCGACGGCGGCCGGTAGAAACTGAAGCTGCGCTCGCCGTGCGCATCGTGCGCCACGAACGCCAGCGCGGTATTGGCGGCAGCGGTGCGGCGCGCGTGCGCGGTGTCCACGCCGGCCGCGGCCAGCTCGCGCAGCAGGAGGTCCCCGAACATGTCGCGGCCGAACATCCCGACGAAGGCAGCACGGCCGCCCAGTTTCGCGATCGCGACCGCGACGTTGGCGGGCGCGCCGCCTGCGTGCGCGGTGAACACAGGTGCCGGGCCGGCGGGCGTGCCGTGGAAATCGATCAGCGCCTCGCCGAAGCAGTACACCCTGTTCGAGCGAGGGGCGTTCATGCGACGCGCGATCCCTTCAGTCCGAAATAGACGATGTAGAGATAGCAGAGCAGCGGCAGCACGTAGGCGTGGTGCACGCCGATGTGGTCGGCCAGCAATCCCTGCAGGGGCGGAATGATCGCGCCGCCCACGATCGCCATCACCAGCAGGCTGGACACCTTGCCGGTCAGCGCGCCCATGCCCTCGATGCCCAGCGTGAAGATGTTGGGAAACTGGATCGAGTTGAACAGGCCGATCGCGACCACGCTGGCGACCGCGACGCTGCCGTGCGTCAGCATGGTGGTGAGCACCAGCAGTGCGGCGATGCCGGCGTTGAAGGCCAGCAGCCTGCGCGTGTCGATCCTCGTCAGCAGCGCCGACCCGATGAAGCGCCCGACCATCGCGCCGCCCCAGTACAGCGACACGTAGCCGGCCGCGCGTGCCTCGCTCATGTGGCCGATTTCCGGCATCGCGAGGTAGTTGATCATGAAGCTGCCGATCGACACTTCCGCGCCCACGTACAGGAAGATCGCGGCCATGCCCAGCCACACCCGGGGCTGCCGCAGCGCGTCGGCGAAGCGATGATGCGCATCGTCGGTCTCGGCGGTGCTCTCCAGGCGCGGCAGCCGGAACAGCCACACCGCCAGCGCGAGCGCGAACAGCACCAGCGCGATGCCGAGGTACGGTCCCTGCACGCTGTGCGCCTGCTGCAACTTGTACGCGGCCTGCGCCGCGGGTGACAGCCTGGCCAGCTCCGCCGCGCCCAGCACCGCGGTCGAGAGAATCAGCATGCCGCCGAAGTAGCCCGGCAGCGCGGTGCCCAGCGAGTTCAGCGCCTGCGCGAGATTCAGCCGGCTGGAAGCGTATTTTTCCGGCCCCAGCAGGCTGACGTACGGATTGGCCGCGACCTGCAGCAGGGTGATGCCGCTGGCCAGCACGAAGAACGCGAACAGGAACAGCGGATACGACCGTGCGGTGGCGGCCGGCACGAACAGCAGCGCGCCGAGGCCGGTCACGATCAGGCCGCCGATGATGCTGGCGCGGTAGCCGAAGTGCGCGAGGAACTTGCCCGATGGCAGCGACACGATGAAGTAGGCGCCGAAGAAGGTGAACTGCACCAGCATCACCTCGAAGTAGTTCAGCGTGAACAACGCCTTCAGGTGCGGGATCAGCACGTCGTTGAGGACCGTGATGAGGCCCCACATGAAGAAGATCGTGCTCATCACGGCCAGCGCGACGCGGGTGCTCGCGACACGTTCCGGGAGCTGGCCGGCCCGGTCTGCCGCGCGGATCTCGTTCATGGTGTTCGGCCCCTCTCCGGAATGGCTGCGGTTGGCGATGCCGCGCGCAGTGCCGCGATCATCGCACGCACCTCGGGTTCGCTGGTGTGCCAGGTTTCCCCGGCGAGACCCGGCAAGGCCGTGCCGGGATGATGCGTCGCGGATGGCCTGCACACCTTCGCCGAAGCGTGGAATTCGCGCGCGCCGGTGGCGGCGGCGACGGCCGCGATGTTGTGCGGGGTGATCCCGCCGCCGGGCATGAGGGCGATGCGTGCGCCCGCCCGTTCGACCAGTCCGCGGATCAGCGGCGCGCCGCTGAGCGCATCCGCAGCCTGGCCGGAAGTCAGCAGGCGGTCGCAGCCCAGCGCGATGATCGCTTCGAGCGCGCGTTCCGGGTCGCGCGCGAAATCGAAGGCGCGATGGAAGGTCACCGACATTCCGCGTGCAGCGTCCACCAGCGCACGGCAACGCGGCACGTCCACGTCGCCTGCGGGCGTCAGCACACCGGTCACCACGCCGCTGCAGCCAAGCGCCTTGCAGCGTTCGATGTCGCGCAGCATGGTTTCGCATTCGAGGTCATCAAACACGAAATCGCCGGGGCGCGGGCGGATCAGCACGTGGACGGGGATGCGCAGCCGTTCGCGCGCCAGCGCGATGGTCGCATGCGAGGATGTCACGCCACCCAGTTCCAGCGCGGCGCACAGCTCGACACGCGACGCACCGCCCGCCTCGGCAGCCAGCGCCGAGGCCACCGAATGGGCGGCGATCTCGAGGAGCGCGGCACTCACGTACCGAACACGCTCTTGGAGGGAATCAGCGCGCTCCGGTTTTTCACATCGCACACGGCGTAGGAGAAACCGGGCTGGATCGCGCAGGCGCCCACCTCGCCGTCCTTGTTCATCGCGAGGAACGCGACCTGGATGTCGCGCGTGGTCGAAGGATGCCTGCGCAGCACGCGCAATACCGCTTCCTTGCAGGCTTCGGCGGGCGAGCGGCCCTGGCGCATCAGTTCCACCACCAGAAAGCTGCCGGCATTGCGGATCACTTCCTCGCCCACGCCGGTGGAGGTCGCTGCACCGACCTCGCCATCGACGTACAAGCCGGCGCCGATGAGTGGCGAATCGCCCACGCGTCCGTGCAGTTTCCACGCCATGCCGCTGGTGGTGCAGGCGCCGGCCAGTTTTCCGTGTGCGTCGAGTGCGAGGATGCCGAGGGTGTCGTGGTTGTGCCTGCCGCCCGGCACGCCCACACCGTAATCGCGCACCTCGCTGTTGATCGCCGGCTTGTAGTGCGAGGTCTTCAGCCATTCCTTCCATGCCTGCTCGGCTGCCGGCGTCAGCAGGCTGGTTTTCCTGAAGCCCTGCTGCAGGGCGAATTCCAGCGCGCCGTCACCGACCAGCAGCACGTGCGGCGTGCGTTCCATCACCCGCCGTGCCACCGACACCGGGTGCTCGATGTCCTCGAGGCAGGCGACAGCGCCGCAATTCATCTCCGCATCCATGATGCTGGCGTCCAGCGTGACGTGGCCGTCGCGGTCGGGATAGCCGCCCTTGCCGACGCTGTGGTTGCGGATGTCGGCTTCCGGCACGCGCGCGCCGGCTTCCACGGCATCCAGCGAATGACCGCCTTTCGACAGGATCGCCCACGCCGCGTGGTTGGCCGCCACGCCGAAATCCCAGGTCGAGGCCACGCGCACGCTTGCTCCGGCCCGCGCGGTCACCCCGGCCGGGCCGGCGGCGCCCGCGACGGGAGACAAGGCTGCGGCCGCGGCGCCCAGCGCGGCGGTCTTCAGGAACTGGCGGCGATCGCTCATGGGAAGACTCCAGGCTCGCGTGCTGCGAACGACGATCGTAACCGGTCCGGCGCGTGGATGGGGCGGCGCAGGTCCGTGTCCCCCGGCTGCCCGGTTGCGTATATGGAGATATAATGCACCCATGAAACTCGGTTTGCCCGCTTCTCCCGCGCAGGGCAGTTCGTGTCGGTGATGACCGACGGCGGCCCTTCCGGATCGCCCGGCGAACCGTCGCACGGCGGCGGATCGCGCCTGCCGGCACGCGCGCGTGTCCGGGTCACGGACCTGGGTTTCGGCACTGCGCCGATCGGCAACCTGTACGCGGAGGTCGGCGAGAACGACGCGCAGGCCGCGCTGGAACGCGCGCTGCAGCTCGGCATCCGCTGGTTCGACACCGCGCCGTATTACGGCCACGGCCTGGCCGAACGGAGGCTGGGGCGGGCGCTGGCGGGCCAGCCGCGCGGGCAGTTCGCGCTTTCGACCAAGGTCGGGCGGGTCATCGAATCCGACGCCGGGGCGCGCGCGACGGTCAATGACGGATTCGCGGTGCAGGGCAGCCGCGCGCTGTTCGATTACAGCCGCGACGGCGTCAGGCGCGCGTTCGAGGCCAGCCTGCGGCGGCTCGGCCTGGACCACGTCGAGATCCTGTTCCTGCACGATGTCGGCAGGCTGACCCACGGCGAGCGTCACCCGCAGGTGCTGCGTCAGGCGCTGGACGAGGCGCTGCCGGCCATGGCCCGTCTGCGCGAGCAGGGTGCGGTCGCCGCGATCGGGATCGGTGTCAACGAAGCCGAAGTGTGCCAGGAGCTGATGCCGCGTTTCGATCTGGACTGCATCATGCTGGCCGGACGCTACACCCTGTTCGAACAGGCTTCCGCGCTGACGATGCTGGAGGAGGCCCGGCATCGCGGTGTCGAGGTGATGGTTGCCGGGCCTTACAGTTCCGGACTGCTGGGCGATCCCCACGCGCCCGGCAGGACCTACAACTACGAGGCCGCCGACGCCGGCACGCTGGCGCGCGCGCGGGAGATCTACGCGATCTGCGCCAGTGAAGGCGTGGACGTGGGCGCGGCGGCATTGCAGTTTCCGCTGGCGCATCCCGCGGTGAAGGCGGTGGTGGCCGGGATGCGCAGCGTGCTGGAAGTGGAAAGCGCGGTTGCGCGCAGCGCGCAGCGCCTGCCGGCGCGTCTGTGGGCACGCCTGAAGGCAGCCGGGATCATCGCCACCGCCGCACCGGTTCCGCCGGCAAGGCGGCATGCGTGAGCGGGCGCCTGGCCGGCAAGCGCTGTCTGGTCACCGCCGCCGGCGCGGGCATCGGCCGCGCCAGCGCACTGGCGTTCGCGCGCGAGGGCGCGGAGGTGCTGGCCACCGACATCGACGCTTCGGCCCTGCAGACGCTGAAGGCCGAAAACGACGCGATCCGCACCGCGACGCTGGATGTCACCGATCCCGCGCAGGTCGCGGCGCTCGTGACGGCCAACCCGGTGATCGACGTGCTGTTCAACTGCGCCGGCTGGGTTCACGCCGGCACCATTCTCGACACCGACGAGGTCGCGTGGCGGCGCTCGTTCACGGTCAACGTCGATGCGATGTTTCGTCTCTGCAAGGCGGTGCTGCCGGGCATGCTTGCGCGCGGCAAGGGCAGCATCGTCAACATGTCTTCCGTCGCGTCCAGCGTGAGGGGCGTCCCCAACCGCTTCGCCTATGGCGCCACCAAGGCCGCGGTGATCGGCCTGACCAAGGCGATCGCCGCCGATCACGTGAAGCAAGGCATACGCTGCAACGCGATTTGCCCCGGCACGGTCGATACGCCTTCGCTGGCGCAGCGCATGGCGGCAATGGGCGGCGATCCCGATGCGGTGCGCCGGGCTTTCATCGATCGCCAGCCCATGGGCCGGCTGGGCACGCCGGAGGAAATCGCGGCGCTCGCGCTGTACCTCGCGTCCGACGAATCATCGTTCACCACCGGCGCGATCCACGTGATCGACGGCGGCTGGTCCGGCTGAGGCAGGCGCGATGAAACTGGTGCGCTACGGACCGCTGCGTCACGAGAAGCCGGGACTGCTGGATGCGCAGGGCGTGCTGCGTGATCTGTCTGGTGTGGTGGACGACATCGCCGGCGAGGCGTTGACGGACGCGGGCATCGAACGCCTGCGGGCGCTCGACCCGGCCGCGTTGCCGAAAGTCGAGGGCGATCCGCGCCTCGGCGCACCCGTCGGCCACGTCGGAAAAATCATCTGTGTTGGTTTGAACTACGCCGACCACGCGGCCGAATCGGGCCAGCCGGTGCCCGAGCAACCGCTGATTTTCATGAAGGCGACCTCGGCGATCGTCGGCGCATTCGACGACGTGGTGATCCCGGCGGGCTCGGCGAAAACCGACTGGGAAGTGGAGCTGGGCGTGGTGATCGGCGACACCGCACGCAATGTGCCGCACGAGCGTGCGCTGCGACACGTGGCCGGCTATCTGATCGTCAACGACGTGTCCGAACGCGACTTCCAGTTCACGCATGGCGGGCAGTGGGTGAAGGGCAAGAGCTGCGACACGTTCGCGCCGCTGGGACCGTGGCTGGTGACGCGCGACGAGATTCCCGACCCGCAGAACCTCGCGCTGTGGTTGACGGTGAACGGTCACCGCCATCAGGACGGCAACACCCGCACGATGATTTTCGACGTGGCGACATTGCTCAGCCACATCAGCCGCTACATGACGCTCGAATCCGGCGACGTGATCTCGACCGGCACGCCACCGGGCGTGGGACTGGGGCAGAAACCGCCCGTGTATCTGAAAGCGGGCGACGTGATGGAACCGGGCATCGATGGCCTCGGGATGCAACGCCAGCGGGTCGTCGCCTTCCCCTGATGCCCGGATGATGCGGACGCCGCATAAGGAAAGCCACACGCATGGCCAAGATCGTCGCGCTGGACGCCATCGACATCCGCTTCCCGACTTCGCAGTCGCGGATCGGTTCGGATGCGATGAACCACGACCCCGATTACTCGGCCGTTTACGTCACGCTGCGCAGCGACGATCCTTCCGCGCCCGCCGGCCACGCGCTGGTATTCACGATCGGACGCGGCAACGAGGTGCAGGTCGCGGCGGTCCGCGCCTTGACGGAACTGGTGGTCGGCCGTGACGTGGACGCCTTGTTGAACGGGCTCGGCGCGTTCGCGCGCAGCCTTGCCGGCGATTCGCAACTGCGCTGGCTGGGCCCCGAGAAGGGCGTGATGCAGATGGCGATAGGCGGCGTGGTCAACGCCGCCTGGGACATGGCCGCGCGCCGCGCGGGCTTGCCGCTGTGGCGGTTCATCGCGGAACTGCCGCCCGAACGCATCGTCGATGCGATCGACTTCCGTTACCTCGCCGATGCGCTGACGCCGGGCGAGGCGCTGGCAATCCTGCGTCGCATGGAACCCCGGCGCGAGGCGCGCATCGCGGAACTGTCGGAGCGCGGCTATCCCGCCTACACCACCTCGCCCGGCTGGCTCGGCTATTCCGACGACAAGCTCGTACGGCTCGCGCGGCAGGCCATCGCGGACGGGTTCCGGACCATCAAGCTCAAGGTCGGCGAGCACGTCGAGGACGACCTGCGCCGCCTGCGTCTCGCGCGCGAAGCGGTCGGCGACGGCGTCGCGATCGCGGTGGACGCCAACCAGCGCTGGGACGCGGCACAGGCGATCGACTGGATTCAAAGACTCGCACCGTTCCATCCGGCTTGGGTCGAGGAACCCACCAGCCCCGACGACGTGCTGGCACACGCCGCGATCCGGCGCGCGGTCGCGCCGGTACCGGTCTCGACCGGCGAGCACACCCACAACCGGGTGATGTTCAAGCAATTGCTGCAGGCGCAGGCGGTGGATCTGTTGCACATCGACGCCGCGCGGGTCGGCGGCGTCAACGAAAACCTGGCGATCCTGCTGCTGGCCGCGAAGTTCGGCGTGCGCGTGTTTCCGCACGCGGGCGGCGTGGGTCTGTGCGAGATGGTGCAGCACCTCGCGATGGCGGACTTCGTCGCGATCAGCGGGTCGATGGAAGACCGCGCGATCGAATACGTCGATCACCTGCACGAACACTTCGCCGATCCGGTGCGGATCCGCAATGGCCGCTACCTGGCGCCCGGAGCGCCGGGATTCTCGACTGCGATGCACGAACCGTCGTTGTGCGAATACGCATGGCCGGACGGAGCGGCCTGGCGTTTCTGAAGCGAAAGCACCGATTGAATCTTGTCGTCATTCCGGGGGTCGCGCCGGCTTCATGGCGCGACAACCCGGACTGTGTATGCAGGATTGCAAACGCGAACGCCGAAGCGGCCCAGGGGGCGAGCGCCAAGGATGGCGCGAGTAATCCATTTTGCCGTTCATTGAAGAGCAGGATGGATTCCCGGTTCCGCCCGCAAACAGCGCGGGCGGCCCGGGAATGTCGAGAGGGGGGCTGAGCGTCAGGGCTAATCAGGGGTGTCCTTCAGCGAAAACATCCGCGTCATCGGCACCCACTTCTCGCCGGGTTTCGCGAACGGCAGCGGCTGCTGGAACTTCCCCATCAGCGCTTCCCATGCCTGCACGCGCGGGTTCGCGGCGTCGGCCGCGGCCCTGGCGTCAGGCGAGAAATCTTTCGGCACATCCATGATCATCACCAGCCGGTTGCCGGCGCGAAAGATTTCCAGATCGCGGATGCCGGCCGCGCGCAGCGAAGCCACGATCTCCGGCCAGATGTTTTCGGGCCGGTGCCAGCGTTCGTACTCGGCGATCAGCGCCGGGTCGTCCTTGAGGTCGAGGGCGCAACAAAGGCGCATGGCTCAAGCCCGCCGTACGCGCTGCATCGCGAACAGCAACACCGCGACGAAACAACCCAGCGGCACCCCCATCGCACGGGCGATGCCAGCCATGTCCGACACCGCGCCCATCAGGGCGGTCAACACCGCGCCGCCGACGATGGCCATCACCAGCAGCGAGGCACCGAGTTTGCGCTCGCTGTCGCCGAAGCCCTCCACGCCCAGCGCGAAGATGGTCGGGTACATCACCGACATGAAGAAGCTGGCGAGTACCAGTGCGTACAGCCCCGGCTGGCCCGGCCGCGCGACGCCGATCGCGCACAGCGCCACGTTGATGGCCGCGAACAGCGCCAGCAACCTGCGCGGCGCGACCACGCGCATCAACGCGGTGCCCGCGAAACGTCCCAGCGTGAACAGCACCAGCGACGCCATCAGGTAATCGGCCGCGCGCCGTTCCGGCGTGCCCGGCAACGTGCCCTGCGTGTAGCGGATCAGGTAGCTCCACACGCCCACCTGCGCGCCCACGTAGAAGAACTGCGCGGCGACGGCGGAGAGGAAATGACCATTGCGGAGCAGGCGGCCGAGGTGGCGCCGGCCGCTGGCGTGGTCGGCGGCATCCTCGCCGCGCGCCGGAAAGCGCACCAGCGCGATCATCACCGCGAAGGCGATCACCACGCCGGCGATCACCAGATACGGCGTCTGCACGGTCAGCGACTGGCTGACGAAGTAGGCGTGGCGCGCGGCCGGCGTCATCGCCGACAGTTGCTGCGGGGTGTGCTCCACGCCGTTGAAGATGAAATTGCGTCCGATCAGGACGCCCGCGATCGAGCCCAGCGGATTGAACGACTGCGCGAAGTTCAGCCGACGCGCGCCGCCCTCGGGCGGACCCAGCACCGTGACCAGTGGATTAGCCGAGGTTTCCAGGAACGACAGCCCGCTCGCGATCACGAACAGGCCGCACAGGAAGATCGCGTAGGTTTGCGTGGCCGCGGCCGGCCAGAACAGCAGCGCGCCCAGTGCGTACAGCAGCAAGCCGATCAGGATCGCGCCCTTGAAACCGAATCGGCGCATGCACACGCCGGCCGGGATCGCCAGCAGGAAATAGCCGAGATAGAACGCGCTCTGCACCAGCCCGGCCTGGAAATCGCTGAGCGCGAAGGCGTTCTTGAACTGCTTGATCAGGATGTCGTTGAGGTTGTTGGCGACACCCCACAGGAAGAACAGGCCCACGATCAGCGCCAGCGCGGCCAGCGAGGTCGAGGCCGCCAACCGCACACCGGCGGTTGCGGGAGCCGTGGCGTCTTCAGCGAGCGGCATGCGCCGGTCCGGTGGGACCCCTGCCGAGGGGTACGGGTGTGGTCATCGCTTGCTCCGGCGCGGGGGCGGCGCGATACTGGCATGCGGCACGTTCGGTTGTAAATATAAAATCAGGATTTGTCAATGGCACGTACCGCATCGACTCGCAGGGGCGCCCGGCGTGGCATGGCCGGTGGTTCAAGGTATCGCGCACCGGCCCTCGACAAGGGCCTGGACATCCTGGAACTGCTGGCGCGCGAGACCGCGCCGCTCACCATGACCGCGATCGCCGCCGCGATCGGCTATTCGAAAGGCGAGATCTTCCGGATGCTGCAGGTGCTGGAGGAGCGCGGCTACCTCGCGCGCGAGAACGACGCGGGTTACGTGCTGACCAACCGGCTGTTCATGCTCGGGATGGAGCGCCCGCCCATCAAGTCGCTGGTGGAGGCCGCGCTGCCGGTGATGCACCGGCTGGCCCGCGAAATCCAGCAGCCGTGCCATCTGGTGGTGCCGTCCGAGGACCAGATCGTGGTGATCGCGCGGGTGGATGCGCCCGGCGACGTCGGCTTCGTGGTGCGCGTGGGTCACCGGTTGCCGATCGTGCACTCCACGTCGGGCGCGGTGCTGTTCGCGTTCCAGGACGAACCCGAGCGCGCGCGCTGGCTCGAACTCACGGACAAGGCCGGCATCCGCTACCGCCGGAGGCAGTTCATCGGACAGGCCGATGCGATCCGGGCGCAGGGTCACGCCGCGCTTCCCAGCACCGCGGTCGATGGCGTGACCGACCTGTCGGCGCCGATCCTGCGCCAGGGCCGGCCGGCCGGCGCGCTGACCATCCCGTTCGTGGAACGCCATCCGCAACAGGTGTCGCTGAAACGCGCGATCGAACGGCTGCATGCGGCGGTCAGGGACATTTCGCGCGAGCTGACGGCGTAACGCATCATGAAACGGCTGCTGATCATGATCGCCTACGCGGGACTCTGCGCGGCCGCGCGGGCCTCCGCACCCGCCGTCCGCACGACGCCGTCTTACCAGCAGCGCATGCAATGGTTCGCCGACGCCAGGTTCGGCGTCTTCATCCACTGGGGCATCTACTCGGTGGACGGCATCACCGAGTCGTGGTCGTTCTTCGACGGGGACATTCCCTACGACGACTACATGAAGCAGCTGCACGGCTTCACGGCGAGCCATTACGACCCGCAGGCCTGGGCGGACCTGATCAGGGCCAGCGGCGCGCGCTACGCGGTGCTGACCAGCAAGCACCACGACGGCGTCGCGTTGTGGCCCACGCAGCACGGCCTCAACGTGGTGAAGGACACCCCCGCGCACCGCGACCTGGTCGGGCCGTTCGTCAAGGCGCTGCGCAAGGACGATCTGAAGGTCGGGCTGTATTACTCGCTGATCGACTGGTCGTACCAGGATTACCCTGCGCACACCAAGACCGACACGCGCTACAGGATCGAAGACGATCCCGCGCGCTGGAACCGCTTCGTCACGTACTACCAGGATCAGGTGCACGACCTGACCCGGCGCTACCACCCCGACCTCTACTGGTTCGACGGCGACTGGGAACACACGCCGGCGCAATGGCACAGCAAGGAACTGCGCGACTGGATCCTCGCGCACAATCCCGACGCGATCATGAACTCGCGCCTCGCGGGTTGGGGCGACTACGGCACGCCGGAGCAGGGCGTGCCGATCGCGCGTCCGCCGTACAAGTATTGGGAGCTGTGTCTGACCATGAACAACTCGTGGGGCTGGCAGCCTCACGACCGTCATTTCAAGTCGGTCGATCAACTGATCCGCATCCTCGCCGACACCGCGGGCATGGGCGGCAACCTGCTGCTGGACATCGGTCCGCGCGCCGACGGCACGATCCCCGGGATCGAAGCCGACACGCTGCGTCAGATAGGCCAATGGCTGCACCGGAACGGCGAAGCGATCTACGGCACCGTGGCCGGCCTCCCGAAGGATTACTACGCCGGCGACAGCACGCTGTCGCAGGATCGCAAGACGCTGTATCTCTTCATCGACGGCAACCCGCAAGGTCCGGTGCTGGTCAAGGGCCTCACCAACCGCGTGGGGCGCGCATGGGTGGTCGGCAACGGCACCATCCTGAGCCCCCAGCGGGTCGGCGCCACGCTGGGCAATGCGCCGGCGCCGCTCTACATCGACGTGCCCGCAGACACGCTCGATCCGCAGCACGTCACCGCGATCGCGCTGAAACTGGACGGTCCGATCAAGTTGTATCGCGACACCAGCAAGCCCACGCAACTCGACCCGGACGAGCCGACGATGCGGACGGCGCAGTCATGGTGACGCGCCGGCAACTGTTGCAGGGCGCTTCGGCGCTGACGCTGCTGGGCGGCGTCGGCTTGCGCGCGGCGCAGGCCGCGGCGCCCGTGAAAACGAAAAGCGATGGCTACGTTCCTGTCACCGATCCACTGGTGCGACAAAAGCTTTCGCAATGGCAGGACTGGAAATTCGGCCTGATCCTGCACTGGGGCACCTACAGCCAGCTCGGCATCGTCGAGTCGTGGTCGATCTGTTCCGAGGACGCGCCGTGGTGCAAGCGTCCCGACGACGTGGGCTACGTCGAATGGAAACGGCGTTACGAAGAGTTGCCGAAAACCTTCAATCCCGTGAAGTTCGACCCCCCGCAATGGGCCGACGCCGCGCACGCGGCCGGCATGCGCTACGTGGTGTTCACCACCAAGCACCACGACGGCTTCTGCATGTTCGACACCGCGACGACCGATTACCGGATCACCGCGCCGGACGTGCCGTATCACGTGAACCCGAACGCGAACATCGCGAAGGCGCTGTTCGATGCGTTCCGCGCGCGCGGGTTCGGCATCGGCGCGTATTTCTCGAAGGCCGACTGGCACCATCCCGATTATTGGTCGCCGCGCTGGGCCACGCCGACCCGCAACAACAACTACGACGTGCACAAGCATCCGGACATGTGGAAGCGCTTCGTCGAGTTCACGCACAGGCAGATCGGCGAGATCACCTCGCAGTACGGCCGCATCGACCTGCTGTGGCTGGATGCGGGCTGGGTCAACGCGCAAAGCCATCCCGACGCGAAGGCTTACGGCATGGCAGTGCCGTGGCCGCAGGACATCGACATGCCGCGTCTTGCCGCAACCGCGCGCCGCAACCAACCCGGCATCATCCTGGTCAACCGCGCCGACGGCGGTCCCTACGAGAATTACCGCACCCCCGAGCAGACCGTGCCCACGCACCCGCTGCCGTATCCATGGGAAACCTGCATGACCATGCGCACGTCGTGGTCGTACAAGCCGGACGATCAATACAAATCATCGCGCGAGTTGATACACACGCTGGTGGAGATCGTCGCGAAAGGCGGCAACCTGCTGCTGGGCGTCGGACCGGACGGCAGCGGGGAATTGCCCGAGGCCGCACTGGAGCGCCTGCGCGGAATCGGCGCGTGGATGGAAACCAACGGCCCGGCGATTCACGCCACCCGCCCGATTGCGCCGTACGCCGAGGGAAAATTGCGCTTCACCCGGTCGAAGGACGGCAGCCTCAACGCCATCTACCTGGCCGGTGCCGATGAACGCCTGCCGCCACCGGTGATCAGGATCGCGGCTTTCGCGCCCGCACCGGATGCACGGCTGCAATGGCTTGGCGCCGGTCGGCCGCTGCCGTGGAAACGGCAGGACGGCGTCACCGAAATTGCCGTGCCCGATGCCGTGCGGCAACGCATGGCCGGCGCGTACGCCTGGACGATCCGGATTTCCGCGTTCCGGCGTTGAAGCGCGGCGTGCCCGAACCCGGCGGCTCCCTCGCTGAATCGTGCGCGAGCGGGCACCATCCGGGGACTTCCCTTGCCGGTCCCGCGGCTCTAATATCCGCCCGCAAGGGGTTTCAAGGGTACACCCAAGGCTCATAATTGAACCAAGGGGTAAAGGTGATTCCGAGAGGGGGTGTCATGTCTCACGCCACGTTTCGCCGCGATGCGCTGATGCTCGCGTTGTCAGCCGCCTTGCTGATGCCGGTAGGCGCCTTTGCGCAGGCGTCGCCCGGCGCGGCTGCGGATGCACAGGCCACGCCGCCATCGCAGCCTTCCTCGGCGCAATCGAAGCGAAAGACGTTGAAGGAGATCACGGTGATCGGCTCGCGCATCCCGCGTTCCGAAGCCGAGGGACCGGCGCCGGTGCAGGTCATCACCGGCGCGCAGATCAAGGCGCAGGGCTACACCACGATGTACGAGTTCCTGCAGTCGCTGCCGCAGACCACCGGCAACTCCGATTTCATGGCCCGCCCCGCGACCTGGGGCAGCACCGCCGTCAATGCACGCACCGTGAACCTGCGCGGCCTCGGCCCGCAGTTCACCCTGTTGCTGGTGGATGGCCATCGCGTGGTGAACTATCCGCAGCCGCAGAACGGCGACGGCAACCATTTCAACTTCCAGAATGCGGCCAACATCCCGACGGGAATGGTCGATCGCGTGGAGGTGCTTGCCACCGGTGCCTCGGCGATCTACGGCTCCGATGCGATGGCAGGCGTGATCAACGTGATCCTGAAGAAGCAGTACCAGGGCGACGACCTGACCCTGCAGGCGGGCGGCGATACCAAGGGCGGCCAGCAGTTCGGTGACTTCAACTGGGTGGGCGGCCGTTCCGGCGACAAATGGCACATCGTGTACAACTTCGAACACACCAACCGCTCGCCGCTGTGGGGCAAGGACCGTCCCTGGACCGATTCCGAGGCCGACGCGGGTTACGGCACCTGGGGCCCCAGCGCGCGCATGTTCGGGTATCACACCTACGACGCGATCTCGCTGTACGACGTCAACGGCAACTACATCACGCCGCCGCCGGGGTCGTGCAACCAGTTCCCCAATTTCTCGCTGGCGCACTACCAGACCATAGGCACCAGCGGCGATCAGGTCACCGGACCCGTGACCGACCACGGCTACTACTGCACGCAGCACGCACTGTTCCGCAACTGGGTGCTGGCGCCGGGCCTGCGCGCCAACAACGGCTACGTGTACGGCGATTACGAGATCACGCCCGACCTCGACGCCTACGGATCGGTGGCGTTGTACCTCAACCACGGCGTCTCCCAGACCCAGCGGCCGTTCATGTACCCGATGGGCGGCCTGCCGGTGCCGTTCTACGACGCCGGCAGCGGCCAGATCATCACCAACTTCCTGCGGCAGTTGACCTACGCGGAAATGGGTACCCAGGCCAACACCTACGACAACGAAAAGTACTGGGACATCCGCGCGGGCCTGCGCGGCGGATTGCTCGATGACCGCTTCAACTGGGACCTGGAGTTCGGCAGCCAGAGGTACCTCGTGCACGAGAATTACACGGGCCTCAACGAGCAGGGCATGTTCAACTTCTTCTTCGGCCCGCAACTCGGCACCACCACGATCAACGGCACCACGTACCCGGTGTTCGACATCAACCAGCAGCACTACTGGAACCCGATCACGCCGGCCGAATACTCGACCTTCGGCGTGGCCGGCACCAACAGCTCGGCCTCGTGGATGGACAACGCCTCGTTCAACATCAACGGCGATCTGTTCAACGTGCCGTGGGACGGCAAGCCGGTCGGCTGGGCGGCGGTGCTCGAAGCCGACCACGAGGGGTTCGATCTGAATCCCGATCCACGCGGCAACACGGTCAATTTCGGCGATCCGTTCCAGGACTACAACAGCGGCGGCGGCACCCGGATGCATTACGACTTCGGCACCGAATTCCGGGTGCCGATCCTCGACACGTTGACGTGGGATATCGCCGGCCGCATCGACAAGTACCACGACCACAGCATCGCCGACATCGCCCGCACCTGGAACACCGGCATCGAGTGGCGGCCGCTGCCGGGATTGCTGTTGCGCGGCACCTACGGCACCAATTTCGCGGCACCGGACCTGAACGCGATCTACCTGGGCCAGTCGTCCACGACCGTCGGCATTTATTCCGACCCGCTGGAATGCATCAAGACCCATGACACCGCCTGTCTGGCGACCCAGCATTCGACGTATTTCGACTGGATCTCGGGCGGCAATCCGAACCTGCTGCCGCTGACCGGACATTCCTGGACCTACGGATTCGTCCTGGACGTGCCGCACGTGGAGGGCTTGTCGCTGCAGGCCGATTACTGGCACATGACCGTCAACAACATGATCCAGTGGGTCGGCCTTAGTCAGATGTTGACCGACGAGGCCGGCTGCCTGACGGGTTTGCAGGTGTCCGGGGCGCCCTACACAGCGCACACGCCCGGTTCCGCCTACTGTCAGGAAGCGATCGCCAACGTGGTGCGTGACGCCAACGGCAACATCCTGTCGGTCCGCACCGGTCCGATCAACGAGGCCTATCAGTCCGTCAGCGGTGTCGATGGTGAAGTGGATTACGCCTGGCAGACCGAGCACTGGGGTGCGTTCAAGTTCCAGCTCGAGTACACGGACAACCTGTCCTGGAAGACGCGCGTGCTGCCGACCGATCCGCTGCTCAATACACGCAACCAGCATGTCGAGAGCCGGTTGACCGCATCCCTGAATTGGGCCCGGGGGCCCTGGGACGGGACGCTGTACGTGCTGCGCTGGGGTGGCGTCGAACAGCAGAACTACAACGGTTGCGAGGTGCTGCCCAACGGTATCATTCCCTCGCTTGGCGATCCCAACTGCATCATCTTCAAGGGCAACTATCCGCCGTGGGTGATCTACAACGCATCGGTGGGCTACCAGTTCGACAAGCGCATCAAGATGACGCTCACCGTCAACAACATCTTCAACAAGGTCGGTCCGATCGGATATTACTCGGGCGGCTTCGAATTCATCCCGACCTCGCAGGGCGACGACTACAGCGGCCGCCAGGTGTTCCTGACGATCCATTACAAGGTCGATTGAAGCGGGTTGGCTGAGGGTTTCTGGCGTCGAGAAGCTGCCCCGGCGCGAACCGGGGCCTTTCTCGCGGTAACGTGGCCACGATGATCGTCGATGCGCACCTGCATTGCTGGCGGCTCGGCCGCAACGGCTGCAGCTGGCCGACGCCTGAATTGACGGCGATCCATCGCGATTTTGTCATCGACGACTGGTGGCGTGAAGCCGCGCCGTTGCACATCGGTGCCGGCGTGCTGGTGCAGTCGCAGCCGAGCGAACGCGACACCGGCTGGCTGCTGGGACTGGCCCGCGGCGATCCGCGCATTGCGGGCGTGGTCGGCTGGGTCGATCTGGCCGCGCGCGACGCACCGGCGCGCATCGCCGCGCTGACGGCGCATCCGAAGCTGCGCGGCATCCGTCCGATGCTGCAGGACCTGCCCGACGACGGCTGGATTCTTTCGCCCGCGCTCGCGCCCGCGATCGAGGCACTGATCGCGCACGGTCTGTGTTTCGACGCGCTGGTGAAGCCGCGGCACTTGCCGCATCTGCTGCGCTTCGCCGAACGCCATCCGGATTTGCCGATCGTGATCGACCATGCCGCCAAGCCGGACATCGCGCAGGGCGTGCTGGACCCGTGGCGGTCGCACATCGCGGCGCTGGCGGAGTTTCCCCGCACAGGCTGCAAGCTGTCGGGCCTGCTGACCGAAGCGGGTGCGCGGCAGAAGGCGGACGATCTGCGGCCGTACGTGGATCATCTGCTCGCGACCTTCGGCCCGCGGCGGATGCTGTGGGGCAGCGACTGGCCGGTGCTGAATCTCGCATCGGATTACCGGCAATGGTTCGAACTCGCGAATGCGCTGACGCATCTGGACGAAGCCGGGCGCGCCGCGCTGTTCGGCGGCAATGCGGCGAGGTTCTACGGACTCCCGGTGAAGGAGGCCTGACGGCATGCGCACACGGCTGATGGCATGGCTGGGTTGTGTCGCGATGCTGTCGTGCGCGGGCGCTGCGCAGGCGCGGTTCGACATCGTGCCGGAACCGCAGCGCGTGTCCGCGGGCCGCGGCGCATTCCTGCTGACCCGCACGACGCGGATCACGGCGCCCGCTGACCGGCGCGCGCAATGGATCGCGGGGTTCCTGCGTGGTGCGGTCCGCGATCAAACCGGTATCGCCCTGACCATCGCAGCGCACGCCGGACACTCGCGCATAGAACTGCGGATCGATCCGTCCATCAAGGGCGACGAGGCCTACCGGCTGGACGTGACGCCCGAACGCGTCACCCTCGCGGCGGCCGACGATCGCGGCCTGTTCTGGGGCGTGCAGACGCTGCGGCAACTGCTGCCGCTGGATGCCCGTGAGCGGGCGGTGATTCCCTCCGTGCACATCGAGGACGCGCCGCGCTACCCGTGGCGGGGCGTGATGCTGGACACCGCGCGGCATTTCTATCCGGTCGATTTCATCAAGCGCCAGATCGACCTCGCGGCGTACTACAAGTTCGACGTGTTCCATTGGCACCTTACCGACGACCAGGGCTGGCGCATCCAGATCAACCGCTACCCGAAGCTCACCGGCGTCGGCGCCTGGCGCACCGAGGCCGACGGCAGCCGCTATGGCGGCTTCTACACGCAGGCGCAGATCCGCGACGTGGTGGATTACGCGCGCCAGCGCAACATCATGGTGGTGCCGGAAATCGAGATGCCCGGCCACACCAGCGCGGCGATCGCGGCCTATCCCGAACTGTCGTGCAGCGGCAAGCAGATCAAGGTGCCGACGACCTGGGGCGTGTTCCGCGACGTCGATTGCGTCGGCAAGGACAGCACCTTCCGGTTCCTCGAAAACGTGCTCGACGAAGTGACGGCGCTGTTCCCGTCGCCGTACCTGCACATCGGCGGCGACGAGGTGCCGGAGGGCGTGTGGGCCGATTGCGCGCCGTGCCAGACGCTCGCGCGGGAAAACGGCTTGCAGGGCGAGGCGGCCCTGCACGGCTTTTTCGTGCGCCGCATCCAGCAATTCCTCACGGGCAAGGGCAAGACCCTGATCGGCTGGGACGAGATCATGGAAGGCGGGATGGACCCCGGCGCGATCGTGGAAGTGTGGCGAGGGCCGCAGGAAGCCGCGAAGGCGCTGGCCAACGGCAACCGCATCATCGTCGCGGGTCCGTTCTATATGGATACGCCGATCGACGACATGACGCTCGAGGATTTGTATCGCACCGATCCGTTCGACAATCCGCTGTTCGCGAAATACCCCGGCAAGGTGCTGGGTGGCGAGGCGCCGCTGTGGAGCGAGCGCGCCGACCCGATGAACGCCGATGCGCGGCTGTATCCCCGATTGTTCGCGGTCGCCGAACATTTCTGGGGTTCGCCGAGCAGCGATTACGCGGCTTTCCTCGAGCGTGC
This sequence comes from Gammaproteobacteria bacterium, assembly GCA_021325195.1. Classification (GTDB taxonomy): domain Bacteria; phylum Pseudomonadota; class Gammaproteobacteria; order Xanthomonadales; family Rhodanobacteraceae; genus 66-474. The sequence continues at coordinate 6,000 of JAJPHQ010000045.1, read as the reverse complement.
GCGCGCGCAGGAAGCGTGGCTGGGCATGCAGCACGTCGCCTACGGCCCCGAGGACAAGGACATCGTCGATGCGCGCGTCAGCTTCAACCCGACGTACAGGCGCTGGCGCATCCGCGCCGCGCGCGGCTTCGACGACCTGCGCCTGCATTACACCCTCGACAGCAGTCCGCCGACCACGCAGTCGCCCGCGTTCGGCGACGTGCTGGACTTGTACGCCCCGGCGACGGTGACGCTCGCGCCGTTCCGCGGCGACGTGCAGTATCAGGCCAGCCAGGTATTCAAGATGGTGTCGAACCTCGCGCTCGGCAAACCCGTGACGTATGCGACGCCACCTGCCGTGCCGTATTCGGGCGCGCTCACCGACGGCATCCTGGGCAGCCAGTACAACGACGGCACGTGGGCAGGGTGGGAGGGCGCGGACATGGACGCGACGATCGACATGGACCAGCCAACGCCGCTGCATTCGGTCGACGCGCGCTTCCTGCAGAACGTGCAGGCCTGGATCCTGCTGCCGCGCAGCGTGAGTTTCGAGACGTCGGACGACGGCAAGAGTTGGACCACGTTGCAAACGATTCCGCTGACGGTTGATCCGAACGACATGCGGCCGTTCGTCCGCGACGTCACGTTCATGCCTGCAACACCGGTTACCGCGCGCTATGTCCGGATCGTGACCGCGCGTTACGGAGAGCCCGTCGGTGGCATCCAGACCTGGATTTTCTCCGACGAGATCATCGTGAAATGAGCGTATGGCGTGCGAAGTGCGAATGGTGGCTCGCGCTGGCGGCGCTCGTGTTGTTGCCGTCGCTGGCCAGCGCACTGACGACGCAATCATTGGACTCGGGCTGGCAGTTCCGGCTGGCGCCCAGCGACCCGCACGCGAAGACGCATCCGCGCGCGGCGCAATGGCTGCCGGCCACGGTGCCGGGCTCGGCGCAGACCGCGTTGATGGCGTTGAAGCTGGTTCCCGATCCGTATTGGCGCACCAACGAGCCAGCGATCCAGTGGGTGGGCTTGTCGAACTGGCAGTACCGCACGCACTTCGACGTCGATGCCGTGACGCTGGCACGCGGGCACGTCGATCTGGTGTTCGACGGCCTCGACACGTTTGCCGACGTGTATTTGAATGGCCACAAGATCCTTTCCGCCGACAACATGTTCCGGCGCTGGCGGGTGCCGGTGAAATCGCTGCTGCATGCAGGCGCGAACACGCTGGAGGTGCGGCTGTATTCGCCGATCGGGCGCGTGCTGTCGTGGCTGCTGAAACAGCCCTACGCGCTGCCGGGGGAATTCGATTCGCCATTCGGCGATGAGCCCAGGGGCAAGCAGACCGCCAACTACGTGCGCAAGGCCGCGTACCAGTACGGCTGGGATTGGGGGCCGCGCATCGTCACCGTGGGCATCTGGCAGGACGTCAAGCTGGAAAGCTGGGACGCGCTGCGGCTCAAGGATTTCTCGATCGCGCAACCCGTTGTCACCGCCGATATTGCGAAGTTGCAGGCGCAGCTTGAACTAGACTCCGACGTCGCCGGTACCGCGCGCGTCGCGCTGCGCTGGCGGGCGCCGGACGGCAGCTCGCGCACGATGGATCACGACATCACGCTGAAGCCCGGCGACAACGCCGTCGCAATCCCCTTTGAAATCGCACGTCCGCAACGCTGGTGGCCGGTGGGTTACGGCCAGCCGAACCTCTACGATTTCCACGTCGACGTCACGATCGCCGGCAACGCGCTCGCGGGCGCCGACCGCGAAACGGGCCTGCGCAGCATCGAACTGCGCCGCCAGAAAGACAAGTGGGGCAAGAGCTTCGAGTTCGTGGTGAACGGCGTGCCGATCTTCGCCAAGGGCGCGAACGTCATTCCGATGGACATGTTCCCGACCCGCGTCACGCCCGCGCGCCTCGCACGCCTGCTCGAATCCGCGCGCGACGCCAACATGAACATGCTGCGGATCTGGGGCGGCGGCTATTACCTGCCGGATGATTTCTACGCGACGGCCGACAGGCTGGGCCTGATGGTCTGGCAGGAATTCATGTTCGGCGGCGCGATCCCGCCCGCGAACCAGGCGTTCCGCGACAACGTGCGCGTCGAGGCGATCCAGCAGGTGATGCGCCTGCGCGATCATCCATCCATCGTGTTGTGGTGCGGCAACAACGAGGTCGAGACAGGCTGGGAATCGTGGGACGATCGCAAGGCCTTCAAGCAGTCGATCACGCCCGCGCAGCGCGCGCAGATCGAGCAGGGCATGCGCGAGCTGTTCGACCGCACGCTGCGCGACGTGGTGGCGAAGTACGCGCCCGACGTTCCGTACTGGCCGAGTTCGCCCGGCACCGATTACGAGGGCGCGGTCAACGTCACCGACAACGGCGACTACCACTACTGGAACGTGTGGTCGGGCGACGCGTTGCAGGCGACGGCGTATCTCGACGTGACGCCGCGCTTCATGACCGAATACGGCCTGCAGTCGCTGCCCGCGATGGCGACGATCGACGCGTTCACCGAGCCCAAGGATCGTTCGATCGATTCGCCGGTGATGCGCGCGCACCAGAAGTACGATCGCGGCGCGCATTACGACGAGAGCCGCGGCAACCAGCGGTTGCTTAAGTACGTGGAACGCGAATTCGGCAAGCCGAAGGGTTTTGCGGCGCTGGTGTATTTGAGTCAGGCGATGCAGGCCGAGGGGATTCAACTGGCCGCCGAACACCTGCGCGCATCGCGGCCCGAGAGCATGGGCTCGCTGTACTGGCAGCTCGACGACGTGTGGCCCGGCATTACCTGGTCCGGCATCGACTGGTACGGCCGCTGGAAGATGCTGCAGTACCACGCGCGGCGTTTCTACGCGCCGCTGCTGATCGCGGCGCTGCGCAACAAGGGTGTGACCACGGTATCGCTGGTCTCCGATGGCACTACGGCGCTCCCCGTGCGCTGGCGCGTGCGCGTGATGGATTTTGCTGGAAAAGTCCTGAGCGAGCACACGGCGGACGCGACCCTCGCGCCCTTGTCCGGCACGCAGGTGGCCCGTTTCACCGATGCGCAACTCCTCGACGGCGCCGATCCGCGCAAGAGCTTCGCGGTGTTCGATCTGCTCGACGGCGACAAGATGGTTTCGCGCAACCTGGTGTTTTTCGATGCGCCGAAAAACCTCGCGCTGCCCGTGCCGCATGTCGATGCGCAACTGATGCAAGAAAAAAACGGCTGTGCACTCACCCTGAGCAGTCACACGCTGGCACGCGAGGTGTGGGTATCGTTCGGCGATCTCGATGCACGGCTTTCCGACAACGCCATCGACATCCTGCCCGGACAACACGTGACCGTGACCGTGCACGGCAACGCCAGCCTCGCTGCGCTGCGCAAGGCGCTGAAGGTACAGGATCTCGCCACGGTGATGGCTGGGGCGCCGCGGTGAAACCGGCAAAACGCCTTGGCGCCTGCGCCTGCGTGTTTTTCGTGGCAGCGGGCGGCGCGAACGCGCAGACGCCGGACGCACGTGCAAAAGCGCTGGTTGCGAAGATGACTTTGCAGGAGAAGGTTGCGCAGTTGCAGGCCGACGCGCCCGCGATCCCGCGCTTGCACGTGCCCGCCTACGACTGGTGGAACGAGGGTCTGCACGGCCTCGCGCGCGGCGGTTTCGCCACGGTTTTCCCGCAGGCGATCGGACTGGCGGCCAGTTGGGATGCCGATCTCCTGCAACAGGTCGGAGCGGTCGTGTCCATCGAAGCGCGCGCCCGTTTCAACGCCGTCGGCGCGAGCAGCGATCACGGACGTTATCAAGGGCTGACCATCTGGTCGCCCAACATCAACATCGATCGCGATCCGCGCTGGGGCCGCGGTCAGGAGACTTACGGGGAAGATCCCCATCTCACAGGCCAACTCGCCATCGCGTTCGTGCGCGGCATTGAGGGCGACGATCCGGCGCACCCGCGCGCGATCGCCACGCCCAAGCATTTCGCGGTGCACAGCGGTCCGGAACCGGGCCGCCACGGGTTCGACGTGGACGTCTCGCCGCACGATCTGGCGGTGACCTACCTGCCGGCGTTCCGCGCGGCGGTGACGCAAGGTCACGCGGGTTCGGTGATGTGCGCGTACAACGCGCTGCATGGCACGCCCGTGTGCGCGGACGACTGGTTGCTGACCACGTTGTTGCGCAAGGACTGGGGCTTCAAGGGCTACGTCGTGTCCGATTGCGACGCGATCGACGACATGACGCACTTCCACCATTACAAGCCGGATGACGCGCAATCGTCCGCCGCCGCGCTCACGGCCGGCACCGACCTCGACTGCGGCAATGCGTATGCATCGCTGGGCGAAGCGGTGCGCAAGGGCTACGTCGAGGAATCGGTGCTGGATGCCGCGCTGGTGCGGCTGTTTGCGGCGCGCTATCGGCTGGGGATACTTGGCAACGATGCCGGCGATCCGTACGCGCGGATCGGCGCAGATCAGATCGACAGTGCCGCCCATCGCAAGCTCGCGCTCGAAGCCGCGCTGGAATCCATCGTGCTGCTGAAGAACGCGCACGCCACGTTGCCCCTGAAACCCGGCATCCGTCTTGCGGTGGTCGGCCCGGATGCCGACACCGTCGAAACCCTCGAGGCGAGCTATCACGGCACCGCGCGTGCGCCAGTCACGCCGCTGGAAGGTTTGCGCGAACGTTTCGGCGCCGATCACGTGACCTATGCGCAAGGCGCGCCCGTCGCGGCCGGCGTGCCGACTCCGGTTCCGGAAACCGCATTGCGCACGGATGGCAAGCCCGGCCTGAAGGGCGAGTATTTCGACAACCTGGATTTTTCGGGCAAGCCGACGATCACGCGCGTGGATCGTACGATCGATTTCGATTGGGATCATGTCACGCCAGCCGCAGGACTGGGCAGTCGCTACGCGGTGCGCTGGACCGGCGAGCTGGTTCCACCGGGCGCGGGCGACTACACGCTCGCCGTGCATGTGGATCGCTGCTTCGACTGCCGCGGGCACGATCCGGTGCGTCTGTACATCGACGGCAAGCGCATCATCGACAACGACGGCAGCCGCGGCGCGGGCATGCAGGCCGTGGTGCATTTCGCCGACACCGCACCGCACGCCATCAAACTCGAAATGGTGCACGGCGGGCAGGATCAGGGCATCCGCCTGCAATGGCTGGCGCCGGCCGCGGCGCAACTGGCGAAAGCGGAAGCCGCTGCGCAGAACGCGGACATGGTGATCGCGTTCGTCGGCTTGTCACCCGACGTCGAAGGCGAGGAACTGCCGATCGACGTACCAGGTTTCGATCACGGCGACCGCACCGACATCGCGTTGCCGGCGGCGCAGCGTTCGCTGCTGGAACGCGTGGCCGCGACCGGCAAACCGCTGGTCGTGGTGTTGATGGCGGGCGGCGCGGTGGCGATCGACTGGGCCGCGCAGCATGCGGACGCGATCCTCGCTGCGTGGTATTCGGGCGAGGCCGGGGGCGCCGCGATCGCGCAGATGCTGGCCGGCGACGATGATCCTGCCGGCCGTCTTCCCGTGACGTTTTATCGCGCGACGCGCGACCTGCCGCCCTACGTCAGCTATTCGATGCAGGGGCGTACGTATCGCTACTTCACGGGCACGCCGCTGTATCCGTTCGGCCACGGGTTGAGCTACACCACGTTTGCGTATGCCGATCCCCTCCTGTCGACGACGCACGTGAAAGCGGGCGCGGCCCTGAAGATCGGCGCGGTCGTGCGCAACACCGGCCCGCGCGCCGGCGACGAGGTGGTGCAGGTGTATCTCGATTATCCGAACGGTCTCGCCTTGGCGCCGCGCCATGCATTGGTCGGCTTCGAGCGCGTGCATTTGCAGCCGGGTGCAAGCCGGCGCGTCGATTTCGAATTGTCGCCGCGGGCCTTGAGCAGCGTCGATGCAGCCGGCATGCGCGCGGTCGAGCCGGGCCGCTACAGTGTGTTCGTGGGCGGCGGCCAGCCCGGCGATGCGGCGGGCGTGCGCGCGACGTTCACGATCAACGGCCGCGCCGTGCTGCCGCGCTGAGAAC
>JAJPHQ010000085.1 GCA_021325195.1 Gammaproteobacteria bacterium | reverse complement strand
GTCGATCAAGGGCAGAAGTTCACGCAGGTCGATGTCGTCGAACACCGTGATGCCCGGCCGGCGCGGCACCGGCGGCGAATAGCTTTTCCAGTAGAACCTGAAGGCATTGGCGCGCGCGGCTTCCAGCGACACCAGCCGCTTGCCGGGGCCGCGGTTCCTGTGGCGCTCGCGCACCTCGGCGTATTCGGCATGCACCTTGGCGAGGAAATCATCCACCAGTTCCCTGCTGACCAGCGACTGCGCCACGCCCACCGCGCGCGAGGCATCCTTCACCCACGCGCAGGCGTGCTCGTAGTTCGGCTCGATCCTCAAGGCGGTGTGCGCGCGCGAGGTGGTCGCACCGCCGATCAGCAGCGGAATCCGGAAGTTCTGGCGCTTCATTTCCTTCGCGACGTGCGCCATCTCCTCCAGTGAGGGCGTGATCAGGCCGGACACGCCGATCATGTCGGCGTGCACTTCGCGCGCGGTGTCCAGGATCTTCTGCGCCGGCACCATCACGCCAAGGTCGATCACCTCGAAGTTGTTGCAGCGGAGCACCACGCCCACGATGTTCTTGCCGATGTCGTGCACGTCGCCCTTGACGGTCGCCATCACGATCCTGCCGTTGGGCTTGCCGGCATCGCCGCTCTTCTTCTTTTCCTCCTCCATGAAGGGCAGCAGGTATGCGACGGCCTTCTTCATCACGCGCGCCGATTTCACCACCTGCGGCAGGAACATCTTGCCGGCGCCGAACAGGTCGCCGACCACGTTCATGCCCGCCATCAGCGGACCTTCGATCACGTCCAGCGTGCGCGTGACGGTCCTGCGCACCTCCTCGGTGTCCTGCTCGACGTACTGGTCGATGCCGTGCACCAGCGCGTGCTCCAGCCGCTTCGCGACCGGCAGCTCCCGCCACGCCAGGCTGTCCCGGGTCCCGGATCCCGAGTCCCGGGTCCCGCTCTTGTACTTCTCGGCAATCTCCATCAACCGCTCGGTGGCGTCCGGACGGCGGTTCAGCACCACGTCCTCGACGCGTTCGCGCAGTTCGGGGTCGAGTTCGTCGTAGATCGGCAGCGCGCCGGCGTTGACGATGCCCATGTCCATGCCGGCCTTGATGGCGTGGTACAGGAACACCGAGTGGATCGCCTCGCGCACCGGGTTGTTGCCGCGGAACGAGAACGACACGTTGGAAACGCCGCCCGAGACATGCGAGTGCGGAAAGCGTTTCTTCAGTTCCCTTGCTGCCTCGATGAACCACACCGCGTTGTTGGCGTGCTCGTCGATGCCGGTGGCGATCGGGAACACGTTGGAATCGAAGATGATGTCCTCGGGCGGAAAGCCCACTTTCTCCGTCAGCAATTCGTAAGAACGCCCGCAGATCTCGAGGCGCCGTTCCACCGTGTCGGCCTGACCCTGCTCGTCGAACGCCATCACCACCGTGGCGGCGCCGTAACGCAGGATCTTCTTCGCCTGTTCGAGGAACGGACCCTCGCCTTCCTTCAGCGAGATGGAATTGACCACGCCCTTGCCCTGCAGGCACTTCAGGCCGGCCTCGATCACGCTCCATTTGGACGAATCCACCATCACCGGGATGCGCGCGATGTCGGGCTCGGCCGCGATCAGGCGCAGGAACTTCACCATCGCGGCCTCGGAATCCAGCAGGCCCTCGTCCATGTTCACGTCCAGGATCTGCGCGCCGCTTTCGACCTGCTGGCGCGCGACTTCCACCGCCTCGTCGTAGCGGTCCTCCTTGATCAGCTTCTTGAACTTCGCAGAGCCGGTGACGTTGGTGTGCTCGCCGATGTTGATGAAGTTCAACTCCGGCGTAATCACCAGCGGTTCGAGGCCGGCGAGTCGGGTATGGCGTGGTGAGTCGTTCATGTGCGATCCGTTTCCAGGATCGTCATCCCGGGGCTGCGCGTAGCGCAGAACCACGGAGCTCTTGGCCATGGATGGCATCGAGTCGCGCGATCCCGCTCCGCAGGAATAACGAACAAAAAAGCATCATGCTGCTCGTGCATGTGATGGCAACTCACGCGGCGCCACGCCGCGCACGCTTTCCGCGATCGCCGCGATGTGCGCGGGCGTGGTGCCGCAGCAGCCGCCCACGATGTTGAGCAGGCCGTCGCGCGCGAATTCGCCCAGCGTTCTGGCCATCTCCTCCGGCGTTTCGTCGTAGCCGCCGAAGGCATTGGGCAGGCCCGCGTTGGGATGCGCGCTGACGTGGCAATCGGCCACCCGCGCCAGCGCCTCGATGTGTTCGCGCAGGTCCTTCGCGCCCAGTGCGCAGTTCAGGCCCACGCTCAGCGGACGAGCGTGCGCGACCGAATACCAGAACGCCTCCGCGGTCTGGCCCGACAGCGTGCGGCCGGAACGGTCGGTAATGGTGCCGGAGATCATCACCGGCATACGCGCGCCGGTTTCGTCGAACACGCGCGCGATGCCGAACAGCGCGGCCTTGGCGTTGAGCGTGTCGAAAATGGTTTCCACCATCAGCACGTCGGCACCGCCCTCGACGAGGCCGCGCGTCGCATCCGCATAGGCACTTTCCAGCTCGTCGAAATCGACATTGCGGAAACCGGGATTGTTGACGTCCGGCGAGAGCGAGGCGGTGCGGCTGGTCGGCCCCAGCACCCCGATCGCGAAACGCGGGCGCTCCGGCGTTTCGCGCTCGATCTCGTCGCAGGCCGCGCGCGCGAGCCGCGCACCTTCGCGGTTCAGTTCGTGCACCAGGTGCTGCAGCCCGTAGTCGGCCTGGCTGATCGCGGTGGAGTTGAAGGTGTTGGTCTCGATCATGTCCGCGCCGGCGCGCAGGTAGGCGAGGTGCACGTCGCGGATCAGTTCCGGACGGCTCAGGCTGAGCAGGTCGTTGTTGCCCTTGAGATCGCGGGCGCAGCCATCCGCGTGTGCGAGCTCGCCCCGGTGTTCGTGGTGGTGGCGGCCGTCACAGCCATTGGCGAAACGCTCGCCGCGGTAGCCGGCTTCGTCGAGCTGGTGCGCCTGCAGCATGGTGCCCATCGCGCCGTCCAGCACCAGGATGCGCTGCGAGAGCGCGGCCTGCAGCTTTTCCACGCGATCGGGGTGAAGCCAGGGAAGGTTGGTCATCGTGGTTCTCCTGTCGCTTTTTCCCTCTCCTTTGGGGAGAAGGTGCCCGGCCATTCGCGAGTGGACGGGCGGGCAAGGTTCGGCATTTGCGTGATGCCGTGCGAGGCATGACCCTCGCCCCGGCGCTGCGCGCTCGCCGCTGCGCGCCGCCCATTCCGGCGGGAGAGGGGCCGGTTCATGTCGGTTTCCTCGCCAGCAGGCTCAGCACCTCGAAATGCGGCGGACGCGCCTCGCGCGAGATCCGTTCGCAGTGCAGCACTTCAAGCCCCGCCTTGCGCGCGTAGCCACCCAAGTCCTCGCGCCTGAATCCCAGGTTCTTGTGGTCGTACGGCGCCACCGTGGCGCGGTGCGCGTGCTTGGCCAGCGTCGCGGCCAGCAGGCGTCCGCCGGGTTTCAGCGCCTGCGCGGCCTGCGCGAGGGCCTGCTGCGGGCGCGCGCTGTAGGTCAGCGCGTGCATCATCAGCACCAGATCGAAACGGCGACGGCCCAGCACCGCATCGAGCGCGTGCATGTCGCCCTCGATCACCTCGACGTTGCGGAAAGCCTTCAGCCGCTGGCGCGCCGCCGCGACCACCGCCGCGCTGGAATCCACGCACACGATGGAATGCGCGTGCGGCGCCAGCAGTTCGGCCAGCACGCCATCGCCCGAGGCGATGTCCAGCACGTCGCCGGTCTCCAGCAGTTGCAGCAACGTGCGCGCAAGGGTTTCCCAGGTGCGACCGGGCGAATAATGGCGTTCCATGTCGCCGGCCACGCTGTCGGCCCAGCCGCGATCGCGCGCGCGCTCCGCGAGAACGGCCGGCAGGCGCTGCGCGTCGGCGTCCAGCAGCGCGTCGTCCACGCCGTCTTCCAGCACGCGCAGCAGATCACCGGCGCCGTCGAAGCCGCTTTCGTTGAAACGGTAATAGGCCGACACGCCCGCGCGGCGGTCGCGCACCAGGCCCGCTTCCTTGAGCTTGGCCAGGTGCGTGGAGACGCGCGGCTGCGCCAGCCGCAGCGCCGCGGACAATTCCGCGACGGTGAGCTCCTCGCGGCGGAGCAACGCCAGCAGCCGCACCCGGGTCGGGTCCGAGAGCAGGCGCAGCAGCGAGGTGGCAGCGGTCAGATCCAGCATCAGGGTCTGCCAACGCGCTGCCGGACGAGCCGCTGCGGAGCAACCCCGCGGGCCGGGGCCGTTTGCCTGCACGGACGCGTTGTTGCCCGTCTATGTATCGACATGCGTCTTCCTCGCAACGCCTTGCCCGGCGGGCAAGGGACCGACGGCACGACCCATTGGCGGCGCGCCGACACGTTCATATCTTTATATCAGGATGGAAGGATAAAGCAAGGCCGCCGCGGCGCCTGCGCCTGCCGCTGTGGCCGTGGGGCAGGCGATGGCGCGAGCCATTATCATGGGCGGTCAGCCGCGCGGCGCCGGCAGCACGCGGTGCGCGTTCCCAGCGAAAGAGAAGGGCAAGCCGATGGATTTCCATTTCAGCGAAGAGCAGTTGCAGATCCAGTCGATTGCGCGCGAGTTCGCGCAGAGACGCATCGCGCCGGTGGCGGCGGAGTTCGACAAGTCCGGCGAGTTTCCGCTGGAGAACATCCGCGAGATGGGCAAGCTCGGCCTGATGGGGATCGAGGTGCCGGCCGAATACGGCGGCGCCGGGATGGATGCGGTTTCCTACGTGCTGGCCATGATCGAGATCGCCGCGGCCGACTGCGCGCACTCGACCATCATGAGCGTCAACAACACGCTCTATTGCAACGGCCTGCTGAAGTTCGCGACGGAGGAACAGAAGCACAAGTACGTCACGCCGATCGCCAGCGGCGAGGCGATCGGCGCGTTCGCGCTGACCGAGCCGCAATCCGGCTCGGATGCCACCGCGATGCGCTGCCGCGCGGTCAGGCAGCCGGACGGCAGCTTCATCATCAACGGCAAGAAGAGCTGGATCACCTCCGGGCCGGTGGCGAAATACATTTTGTTGTTCGCCATGACAGACCCCGACAAACACGCGCGCGGGATCACCGCGTTCATGATCGACACTGCGCGTGAAGGCTTTCACCGCGGCAAGACCGAACCCAAGCTGGGCATCCGCGCCTCGGCCACCTGCGAGATCGAGTTCGCCGATTACCGCGCACAGCCGGACGAAGTGATCGGCGACGAAGGCCACGGCTTCAAGATCGCGATGGGCGTGCTGGATGCGGGGCGCATCGGCATCGCCTCGCAGGCCGTCGGTCTGGCGCGCGCGGCCTACGAAGCCACGCTGCAATACGCGCGCGATCGCAAGGCCTTCGGCCAGCCGATCGGCGCCTTCCAGATGACGCAGGCCAAGATCGCTGACATGAAGTGCAAGCTGGACGCGTCGCTGTGGCTTACGCTGCGCGCGGCGTGGCTGAAGCAGGAGGCCGCGAAGACCGGCGCGCGTTTCTCCACCGAGGCCTCGGTGGCCAAGCTCACCGCGTCGGAAGCCGCGATGTGGATCACCCACCAGGCCGTGCAGATCCACGGCGGCATGGGGTATTCCAAGGAAATGCCGCTGGAGCGCTACTTCCGCGATGCCAAGATCACTGAGATCTACGAGGGTACGTCGGAAATCCAGCGGATGGTGATCGCGCGCAACGAGACGGGATTGCGTTGACGCTACCCTGTCGTCGTTCCGGGGCCAGCCCTAGGATCAAGTCCGGGGCGGGCTCCGGCCGGAACCCGGAATCCATTTTGATTTCGTGGTCTTTGTCCAGGAGCAAAATGGATTCCGGATCGCCGCTGCGCGGCGTCCGGAATGACGGTGTCGTTTGGTTGTGGCGTGACATTGTCATTTGCACCACACTTCTGCAATGAGCCATGACCCCCACAGCAAAGCCACGCTGCGCGACGATCGCCTGGTCGTCGCGATCTCCTCGCGCGCATTGTTCGACCTGACCGAATCGCACGAACTGTTCGAACGCGAGGGTCTGGACGCTTACCGTGAATATCAGATCGCGCACGAGAACGACGTGCTGAAGCCGGGCGTGGCCTTCCCGGTCGTGAAGAAATTGCTGGCGCTGAACCGGCCGGAGGCGGAATCGCCACGGGTGGAGGTGGTGCTGCTGTCGCGCAATTCCGGCGATACGGGTCTGCGCATCTTCAATTCCATCCAGCATTACGGACTGGCGATCAGCCGCGCGGCGTTCACCTCGGGCGAACCGACCAGCGAATACATTGCGCCGTTCGGGGTGCACCTGTTCCTGTCGGCCAATGCGGAGAACGTGGCGCGCGCGCTGAAGGCTGGCGTGGCGGCGGCGACGATCCTGCCTTCGCAGGTGCGCAATGCGCATCCGCAGCAGTTGCGGATCGCGTTCGACGGCGACGCGGTGATCTTCGGCGACGAATCGGAGCGGGTGTCGCAGGAACAGGGTATCGACGCGTTCCATCGCAACGAGGCCGAACGCTGGAACGAGCCGTTGTCGGGCGGTCCGTTCCGCGGTTTCCTTGCTGCCTTGCACAGGCTGCAGGCGGCGTTTCCGGCCGAGGATTCGCCGATCCGCACCGCGCTGGTGACCGCGCGCTCGGCGCCCGCGCACAAGCGCGTGATCCTGACCCTGCGTCACTGGGGCGTGCGCATCGACG
>JAJPHQ010000058.1 GCA_021325195.1 Gammaproteobacteria bacterium | reverse complement strand
GCGCTGGTGATCCAGCCGTGCCTGCGGCACACGTTCCACAGGCGCGGCATGGTCAGGAACACGATGGGATACACGAACACCGTGTACGGCATCGCGAAGAAGCCGTAGGCGCCGACCGCGTACACCAGTGCCGGCACCGCGATCAGGGTGTAGGCGGTGTAAAGGTCGCCGCCCAGCAGGAACCAGGTGACGAAGGTTCCGAAGCGGCGGCCGCCCAGACCCCATTCGGAAAGCTGCGCGAGATCGCCGCGCCGCCAGCGCGCGGCCACGAAGCCCAGCACCGTCACCAGCGCGAAGAAGAACACGAACACGCCCAGCGCGGTTCCGTCGAAGCGTGCATTCATGCGCGCCACCCGCGATGCACGATCCAGGTCAGCAACGCCGCCAGCACCACCCACACGAACTGCCAGACGTAGAAGAACGGAAAGCCCGCGACCGTCGGCTGCGTCCGGTCGTAGAACGGCACCCACAGCAGCGCGATGAATGGAATCAGCAGGATCAGCGGCAACCACCGGCGCACGGCCCGCATTCCACCTCCCTCGCCGCGAAGGTCGCGGCCATCGTCACGGCGTCGTATGCTGGCGCGCGCCCGCCGCCGGTGGCAAGTGCCGCGGGCGATGCCATCGACACGCAACGGGGAGTTCCGGAATGCCCAGCAACGTCAACCGTGGTCCGCGCCAGATCTGGCGGGCGCTGGTCTGGTCGCTCAAGGGCCTGCGCGAGGGCTGGCGCGTCGAGGCGTCGTTCCGTCTCGAGGTGATCCTGCTGTTGATACTGCTTCCGGCCGGCCTGTGGCTGGGGCATGGCGCGGTCGAGAAGGCGCTGCTGGCGGGCTCGCTGCTGCCGGTGCTGGCCGCGGAGATGTTGAATTCGGGTCTGGAAGCAGTGGTGGACAAGCTGTGGCCCCAGCGCGACGAGGTCGCCGGGCGCGCCAAGGACATGGGTTCGGCGGCGGTGTTCCTGTTGATGGTGAACGTGCTGGTGATCTGGTGCGTGATTCTGGGCGCGCGATTCTTTTGATCATCCGCGGCCGGTCCGGTGCTGTGCGCCGGCCTTCCCTCTCTCCGCGAGCGGAGGGAAGCGTGGCCGAAAGCGGAGCGAGGGGGCCGATTGCACCCGGCCATCGCGCGTGCTGCAATCGGCACGTTGCTCGTCAAGGAGAACCGGTCATGCGTGCCCTGAAATGTCTGCTCGCGGGTCTCGTGCTGCTGCCGGCCTGCGGCCTGCTGTCCGGCTGTGGCTACAACCAGATCCAGAAGAAGGACGAGGCGGTCAAGGCCGCGTGGTCGGAAGTGATCAACCAGTACCAGCGGCGGGCCGACCTGGTGCCCAACCTGGTCGCCACGGTCAAGGGCTACGCCGCGCACGAGGAACAGGTGTTCCGCGAAGTCACCGAGGCGCGCGCGAAGGTCGGCCAGATCAACGTCAATGCCGACGACGCGCAATCGCTTGCGAAGTTCCAGGCCGCGCAGGGCGAGTTGTCCAGCGCGCTGACACGTCTGATGGCGGTGTCGGAGAACTATCCGAACCTGAAAGCCGATGGTCTGTTCCAGAACCTGCAGGCCCAACTCGAGGGCACCGAAAATCGCATCACCGTGGCGCGCCGCCGTTATGTGGAGGCGGTGCAGGACTACAACGGCTACATCCGCAGTTTTCCGGTGAATCTGACCGCAAAGATGTTCGGCTACAAGGTCAAGCCCAACTTCAGCGTGGCGAACGAGGCCGCGATCTCGGTGGCGCCCAAGGCGGATTTCGGTACGGCGCCCGCACCTTCGCCGGCGCCGGCTTCCGCGTCGAGCGCGCATTGATGCGCGGGCTTCACGAGCGGCCTGGGCTCTTCCCCTCTCCCTCCGGGAGAGGCGGAGCGAAAGCGAACGCGCGCGTAGCGCGACCGCAGGCCGGGCGAGGGTACGCATCCGTGCGCACATTTTCGGGATTGCGAACCCTCACCCCAGCGCTGCGCGCTCGGCGCTGTGCGTCGCCTCTCCCGGGGGGAGAGGGGTTCAAGCGCGCGACTACGCAAAAACTTAGCGCAATCGCCATGCTTGTTACGGGTCTGCTTGCGTTCGCGATTATGGCGCACGCCGATGTCGCGGTACCCGCACTGAAGGCGCGCGTCACCGACCTGACCGGCACGCTCACGGCGCAGCAGACACAGGCCCTGGACTCGCAACTCGCGGCATTGGAACGGCGCAAGGGCGCACAGGTGGTGATCCTGATGCTGCCCACCACGCAACCGGAGGACATCTTCGATTACGCGACGCGCGTGTTCGACCAGTGGAAGGTCGGGCGCAAGAACGTCGATGACGGCGTGCTGGTGGTGGTGGCCAAGGATGACCGCCGCGCGATGATCGAGACCGGCTACGGGCTGGAGGGCGCGATCCCCGACGCCGCGGCCTCGCGGATCATCCGCGAATACATGTCGCCGAAGTTCCGGGTGGGCGATTACTACGGCGGTCTCAGCGACGCGGTCGGCGCATTGACCGGACTGATCGACGGCGAACCGCTGCCGCCGCCGTTGCAGGGACCGCAACGCGATCAAGGCGGCGTCGCGCACGGTCACGACTGGTTCACCGGCCTGGTGGTGGCGTGGATCGCGCTGGTTTGGGCACGCGGCCTGTTCGCACGGGTGCCGCGTGTGCCGCGTGCGGGGCTGGTCGGCGCCGCCGCAGGCGGCCTGGGCTGGCTGTTCAGCGGTTGGTGGCCGCTGAGTCTCGCGTTCGCCTTGGCCGGCCTGATCGCCGGCTTCGCCGGCGGCGCGGGCGGGACGTTCGCGCACCGCGGCGGTTTCGGCGGCTGGGGCGGCGGCTTCGGTGGCTGGGGCGGTTTTGGCGGCGGCGGCTTCGGCGGCGGCGGGGGATTTTCCGGCGGCGGCGGGGGATTTTCCGGCGGTGGCGGCATGACCGGCGGCGGCGGTGCTTCGGGGAGCTGGTGATGGACGCCCTGCGCTGGTTGAGACACTGGTTCCACGCGCCGGCCAGCCGGGCCTTCCCGCCGGAAACCATGCAGGCCATCCGGAACGCGATCGCCGAAGGCGAGGCCCGGCACGACGGCGAGATCTGCTTCGCGGTCGAGGCGCGCCTGCCGCCGCGCTTCATGCTGGGCGGGCGCGGCGCGAGGGCGCGCGCGGAAAACGTGTTCGGCGAGCTGCGCGTGTGGGACACCGAGCGCCGCACCGGCGTGCTGATCTACATCCTGCTGGCCGACCACACCATCGAGATCGTGGCCGACCGCGGCGTCGCGGCGCGGGTGCCCGCGCAGGCGTGGGACCGCGTCACCGCGCTGATGGTGGACAAGTTCCGCGAGGGCGACTGGCGCGGCGGCGCGCTGGCCGGCATCCATGCCACGCACGTGCTGCTGGCGCACCGGCTGCCGCCCGTGGCGGGCAAGCGCGACGAGCTGCCGGATCAGCCGATCATTCTCTGATCGGGTTGCGGCGGCGGAAGCCCGCAGGTGCGGCTTTCCGGCTACGCGCGCTCCGCTTCCCTGTCGGCGAACAAGGCCGCCAGCGCTCCCGGCGACTCGACCGGTGCGCGGCACGACAGTCCCTCGCACACGTAGGCCACGCCGCCGGCGCGCGGGCTGCGCTGCGCCAGCAGGCCGGGCAGGTCGGCGAGGCTGGACGGGATGAAGAAAACATCGATCCGGTCGCTGCCGGGCACGATGCCCGCGGACGCCAGCGCCTCGTCCAGCGCGCGCCGCCATGCGGCGCGCTGCTCGTCGCGGCAACGCACGACGATCTGCGTGCGCGGCGAATGCGATTCCACGAGACCGCGCAGCACGGTGGGGCAGGCGTCGGGGTAGCGCTGCAACGCGCCGGTCGCGGCGCGCAGCGCGCGTTCGGCAGTGCCCAGGTAATGCGCGTCGCCGATCAGGTGTCCGAGGCGCAGCAGCGCGCGGATCGCGACGCCGTTGCCGCTGGGCAGGCTGTCGTCGGTCCAGCTGCGGCTGCGCAGCAGCGGGGTGCGATGCTGCGCCGAACTGAACCGGAAACCGCCCAGCTCGCGGTCCGCGAACTTTTCACGCAGCGCGTCGGCCAGCGCGATCGCCCAGGCGAGATCGCGCGGATCGAACTCGAGCTGCATCACTTCCAGCAGCGCATCCAGCAGCAGGGCGTGGTCGTCGAGAAAACCGGGAATGCGCGCGGCAGGCTCGGCGACGTTGGCGTACAACTCGCCATCGATCCACACCGTGCGGTGCAGCGCATCCAGCGCCCGGATCGCCGGCGCGGCGAATTGCGGGTCATCCAGCATCCGCGCCACGCGGGCGAGGCCCGAGATCGCCAGCGCGTTCCACGCGGTGAGGATCTTGTCGTCGCGCGGCGGATGTTCCCGGCGTTCGCGCGCGGCGATCAGGCGCTCGCGCGCGCCGGCCAGCAGCACGCAGGTCTGCGACAGCGGAAGGCCCATCCGCTGCGCCACTTCCTCCGCGCTCGCGGCCTTCAGCAGGTGCCATGCGCGGCCCTCGAAATTGGGTCCCCCCTCCAGCCCGAAGCCCCATTCCACCGCCGTGAATTCGTCGGCGGTCAGCAGGCCGCGGATTTCCTCGCGCGTCCAGACGTAGAAGCGGCCTTCCTCGCCCTCGCTGTCGGCGCCGACGGCGCTGTAGAAGGCGCCGCCGGGCGCGGTCATCTCGCGCGCCAGCCATGCGGCGATGCCGTGCGCGGCCTGCGCGGCGACCGCACGTTCGTGGCCGGCGGCCGCGTCCGCGGCGCCGTGCGGATCGCCGCCCTGCGCCGCAACCCGTGGCGTGGCCGCCACCCGTGCGTACAGCGGCAGCAGTTGCGCGTTGTCGTACAGCATCTTCTCGAAGTGCGGGATGGTCCACTTCTCGTCCACGCAGTAGCGGAAGAAGCCGCCGCCCAGATGATCCTGCAGGCCGCGCTGCGCCATCCGGTGCAGGGTGAAACGCGCCATCGCGGCGCATTTGTCCGCGCGAGCGCGATCCGGTTCGCCGTCGCCACGTGGTGGCGGCGAAGCGGCGAGGTCGAACAGCAATTCCAGTTCGCCCGCGTGCGGAAACTTGGGCGCGCCGGCGCTGCCTCCCCATTCGCGGTCGAAACGGTCGGCGATGCGCTGCACCGCGGTGTCGATGACCCCGAACGCGGGCATGCCGCCGGTGACGCCTTCGGCCGTGCGCGCCAGCCAGTGCCGGAGCTGGACGGCCTGTGCGCGGAGCTGGTCGCGCTGCGTGTCGTAGTATTCGCGCACCTTGTGCAGCACTTCCGCAAAACCGGGCAGTCCGTGGCGCGGCACGGGCGGGAAATAGGTGCCCGCGAAGAACGGCGTCAGATCCTGCGGATCGAGAAACACCGTCAGCGGCCAGCCGCCGCCCTGTCCGCTCAGCGCCTGATGTGCGAGCTGGTACACGCGGTCGATGTCGGGCCGCTCCTCGCGGTCCAGCTTGATGTTGATGAACAGCGAGTTCATCACCCGCGCGATCGTCACGTTCTCGAAGCACTCCTGCGCCATCACGTGGCACCAGTGGCAGGCGCTGTAGCCGATCGACAGCAGGATCGGCGTGTCGGTCTGGCGCGCGTGACGCAGCGCGATCTCGTCCCACGGCTGCCAGTACACCGGATTGTCGGCGTGCTGGCGCAGGTAGGGACTGGAAGCGTTGGCGAGGCGGTTGCGCATGGGGTGCAATGGCGGGAAGGAACACAATGCTACCGCTTAAACGCTGAAACCCGTCGTGCCGCCGGGTCCGCATCCTTCCGGTTCATCTTGCCGACGACCTCACTCCGCGCCGGCCTTGCCCGGACGCCGTCGTCCCGATACCTTGGCGCGCTGCCTGTGCGGTCCGTGCCGTGAGCGAACCCGTCGAATATCCCGCGCTGTACCTGAAACGCGGCGAGGATGCGCGCCTGCGTGCGGGGCACCTGTGGGTGTTCGCCAACGAGGTCGATGTCGCGCGTTCGCCATTGACCTCGTTCGGACCGGGCGAGGCGTGCGCGATCGTCGATGCGCGCGACAGGCCGCTCGGCGTCGGCTACGTCAATCCGCGTTCGCTGATCAGCGCGCGGCTGGTTGCGCGCGGACTCGATCGTGCGCTCGACGCATCCTTGCTGGCGCATCGGCTGGAGGTCGCGTCGAGCCTGCGCGAACGCCTGTACGAGGAGCCGTACTGCCGCCTGCTGTACGGCGAATCGGACGGCGTGCCGGGCCTGACGCTGGACCGCTTCGACGACGTGGTCGTGGCGCAGGCGACCACCGCCGGCATCGAACGGCTGAAGCCCGAGGTCGAAAGCGCGGTACGCAAGGTGCTGAACCCGCGTGCGCTGATCTGGAAGAACGACACCGGCATCCGGGCACTGGAAGGACTCACGACGTACGCCGACGTGGGCTTCGGCGAACCGCCCGGCGCGCTGCGCGTGCGCGAGGGCGGTCTGGAGTTCCTGATCGATGCGATCGGCGGCCAGAAAACCGGCTGGTTCTACGACCAGCGCGCCAACCGCGACGCGCTGGCGCCGTTTGTCGAGGGCGCGCGCGTGCTGGACCTGTTCGCCTATCTCGGCGCGTGGGGCCTGCGCGCGGCGGCGATGGGCGCGAAAGCGGTGACGTGCGTGGACGCGTCGGCATCGGCGGTCAAGCTGATCGAGGACAATGCGCGGCGCAACGGCCTGGCGGATCGCGTGCGCGCCGAACGCGCCGACGCGTTCGAATGTCTGAAAGCGCTGCGCGGGCAACGCGAACGTTTCGACGTGGTGATCCTCGATCCGCCCGCGTTCGTCAAGCGCAGGAAGGATCTCAAGGAAGGCGCGCTGGCCTATCGGCGCCTCAACGAAATGGCGATGCAGGTGCTGTCGCGCGACGGCATTCTCGTCACGTGCTCGTGCTCATACCACATGCCGCGCGAGACACTGCTCGATGCGATCCAGCGCGGCGCACGGCATCTGGATCGCAACGTGCAGGTGTTGCAGTCATTGCAACAGGCGCCCGACCACCCGGTGCATCCGGCCATCCCGGAGACCGGATACCTGAAGGGATTCATCTGCCGCGTGCTGCCGGGGTGAGGGGAAAGACGTTCGCCTCCGCCGCGAGAACCCGGATCTCCGAAGATCGTCATGCCGGCGCTGTCCGCGTTCTTTGCGGACAGAACCCGACTGCGGAAGCAGGATGCTGGAGCGAACATCGGCGTAGCCGATGGCCCGAAGGGCGAGCCGCAGGATGCGGCGAGTCTATCCAGCCTGATGTCCAAAAAGCGATTCCGGGTTCCATCGCCGATGAAGCCGGCGATGGCCCCGGAATGGCGGGAAAGGAAATCGAACGCGCTGTGTCGTGAGCGGGCTCGCTACTACATAATGCAGCATTTGTTCATTTGCCGTGCCGCCCATGACCCATCCCTTCTTCGTCGACATCGACCCCGTTGCCTTCCACATCGGCGCGTTCGGAGTGCGCTGGTACGGCCTGATGTACCTGGCCGGCTTCATCGGCGGTCTGCTGCTGGGCGAATATCGCCGCCGCCGCGGGCGGCTGGCGGTGGACCGCGACGCGTTCCTCGACCTCGCGTTCTACGTGATGCTGGGCGTCATCATCGGCGGCCGCGTGTGGTACATGCTGTCGTACCAGCCGATCCGTTGGATCTGGACCGATCCGCTGCAACTGTTCCGGGTGTGGGACGGCGGCATGTCCTTCCACGGCGGGCTGCTGGGCGTGCTGGTCGCGAGCCTGTGGTGGTGGTGGCGGCATCGCGTCCGAGTCACGCATTACTTCGACGTGGTCGACTTCGTCGCGCCGCTGGTGCCGATCGGATTGGGGCTCGGCCGGCTCGGCAATTTCATCAACGGCGAGCTGTGGGGCAAGCCCAGTCACCTGCCGTGGGCGATGATCTTTCCGAACGCGCAGGCCGAGGATCAGGCGTACGTCTTCGGCAGCATGATCGCAGGAAACAAGCTGCACTTCCCCTCGCACCCGGCGTGGCAAGCGGTTTACGAACGATTCGGCGGCCACCTGCCGCGCCAGCCCAGCGAGCTGTACGAATTCGCGCTGGAAGGAGTGGTGCTGTTCGCGGTGCTGTGGGTGTTCTCGATCAAGCCGCGCCGCCGCTACGCGGTGTCGGGCCTGTTCGCGCTGCTGTACGGGAGCTTCCGATTCGCGGTCGAGTTCGTGCGCCTGCCGGACCCGCAGCTCGGCTACCTTTTCCACACCGGTTGGCTGACGATGGGCCAGGTGCAGTCGATTCCGCTGATCGTCGCCGGCCTGATCCTGCTCGCGATGTCGCGGCGCGCGCCGGTGGTCGACGCGCGGCCAAATGCTTCCCTGGAAAGCTTTGCGAAAGGTTGAAGCGTTAAAGCTGTTTTCTGACGGAATCACTTGCAGGGCAAGAATACCGGGCTTGCTTGGACATGCGGGTTCGACTTGCAACGGCCGCGTGTCCACTTTGCCGTAGCCACCCCGCCCATTTCAGGTGACGCGTCGGCAAGCGTTGGCTGGTTCAAGGGGGACGTATGCGCGCGTTGCAATGTCTGATGACGGCGTTTGCCGATCGTCTGCCACGCTTTGGCGGGCTGGTATTGATTGTCTGGATCGGCGCGGCCGGGCCGTCTGCTGCCGTCGCGGCCAGCCTGAGTCCGTCGCTTCTGCCGAAGATCGAGGCCGCGACGTTCGAAGTCGTGGCAGCCAAGCCTGTCCACGATCCACTGACGTACGCCAGTCCGTTGCCGCTGGATCTGCTGCCTTATCAGCAACGCACCGACAAGTACCATTCGATCGGGACGGCGTTCGCGCTCGGCAACGACCGTTACGTCACGGCGGCCCACGTGTTCCGAATGGGTCTGGACAGCCTGTGGGGGCCGCTTGCGTTGCGCGATGCCAAGGGGCGGGTTTACGCGATCGACAAGGTGGAGAAGTTCGCGTATCGCAGGGATTTCGTGGTGTTCTCGCTGGTGAAGCCACCCGTACCGGATGTTGCGCTGCAGGTGAACACCAAACCCGTTTTGAATCAGAACGTGTATGCAGTCGGCAACGCACTTGGTACAGGCGTGGTGATCCGCAACGGGCTGTACACCTCCAATACACCCGAGCAGCAGGATGGCAAATGGAACTGGCTGCGCTTTTCCGCCGCTGCATCGCCGGGCAACAGTGGTGGCCCGCTGCTGGACCAGGATGGCAGAGTCATCGGCGTGGTGCTGATGAAGTCGCCCGTCGAGAACCTCAATTACGCGCTGCCGATATCCGAGGTGCTGGATGCGCCGGCCAACCGGGCCGTCATCGATCAACGCGTGCCCTATGCGTTCGACTTGTTCGACACCACGATCACCGGCACCTTCAAGGCGGAATTTGCGCTGCCGTTGAGCCCCGCCGATTTCTATGCCACCTACTTGAAATTGAAGGAAGCGTACGAGGACAGCCAGCTCAAGGCGTTGCTGGCCAAGGAACCGGACCGGGTGTTCCCGCGCGGGACGGGTTCGAATCGGGTGCTGTTTGGCACGGCAAGACTGGACAGCTTTCCGGCGTTTCTCACGCGCAACAGCGCGGGCGATTGGGCCCCGATGGTGCAGAAGGGCCCAAGAATCGCGTTGCCCGACAACGGCTATGTCGCCGGCGGCTATGTCCCCGGCAGCTACGGTGGAATCAATCTGCTGTTTCATCTCCGCGAACCCGACACCGCCACCGGCAGCGCGTTCTATCAAAACCCCGGACAAACGATGGACATGCTGTTGAAGCTCGGCTTCATGAGCCGGGAAATCGCCCGACAAAAAATCCGCGTGACCTCGCTGGGAAATCCCGCGCTGAACACGACATTCACGGAAAACTGGCAACGACACTGGCAGGTGTGGATGTGGCCCGTGCCTTTCGCAAACACGCGTTTCATGGTGCTCGCGTTGCCTGTTCCCGATGGCTACGCGGGCTTCATGCGGATGCTGCCGGCCCGCCGGCAGCATGATTTCCTGATCAACCTGGAGGCGATGACCGATTTTTTCGAGGTGGCCTACACCGGCAGCTTGGCGCAGTGGAAGGCTTACCTTGCGAACACGGCGCTGTTACCGGACGTGTTCAAGACGATCCGCATCGACGCCGATTATGGAAGGCGATTCGCTTACACGTCGCAGCGCCTGGATTTCGGCATCACCCCGCAGCTGCAGAAGATTCAGCCCGACAGCGAGTTGACTCTCGGCTTCAGCTATTTTCCCGATCACGGCAAAGTGGTCTGGGATGTGGCGGAGGTCCGCCTGAAGGTGGATCCCGACGACAGCGACGGGCTCGACATCACTCGCCATGTCGCACCCCCATCCGATCTCGACGACACCTTCAGGGACGCGTGGCGCAGGATCGAGCAGCGCCAGCATCCCTACGATGGGGTGGCATTCAACGACAACGACGTGACGAGGATCAGCGGTGTGATGCCGGCGGCTGGCCCGAACCCTTCGGTGCTGTACACGGCGTCCTGTGCCGTCGAGGGAACGCATCCGCAGAACGACATGAAGGCCAGGCTCGACCTGCTGATGGACAATCTGCACGTGCGCGAGTAGAGCGGGCGCGTCGCGCCGGGTCCCGTCGAGGTCGTTTGCACGCCTGACGACAAGGGCCATCCCGGTCCTGATTGGCAGGCGGCACGCGTGGGCAACCTACGGCAAACGCGCGGGCTGTCCCTGTGCCCTGAGCAGAGCAATCGCCTTGCGGTCGAAGGACACGAAGGTCTCGCCGCCCAGCCAGCGTCCTTCATAGGCGATCGCACCGTCGGCGAAATCGCCACCGGCTTCGAAAACCGACAAGCCGGCCTCCGTGGCAGGCCTGTCCGTTTCAACGTTCGCGGTGGCCAGGAGCGTGCGGATCGCACCGGCAATGTCACCGGTCCCGAAGCCGTAAACCTTGCGCAGCACCCAAACGAACTCGCACAGGCACGGCAGCGCTATCGCGATCGATTCCGCCTCGCTCAACAATTTTGCCGCGGCTCGCGCCTGGGCGGCGTGATCGCGCACGACGGCCCGGACCAGGATGTTGGTATCGACGATCACCCTCACTTCCGGCCTGCCCATCCCTCGGCGGCGGCTTCGCTGATTTCGTCGAGCGTGGCGACTTTCCGGCTGCGACCCGCCAGTTGTCCGATGAAATCCCTGATCGTCCCCCCGCGGCGCGCCGCCTTCAGCAGCCCCCGGCCATCCGGCAGCAGATCCAGTTCGATCTTCTCACCCGGACGCACGCCGAGGTGATGCAGGATTTCCCGGCGAAAAGTCACTTGGCCCTTGGCGGTGACGGTCAATACGGCCATTGCGGATTCCTCATGCTGCGGTCGAGCGGATTGTAAGGCAAAGAAACCTTACCGGCAATCGCTCTGCATGGCTTGCTCACAGCCACTTCGCGCGCTTCAGCACGATGAACAGCGTGACGCAGGCGACGACCGTGATTGCGATGACCACCGGATAGGCGTAGGGCTTGGCGAGCTCCGGCATGTCGTGGAAGTTCATGCCGTACCAGCTCGCCAGCAGGGTGGGCGCCGCCAGCAGTGCGGCCCAGCCGGCGAGGCGCTTCACGACTTCGTTCTGGCGCACGGTGACCAGCGACAGGTTCACGCTCATCGCCGCGCCCAGCATCTCGCGCATCGAGCCGATCGCGTCGCCGACCCGGGTCACGTGATCGTGCACGTCGCGGAAATAGGGGCGTACCTCGTCGCGGATCACCTCGGGGTGCAGGCGCACCAGTTGGTTGAGGATGTCCTGCAGCGGCGTCGCCGCCAGTTTCAGCGTCAGCATTTCGCGCTGCATGTCGTAAAGCCGCCGCGTGACGTCGCGGTTGGAGGCCTCGCCGAACACGTCGCGTTCCAGCTCCTGCAGTTCCTGCTTGTACTCCTGCACGATCGGCAGGTAGTTGTCCACGATGAAGTCCAGCACCGCGTAGAGCGCGTAGCTCGGCCCGTACATCAGGTGTTCGGGCGCCTGCTCGCAGGTGCGGCGCGCCGGCGCGTAGGACTGCGAGGCGCCATGCCGGACGGTCAGCAGGTAGCGCTTGCCGACGAAGATGTGGGTTTCTCCGAACGCGATGTTGCCGTCGGCGATCTGCGCGGTCTGCACCACGATGAACAGCGAATCGCCGTAGCTCTCGATCTTGGTCCGCTGGTGCGCGGTATGCGCGTCCTCGACGGCCAGCTCGTGCAGGTTGAATTCCTCCTGCATCTTCTCCAGCAATGCCTCGTCCGGCTCGACCAGGCCGACCCACACGAAGCCGTCGGGCTGCGCCAGGAAATCGCTGATCTCGTCCAGCGTGATGTCGCGGAGCTTGCGCCCGTCCGCGCCGTACGCGGCGCAGTTGGCGACCATGGACTTGGCGGCGGGTTGGTCCATGGATGCGATTATGCTTTATTCAGCGTTGTGCACGCATGAGCAGCAACCCACCGAGCAGCCCCAGCCACGCGGGCAGCGCGAAAAGGATCCACGGCAGGTTGTGCTGCGGAAACCACGGCGTAAGTTTCGAGGCCAGCGCGAAGACCGACAGCAGCGCCATCAGCACAGCCAGCGCGAGTGTGAAAGACCCGCAGCGTGCACCATCCTTGCGCACCCGCAACAAGCCCGGAATCAGCAGCCACGCCAGCGGGTTGAACAGCCACAGGTTTTCGTTCGCCCATGCGGCGCGGTGCGCGGTGCCGAACCACAGCACCAGCATCAGCGCGCCGGCGAGCCCTGCGATCGCCGCGTACGACGTGCCGATAATCGCGAACCAC
Source organism: Gammaproteobacteria bacterium (assembly GCA_021325195.1). Taxonomy (GTDB): domain Bacteria; phylum Pseudomonadota; class Gammaproteobacteria; order Xanthomonadales; family Rhodanobacteraceae; genus 66-474. The sequence goes on along the minus strand of JAJPHQ010000058.1, from coordinate 5,355 downwards.
CAGCGTTCGGCCGGATAGCGTTCGCGCAACGCGGCCGAGACGGCGAAGCCGATGCCCAGCAGCAGCCCCGCGAGCAGCAGCGGCCAGCGCAGGTCGGGCGGTTCGGCAGGCGGCGCGGGCAACCGCTGCGGCGCGATGACCGTTTCCGAGGCGACCAGCGGCGCGCCGTCCGCGGTTTTCACGTGGCGGAGTTCGCGCATCAGCAGCGCCGGCAGGAACGCGCCGGTCCATTGCGTCAGCGGCCGGTCGGCGTAGGGCCCGAGTCCCAGGTCAAGCAAATACATCAACCACGGCTGGCCCGCCATCAGCCGGTCGGTCTCGCTGCGGTAGGTTTCGCCTCCGGATGCGGGACCGGTGAGCTGCCGGCGCAGCGCACCGCCCAGCACCTTGTCCAGCGCGTCGCGGACGCGCGTGGTGCAGTTGTCGGTGTAGTAGTCGTAGGCGTAGCGCGCGTTTTCGGGCTGCACGTTCCACACCAGGAAATCGCGCAGCCGGGCGCGCTGGTCCGGTGTCAGGTCCAGTCGCTGGTCGATGATCGAGCGGCCTTCGCCTTGGTACTGGTTGATGTCGTCGCGGGTCGGCCAGGCCGCGGCCATGTAGGTCATCCTGCCGCGCGCGAAGTTGAAGTAGAAATCCTTCTGGTTGAAGTCGAACATTCCGTAATTGAACGCGTACGACTCGCCGCCGAGGGTGTCGGTGATCACCAGTGCGTCGTGGCCGAAGCGCTCCCAGTAGATCGTGCCGGGACCGTAGGTGTAGAGGTCCACGCGCAGCGCGGCGCCCGGCGCGTCGGAAACGCCGGCGTGGGCGAGTGATGACGTCAGTGCAAGCAGCAGCATGAGCGCGATGGCGCGCACGACGTGCTCGGGCCGCCGATGCGATGGGATGGGCGACAAGGATGGATCCCCGCGACGCGATGACGGCGCATGATGCCGCAATTCGTGCGCTTGCGGAATTGTCCCGGCTTCGTCATTCCGGGGCCATCCGCGGCTGCATCGCGGATGGAACCCGGAATCCAATGAGCGATTCACGATCGCTTGGCATGACATGGAGCCAGATTCCGGGTTCTGCCCACAGTGAAGCAGCGGGCAGCCCCGGAATGACGACATGGGTAGTGCGCGCTGCCGCCGAACCCTCACCTGCCCGATCACTTGAGCCCATGAAGGGGCACTATTTTTGCGATCGATCTCGCAGGCTCAAGTGGTCGGGCACCCTCTCCCGGAGGGAGAGGGGAACGGCAAGGTGCTTCTGCCGCCAGCCTTATGCCACTTCGCGCTTGCGTACCCGGAATTGCAGGACTCGCCTGTCATCCGCGCGCGTGACCTCGAACGCGAACTCGCCCAGCGTGGCGGTCTCGCCGGGGTCGGGCAGGTGGCCGATCTCGGCGGTGACCAGCCCGCCGACGGTGTCGTATTCCTCGTCGGAAAACGCGGAATGAAAATGCGCGTTGAAATCCTCGATCGGGGTCAGCGCATCGACCAGCCAGCTGCCGTCGGGCTGCGCCACGATCAGCCTTGGCGGCGCGGCATCGTCGTGCTCGTCGTCGATCTCGCCGACGATTTCCTCCAGCACGTCCTCGATCGTGACCAGCCCCGCGACGCCGCCGTACTCGTCCACCACGATGGCCATGTGGTTGCGCGAGCGGCGGAATTCGGACAGCAGCACGTTGAGCCGCATCGATTCGGGGATCATCACCGCGGGGCGCAGCAATGCGCGCAGAGCCTGCCCCGGACTCGATCCGGGGTCGAGCCCGCCGTCCGGCGCGCGCCTCAGCAGATCCTTCGCAAGCAGGATGCCCAGGATCTCGTCCTTGTCCTCGCCGTGCACTGGGAAGCGCGAGTGGCCGGACTCGGTGACCCTGGCGAGGATGGCGGCGGGATCGTCGTCGATGCCCAGCGTCACCATCTGCGCGCGCGGCACCATCACGTCGCCGACCACCATCTCGGTGACGCGGATCGCACCCTCGATCATCGCGTAGGTTTCGCTGCTGAGCAGGCCGTTGGACTGGGCCTCGCGCAGCTCGGCGAGCAGTTCCTCGGAGTTGCGCGGTTCACCGGAAAGCAGGTGGCCCAGGCGATCCCAAAGCGAGCGGTGCGCAGGGCCGGTGGTACTGGGGGGTTCTGCGGACATGGCAATCAACACGTCCCCGAAGGGGCGGGTTGGTGATTCTAGCAGGTTGTCGAGAAGGTGCTTTCCTGCACTTTTTCAACGTCGCGAGTCCGGCACATGTCCGGACTCGCTCCCGACGGATCAATCGCTTGCAGCGCCTGATCCGCGGCAGGCCATCCATGGCCTGCGCCAGCGGGGTGTTTTTCAACACCCTGCCAGCGGATACGGGGTCTGGCTGCAGCGTGCGCGCAAGGCGGTTGGGCACGGGGCAGCCGTGCTCGCGACAAACGCTCCCGGAGGCAGCGTCGCCGATCGCGGCGCTCGCCCAAGCGTACCCGTGTGGACGTTCGCAACGGCGCGACACGCCATGCCGGACATGCCGCCGGCGCGGTTCCTCCGCCTGCACGCGGGCTTCTACGCGGGAAGATAGGGATCGGGAATGCCGAGGGTGGCCAGGATGCGCGTCTCCAGCGCCTCCATGCGCTCCGCGTCCGTCGCGTTCCGGTGATCGAAGCCCAGCAGGTGCAGCACGCCGTGCACCGTGAGGTGCGCATAGTGATCGCGCGGCGGCTTGCGCTGTGCGCGTGCCTCGCGCACCACCACCGGCGCGCAGATCACCAGGTCGCCCAGCAAGGGCGACGGAATGCCGCGCGGCAAATCGGCCGGAAACGACAGCACGTTGGTGGCGTGGTCGCTGCCGCGATAGTGATGATTGATCGCGCGTCCTTCACGCGCGCCCACGATCCGGATCGACAGTTCGGCGGCCTTGCGGTGACGCGCGCCGCGCAATGCGGCTTCCGTCCAGCGGCGGAAACTTGCCGGCGACGGCACGTTGCGCCGGCTGGTTGCATAACTCGGATGGACGACGGGACTCGGGACCCGGGACTCGGGACTCGAAAGGGCAGACGCATGTCGTCGAGGCGAATCGTCGCGGTTTGAAGGCGTCGGCATGGCGGCATTCGCTCAGGGGGCCCGATCGTGCTTTTCCCGGGACCCGGGACCCGGATCCCGGGTTCCGTCACTTTCCTCCGCCTTCTCGTACGCCCGCACGATCTTGGCCACCAGCGGATGCCGCACCACGTCGCGTGCGGTAAAGAACGTGAAGCTGATCCCGTCCACGCCGCGCAGCACCTCGATCACCTGGCGCAGGCCCGACTGCGTGCTGCGCGGCAGGTCCACCTGCGTGACATCGCCGGTCACCACCGCGACCGTGCCGAAGCCGATCCGGGTCAGGAACATCTTCATCTGCTCGACGGTGCTGTTCTGCGCCTCGTCCAGGATCACGAACGAATCGTTGAGGGTGCGCCCGCGCATGTAGGCCAGCGGCGCGATCTCGATCACGTTGCGCTCGACCAGCCGCGCGACCTTTTCGAAGCCCAGCATCTCGTACAACGCGTCGTACAGCGGGCGCAGGTACGGATCGACCTTCTGCGCCAGGTCGCCGGGAAGGAATCCCAGCTTTTCGCCGGCCTCGACCGCGGGGCGCGTCAGCACCAGCCGCTGCACGCGGCCGGCTTCCAGCGCTTCCACGGCGCTGGCGACCGCGAGATAGGTCTTGCCGGTACCGGCGGGGCCCACGCCGAAGTTGAGGTCGTGCGTGGTGATCGCGTGCAGGTAGCGGACCTGGTTGGGGCCGCGGCCCCGGATGGTGCCGCGCTTGACCCTGATCGCGACTTCCTGCGCACCTTCGGCCCGCTGCTCGGCCAGCGCATCGACGCCGGCTTCCGACAGGCGCACGTTGATCTTGCGGCCGTTCAACGACTCGTGTTCGGTGGCCGCGTAGAGATCGCGCAGCACGCGCTCGCCGGCACCCACGGCGGCGTCCTCGCCGATCACCCGGAACACGTTGCCGCGATTGTTGATCTCGATGCCCAGCCGCATCTCGATCTGGCGCAGGTGTTCGTCGAACGGTCCGCACAGGTTGGCAAGCCTTTGCGCATCGTCGGGTTCGAGCGTGAAGTCGCGCTGGACGAGGGAATCGGTCATGAGCGCGAAGTGCTGCACGATGCAACCCTCCTCCCTCCGGGGAGAGCTGCCATGCATGGCCAAGAGCTCCGTGGTGGTGCGCAGCGCCGGACGAGGGTACGCATCACGCGCGAGGGTGGCTGCAATCGCAAGATCGGACCCTCACCCCGGCGCTGCGCGCTCGACGCTGCGCGCCGCCCCTCCCGAGGGGAGCGGGGCTCGAAGGCGCCCGCGCAACGAGTTGGTGAGCGCGGCAGTGATCACGACATCGACGAATTGCCCGATCAGGCGCTTGTCGCCCGCGAAGTTCACCTGCCGCATGTTCTCGGTCTTGCCGGTGAGTTCGTCCGGATTCTTCTTCGACGGTCCGGTGACGAGGATGCGCTGCAGCGTGCCCACCATTGCCTCGCTGATCCCGGCGGCATGCGCGTTGACGGCATTCTGCAGCCGGGCGAGGCGTTCGTGTTTGACGGCGTCCGGCGTCTCGTCGGGCAGGTTGGCGGCGGGCGTGCCGGGGCGGCGCGAATAAATGAAGGAAAACGACTGGTCGAAACCGACGTCCTCGATCAGCTTCATCGTCAGTTCGAAATCGTGGTCCGTTTCGCCGGGAAAGCCCACGATGAAATCGCTGGACACGCAGATGTCCGGGCGCACCTGGCGCAGCTTGCGGATCTTCGCCTTGTATTCCAGCGCGGTGTAGCCGCGCTTCATCGCCGCGAGGATCCGGTCGGAACCCGATTGCACCGGCAGATGCAGGAAATTGGCGAGCTTGGGCACGTCGCGGTAGGCCGCGACCAGCGAATCGGAGAATTCCAGCGGGTGCGAGGTGGTGAAGCGGATGCGGCCGATCCCGTCGATCTCGGCGATCGCGCGGATCAGCAGCGCCAGATCGGCGGTGCCGCCGTCGAACATCGGCCCGCGATAGGCGTTGACGTTCTGGCCCAGCAGGTTGACTTCTTTCACGCCCTGTTCGGCCAGCGTCGCCACTTCCGTCAGCACGTCGTCGAACGGCCGCGAGATTTCCTCGCCACGGGTGTAGGGCACCACGCAGAACGAGCAGTATTTGGAACACCCCTCCATGATCGACACGAACGCGCTCGGACCTTCCGCGCGCGGCTCGGGCAGGCGGTCGAACTTCTCGATTTCCGGAAAGGAAATGTCCACCTGCGGCCGGCCGCTTGCACGGCGCGCATCGATCAGGTCGGGCAGGCGGTGCAGGGTCTGCGGGCCGAACACCAGATCGACGTACGGCGCGCGCTCGACGATCGCCGCGCCTTCCTG
>JAJPHQ010000047.1 GCA_021325195.1 Gammaproteobacteria bacterium | reverse complement strand
CGAGACAGGGATGGCGAGCGGATGTTGCACGACATCCCGGCAGACTCTCAGCGCCGCGGTTTGGGCCGATGCGTGGGGACCGCGCCCCAAGGATCGTCGGGCCAGGGATGTCGCGGATACCGTCCCTTCAATTCCTTCTTCACTTCGGGATAGGTGCGTTCCCAGAAACCGCGCAGGTCCTGTGTCACCTGGATCGGCCTTCCCGCGGGCGACAGCAGGTGCAGCGTCACCGGCACGCGGCCGTTCGCGATCCGCGGGGTTTCGGCGAGACCGAACAGTTCCTGCAATTTCACCGCGAGCACAGGCGATGCCGCTTTACTCCCCTCTCCCCTCGAGAGAGGCGGCCGCAGGCCGGGCGCGCAGCGCTGGGGTGAGGGTTCGGACCTGCGAGGTGTAGCACCAGGCGAATCCGAACCCTCAGCCGCCCCCTCGGGGGAGGCTCTTCCGGAGGGAGGGGGCAGCGCGCTATCCGCGATCGCCGCGGCGTAATCGAGCTTCACGGTCCGTCCGCTCGGCACCGGGAGCGCGTCGGGCGCCTGTTCGTCGAGCAGTTTGCGTTGCGGCCAGTCGAGCAGGCTCGCGAAGGCGTTCGACAAATCTTCCGCCGACAAGGCATCCGGCTTGCGCTTGCCGTGCAGCGCAGGCGCGAGCCAGCTTTCCAGTGATCCCAGCAACGCCGCATCGGAAACATCCGGCAGCTCCGCTTCCGGCATCACGCGGCGCAGCCACAGGATGCGCGCGCGCAGGCGTTGCGCGGCATCGCTCCACCGCAACGTGCCGAGACCACGCGCGCGGATCAGCGACAGCAAGGCGGGCTGCGTGTCCTCGACGCGCGCCGGCACCGCGCGGCGTTCCAGCACGATCGCATCGAAACGGCGTTCCTCGAAGGCTTCCACCACGTCGTTCGCGCTGACGCGCACCACGCGTTCGCGCACGAACCGCTGCGGATAGTCGCGCTCCAGCAGGGCGGGATCGAACGGCGCGGCCGACACGATCAGGCTGTCGCGCACGTCGAAATGCGCCTCGGTCACGATCAGCCACGGCTCGCCGAACAGCACCGAGGCCTCGTGCAGGCGCGCGCCGCGGCCGTTCGCCAGCAGATAGCGGCGCGGATCCCTGTCGTCCTGCTTCGCCGCGCGGTCGGGAAACGCGTGCAGCAGCAGGTTGCCCGCGGCGAGTGCGTCCGGCGTGCCGCTGGCGCCGCCGCGCACGCCCAGCCGCCTGCGCCAGCCGCGCGCCGCCTGTTCGAGCGCGGACAAGGCGCCGGCATCCGCGTTGCGCACGCTCCGCGCGCCGCCGTCGCGGTATCGATGCAGCGCCGCGAGCCGCGCCCGCAGGTCGTCGTTGAAATCGCCACGCAGGGGTGAGCGCGATTCCAGCAGCGCCAGCAGGTCGGCAACCAGGGCGTGCAAGGTTGCCGGCGCCCGCAGCGCCGCGGCGGCCATCCGCGGATTCGCGCCCAGTCGAAGCATGTCGCGTCCCAGCGACGTGATGCGCAGGCCCGCATCGATGGCGCCAAGGCGCTGCAGCAGCTCACGCGCCTGCGCCAGCGCGCCGGGGGGCGGCGGGTCCAGCCAGCGCAACGCCGAAGCCACGTCTTCGCCGACGCCCCACGCGGCCAGTTCCAGCGCCAGCCCGGACAATTCGACCTGCGCGATTTCCGGCGTGCGCGACGGTTCGAGGCGGCGGCTTTCCGGCCACAGTCGATACGCAACGCCCAGCGCAACGCGGCCCGCGCGGCCGGCACGCTGGTCCGCCGACGCCTGCGAGATCGCGACGGTTTCGAGGCGTGTCAAACCCGAATCGGGATCGAAACGCGGCTCGCGCGCAAGCCCCGTGTCGATCACCGCGCGCACGCCCGGCACCGTGATCGAGGATTCGGCGACGTTGGTGGCAAGGATCACGCGGCGCGTGCCTGCCTCGCCCGGCGCCAGTGCGGCGTGTTGTTCCGCCAGCGACAGTTCGCCGTGCAGGGGGAGGATTTCGATTTTCCCTTCTCCCTCCGGGAGAAGCTGGCGCGAAGCGCCCGATGAGGGTCCGGGTTTTGCCGGAAGTTGCTCAGAGTGCGGACCCTTACCCCCCTCCGCTCTCCTTGGGGGAGAGGGGGGCAAAGCCGCCAGCATCCGCTGCGCCTGCGCGATTCCGCGCCGCCCCGGCAGGAACACCAGCACGTCGCCATCGGTTTCGATGAGCGCCTGCTGCACGGCACGACGCAACTGCGCGATCTCGTCCTCGCCACGCCGCGCCGGCAGGTGTCCGATCCGTACCGGAAACGCGCGGCCTTCGCTGCGCAACCGCGGCGCAGACAACCATCCGGCGATGCGCGGGTCGTCCAGCGTCGCCGACATCAACACGATGCGCAGGTCGGGCCTGAGCGACGCCTGCACGTCCAGCGCCAGCGCCGCCCCCAGATCGCCGGCCAGGTGCCTCTCGTGGAACTCGTCGAACACGATCGCGCCGACGTCCGGTAATTCGGAATCGTCCTGCAGCATGCGGGTCAGGATGCCTTCGGTGACCACTTCGATGCGCGTTGCCTCCGACACGCGCGCTTCGAAACGGATGCGATAGCCGATGGTTTGTCCGACCGTTTCGCCACGCTGCGCGGCCATGAACTCCGCCGCCGCGCGCGCGGCGATCCGGCGCGGTTCCAGCATCACGAGCTTGCGGCCCGCGAGCCAGGGTTCGCCCAGTAGCGCGGGCGGTACCTGCGTGGTCTTGCCCGCGCCGGGCGGCGCTTCCAGTACCAGCCGCGGGTGCTCGCGCAGCGATGCACGAATGCGCGGCAGCAGCGGCGTGACGGGGAATCCGGCGGCGTGCATCGAGGAATTCTAGACGTCACGCCGCAACGCCGCGCGCGATCGAACCACGAACGGATACACCTGTCGGCGCAGGCATGTCCGCGTTCGCGCCTCGAAGCATCGATGCGATGCGACGGTCGCGAGGGATGCTGCGGCGCGTCATGCAAAACGCTTGGAAAGGCATTTGAAAGTTTGTTATGCTCGCGAAACGCGTCCTTCAGAAGACGCGCGTAGGGGGCAACCGGGGAGATCGACTCGTGCGCGGACGAGTTCAGAACCATCCCACTGCCGGTGCTTGCAGACCGGCTTTCCTCGCGCGCGTTCCATTGTCCTGTCTTTCGCTGCGTTCCTGCGCAGATGCCGCCGGCTGTCCGCCGCCGCCGCTTCCGCATCGACGCAGTGCATCTCCGTTTTTGAATACCGCCGTTCCGCATCGCCGATGCGGAACGCGGCCTGTTGCGCCCCTGAAGGCCAAGGTGAAAGCACGCATCACCTGAAGCCCCACAACCCAAAACGCGAGAGCCAACCATGAACAAGAAGATCTATAGCTTGGTTTGGAACCAATCCCTCCACCAGATCGTGGTGGCATCCGAACTTGCGTCGGTCAGGGGCGGCGGGGGATCGGGGGGCGAGACGAAGGCATCGCGTACCGGACTGCGCGGCGCGGCGCTGGCCCTGGCGGCCGCGCTGGCACTGGGTGCCGCGCCGTGGGTGGCGGCCGCGCCACCGCACGGGCAGACCAACTGCAACGGCGCCACCGCTTCGGGCAAGCATTCGCTGGCCTGCGGTCAGGGTGCGAAGGCCAGCGGCGCCTATGCCACGGCGGTGGGCGTGGATGCGGTGGCGTCGGGCATGTACGCCGCGGCATTCGGTTTCCGTGCGAGCGCCGCGGGGTTCTGGGGCGTCGCGGTGGGCAACGGTGCTTCCGCGAGCGGCCAGCACGCGCTGGCGGTGGGCAATGGCGCTCTCGCGAAAGGCGACTCCGGCACGGCGCTGGGCAGCAAGGCGCGCGCGCTGGGCAAGGGCAGCACCGCAGCCGGGAGCGGCGCCAACGCGTCCGGCTACGAATCCTCGGCGCTGGGTTTCGGCGCCGCGGCGACCAACAGTTTCAGCGTCGCGATCGGCTCGAATGCCGTCGCCAACGCAATGAATTCGGTCGCGATCGGCAACGGCGCCTCGGTGGCTGGTTTTGCCGACAGCGTGGCGCTGGGCGCGGGCTCGATCGCGGATCGCGCAAGCAGCGTGTCGGTGGGCGCGCCGGGTGCGGAACGCCAGATCACCAACGTGGCCGCGGGTACCGCGAATACCGATGCGGTGAACCTGGCGCAATTGAATGCCGCGACCAACAAAGGCGAAGCCGCGGCCACCTCGCATTACTTCAAGGCCAACGGGCCGGCCAACGGTTCCGATGACGCGGTGGCCAGCGGCGCGCATGCCACGGCAGCCGGACCGAACGCCACGGCCTCGGGCAACCAGAGCGCGGCGGTGGGTTACGACAGCGTGGCCAGCGGCACGGGCGCCAGCGCGTTCGGCGACAACGCCAGTGCCTCGGGCGACGGCAGCACCGCGGTCGGACAGAACAGCACCGCCAGCGGATTGAATGCCGCGGCGTTCGGCTACGGCGCAGCGGCGACCGGCGATCATTCCGCGGCGTTCGGCGACAGCGCCAGCGCGCTGGGAGCCGGCAGCACCGCGACCGGTTACATGGCGAGCGCGACGGGCGCGAACGACACGGCGACCGGTTCGCACGCGAGCGCGACGGGCGGGACGAACTACTACGGCGTGAAGGTGGCGGCGACGGCGACCGGCGCGTACGCGACCGCCAACGGCGCGGGCGCCTCGGCGTTCGGCGATCACGCGAGCGCGGTAGGCGAGTACACGACGGCGGTGGGCAACGGTGCCTCGGCGAGCTATGCGGGCGCGAGCGCGTTCGGCAATCGTGCGAGCGCGGGCGGCAAGTACGCGACGGCGGTGGGTTCGCACGCCAGTGCGCCGAGCAAGTACGGGACGGCGATCGGCGCGGGGGCGAAGACCTCGAAGGCGAAGTACGGCACGGCGATCGGTGCGATGGCCTACGCGGCGGGGCAGAACGCCACGGCGGTGGGGGTGAGGTCGTACGCGGCAGACTTTGCGACGGCGACGGGCAAGTACAGTTTCGCGGCGTACGGATCGAGCGCGTTCGGGTACGGCTCGCATGCGCTGGGGCGGATCTCGACGGCGTTGGGCACGGATGCATACGCGGCAGGGGATGAATCGATCGCGGAAGGATTCCGGGCGAAGACCGACAAGAACGCGTTGAACGGAATCGCGATCGGGACGTTCGCGAGTGCGGGCGGTTATGCCAGCGTGGCCTTGGGTGCGAATGCGGCGGCGATGGGTGATTCGTCGGTGGCGCTGGGCCAGACCACGGTGGCGAGCGGCGCGTACAGCGCCGCGGTGGGTCCGTTTGCGGTGGCGACGGGGCAATCCTCGACGGCGCTGGGCGACACGGCCAATGCGCTGGGTGACAACTCGACGGCAGTGGGCGCGAACGCGTATGCGAGCACCACGGGTGCGTCGGCGTTCGGCAGCGAAGCCATGGCCAGCGGAGAGCAATCGACCGCGCTGGGCACCAACGCGATGGCCAGCGGCAAGAATGCGACAGCGGCGGGTTACGGCGCGCAGGCGACGGGCTACAACAGTTCGGCGTTCGGCAACGGCGCGATCGCATCGGGGCGTTACACGACGGCGATCGGGATCCATGCGCAGGCGACCAAGACCTCCGCAAACGCGCTGGGTTTCGGTGCGGAAGCGACGGGGTATTACTCGAACGCGTTCGGCACGGATGCCGTGGCGTCCGGTTTTCTGGGAACGGCGGTGGGCCAGCAGGCGACCGCGAGCGGCAAGTACGGCACGGCACTGGGTGCGCTGGCCACGGCCAGTGGCGATGACAGCACGGCGGTGGGCAAGGGCGCACTGGCGAGCGGACAGGACAGCACGGCGCTGGGCAAGTATGCGACGGCAAGCCAGCCGGCCACGACGGCAGTGGGCAAGTACGCGGTGGCGGGCAACGCGGCGGCGACGGCGATCGGCTACGGCGCGCACGCGATGGGGTACATCTCGACCGCGCTGGGCACGGATGCGTATGCGGGCGGGCGTACATCGATCGCGCTGGGATTCCGGGCGGCGACCACATCGAATGCATTGAGCAGCACGGCGATCGGTTACTTCGCGAAGGCCTCGAACCAGTATGCGACGGCAATAGGCAGCAACGCCGTCGCCAGCGGCGCGTCGTCGATTGCGATGGGACACGAGAGTCTGGCCGGTGGCGACTATGGGACGGCGATAGGCCCGTTCGCGGTGGCGCAGGGGTACCACGCCACGGCGCTGGGCGACACGGCCAATGCGCTGGGTGACAACGCGACGGCGGTGGGCAGCTATGCCAATGCGAGTGGATTGCAGTCTTCGGCGTTCGGCAACAACGCGCAGGCGACGGGCGACTACAGCACCGCGCTGGGCACCAACGCGCTGGCGGCGGGCGTGAGCTCGGTGGCCTTGGGCGACCATGCCACCAGCCTGAGCGATCAAGGCATCGCGATCGGCAAGGGCGCCAACGTGGCGGCTACCGGACAGGTGGGCAACTACTACACCGGTTACAAGACGGTGCCGACGGAAGGGATTGCGATCGGTGCCGGCGCCAGCGTGACCGGCGTGCACGGCACCGCGCTGGGCGCGAACGCGAGTGCGAGCAACCTGTACACCACGGCGATCGGCACGGACAGCACGGCGAGCGGCCGCTACAGCACCGCGGTGGGCATCAAGGCGGAAGCGAGCGCCACCTCGGCCAACGCGCTGGGTTACGGTGCGGTGGCCTCGGGTCCGTACGCGAACGCGTTCGGCACGCTGGCGGAAGCGTCGAGCTTCGGCGCGACGGCGGTGGGTCAGCAGGCGGTCGCGAGCAACGACTCGGCGACCGCGGTGGGTGCGGCATCGAACGCCAGCGGCAAGTACGCGACGGCGATGGGTGCGCGGTCGGAGGCGAGCGGCAAGTACGCGACGGCGATCGGTGCGGGGGCCAAGGCGACGGGCCAGTTCGGGACGGCGCTGGGCAAGTACGCGACGGCGAGCGGTGCGTACTCCACGGCCGTGGGCAAGTACGCGGTGGCGTCGGGCGAGGCGAGCTCGGCGTTCGGCTACGGTGCGCACGCAACCGGGGTCGCGAGCACGGCGCTGGGTGTGGACGCGAAGGCGGCCGGCTTTGGTTCGATCGCGGAAGGCGTGTTTGCATCCGCAGGAGCGGTCAGCAGCATTGCGATGGGTTACCACGCGAGCGCGCAGGGCTACGCGAGTGCCGCGTTCGGCACGCACGCGGTGGCGAGCGGCGACTCGGCAGTAGCGCTGGGCCAGACCACGGTGGCGAGCGGGGCGTACGGCACGGCGCTGGGTCCGTTTGCGGTGGCGGCGGGGCAATCCTCGACGGCGGTGGGCGACACGGCCAATGCGACGGCAGACAACGCCACGGCGGTGGGCAGCAATGCGTACGCGTCGGGGGTGAGCAGCAGCGCCTTCGGCGACAACGCCCAGGCGACGGCCGACAACGCAACCGCACTGGGGCAGAACAGCTTGGCCTCGGGGCTGAACGGTCTTGCGGCCGGCTATGCGGCGAGTGCACTGGGGGCCAGTTCCGTGGCGCTGGGCGATCACGCCATGAGCGCGAGCGACAACGGCATCGCCATCGGCAAGGGCGCCAACGTGGCGGCTACCGGACAGGTGGGCAACTACTACACCGGCTACAAGACGGTGCCGACGCAGGGCATCGCGATCGGTGCGGGCGCCAGCGTGACCGGCGTGCACGGCACCGCGCTGGGCGCGAACGCGAGTGCGAGAAACCTGTACGCCACGGCGATCGGCACGGACAGCACGGCGAGCGGCCGCTACAGCACCGCGGCGGGCATCAAGGCACAGGCGACGAATACCTCGGATAACGCGCTGGGTTACAACGCGCAGGCCAGCGGTCCGTACTCGAATGCCTTCGGCACCGATTCGGTGGCGTCGGGGTTGGCCTCGACGGCGGTGGGCCAGCAGGCCAACGCGAGCGGCAAGTACTCGACGGCGATCGGTGCCTTGGCGACGGCCAGCGGCCAGGACAGCACGGCGCTGGGCAAGGCGGCGCGGGCGAGCGGCGCCTATTCGACGGCGATCGGCAAGTACGCGACGGCGGCCTCGCCGGCGGCGACGGCGCTGGGCAAGTACGCGGTGGCAGGCAACGCCGCGGCCACGGCGATCGGCTACGGCGCGCACGCGATGGGTTACATCTCGACCGCGCTGGGCACGGATGCCTATGCGGGCGGGCGTACATCGATCGCCTTGGGCTTCCGGGCGGCGACCAGCTACGCCGCCACCAACGGCGTGGCAATCGGCACCTTCGCGCAGGCGACGGCCTACAACGCGATGGCATTCGGTTACCGGTCCGCGGCGACGGGGATGAGCTCGGTGGCGCTGGGTGCGACCTCGAAGGCCAGCGGAGACGTCAGTCTGGCGGCGGGTTACTCGGCATTTGCCACGGGCACGGGCTCGACGGCGCTGGGCAACACGGCGGCGGCGATGGGGGATTACAGCACCGCGGTGGGCAGCAATGCCTATGCGTCGGGCTTGCAAGCCTCGGCCTTCGGCAACAACGCGCAGGCGACGGGCGACTACAGCACCGCGCTGGGCACCAACGCCGTCGCCTCGGGAGCGAGTTCGGTGGCGCTGGGCGATCACGCCATGAGCGCGAGCGACAACGGCGTCGCGATCGGCAAGGGCGCCAACGTGGCGGCGACCGGACAGGTGGGCAACTACTACACCGGTTACAAGACGGTGCCGACGCAGGGCATCGCGGTCGGTGCTGGCGCCAGCGTGACCGGCGTGTACGGCACCGCGCTGGGCGTGGGTGCCGCGGCCAGCAATCTGGACAGCACGGCTTTGGGCGCCAGGAGCACCGCCAGCGGGCGCTACAGCACGGCGGTAGGCATCAGCGCGCAGGCGACCAACACCTCGTCCAACGCGCTGGGCTACGGCGCGGTGGCAAGCGGACCGTATGCGAATGCATTCGGCACCCTGGCCAAGGCCTCCTCGCTGGCCGCGACGGCGGTGGGCCAGCAGGCCTCCGCCGGCAACTACAAGGCGACCGCGGTGGGTGCGGTGGCCACCGCCAGCGGCAAGTACAGCACCGCGATCGGCATGGGCGCGATCGCGTCGGGCGACAAGAGCGTCGCACTGGGCAAGTACGCGACAGCCAGCGGACTGGCGAGCAGCGCGATGGGCAAGTACTCGGTGGCGACGGGCGTGGCTTCCACCGCGGTGGGCGCTTACGCCGCGGCCACGGGCTATGCGGCGAGCGCGCTGGGTGTGGATGCATTCGCGAAAGGCGACAAGTCCACGGCCCAGGGCTTCAAGTCCACGGCGGGCGGCTATGCCAGCACCGCCGCGGGCAGCGAAGCGACGGCGTCCGGCGATTCGTCGGTGGCACTGGGCCGGACCACGGTCGCGAGCGGCACGTATTCGACCGCGGTCGGCCCGTTCGCGGTAGCGACCGGTTATTCCTCGACCGCGTTGGGCGACACGGCCAACGCATTGGGTGATTACAGCACCGCGATCGGCAGTCACGCCTATGCCGCCGGTCTGCAGGCGGTGGCACTGGGCCACAACGCGCAGGCGACGGGCGCCTACAGCGCCGCGTTCGGGAGCAACGCGATTGCCGACGCGGCTGATGGCGTGGCGATCGGCAGCGGTGCCAGCACGGTTGGCTACGCCAACAGCGTGGCGTTGGGTGCCAACTCCATCGTCGATCGCGCGAACAGCGTGTCGGTGGGTGCGCCGGGTGCGGAACGCCAGATCACCAACGTGGCGGATGCCACGCAGAATCACGATGCGGTGAACCTGGAGCAGTTGAACGCGGCCACGCAGGCTGGCACCACCACGGCGGCGTACTTCAAGGCCAACGGCGCGAACAACGGCACGGACGATGCCACGGCCAGCGGCACCGGCGCGGTGGCGGCCGGCCCGAACGCCTATGCCTCGGGTAACACGAGCGTGGCAATCGGTTCCGGCAGTCAGGCGAGCGGCCTCAGCGCTTCGGCGGTGGGCAGCGGCGCGATGGCCAGCGGCATCGGCGCCAGCGCGGACGGTGCCGGGGCGTTGGCCAGCGGCAACAACGCCTCGGCATTTGGTGCGGGGGCGCTGGTGGGCGGGATGAACGCTTCGGCGTTCGGGGCGGGGGCGATGGCTTCGGGCAGCAATGCCAGCGCGTTCGGTGCCGGGGCCCAGGCCAGCGCCAGCAACAGCGTGGCGATCGGGGCGGGCTCGCTGGCGACGCTGATGAACACGGTGTCGGTGGGCTCGCCCGGCAATTACCGGCGGATCACCAACGTCGCCAATCCGATCAACGCCAACGATGCGGTGAACCTGGGGTATCTGCAGAGCAACTACTCGACCAGTGCGGTGATCAACAGCCTTTCCAGCCAGATCGCCACGCTCAACAGCGAGGTGAACAAGCTGATGGCGGCGTCCACGCCTGCCACGGCCACAACCACCGACACGGCGATGAGTGCGTCGGCGAAACAGGCGGTGGCGCAGCAGGGCGGCACTCCCGCCCCGACGGCGGCGAGTGGTGCGGCGCCCGCGGCGAACGAAGCGCAGCAAGGCGCCAGTCCGGTACCGATGGTTGCCGGCGGGGCCAAGCCGATGGCGGGCGAGGCGCAACACAGTGACAGCCCGGTGCCGACGGCGGCCGGTGCCGCCACCCCGGTGGCAAGCGCGAACAGTGCGACGCCGGTGGCCAGCGAGACGCAGCAGGCGGTGGCCTCGGCGAATGCGTACACCGACCAGCAGACGCAGGAGGCGCTGAAGTCGGCGAACACGTACACGCAGGCGCAGAGTGCGCAGACCTTGAGTGCGGCGCAGGCCTACACCGACCAGGCGCTGACCAACTACGTGACGACCGACACGTTCAACCAGTTCCAGCAGCAGGTGAACGCAAGGTTCAGCGAGGAGGACAAGCGCATGGACCGGATCTCGGCGATGAGCACCGCGATGGTGCAGATGGCGGCCAGCGCGGCCGGCATCGACACGCCGAACCGGGTAGGCGTGGGCGTGGGCGCCACCCACGGCCAGTCGGCGCTGTCGGTCGGCTACCAGCGTGCGCTGGGCAAGAGCGCCACGTTCACCATCGGTGGTTCGGTGAGCGGCAGCGAAAGCTCGGTGGGCGCCGGTCTCGGCTTCGGTTGGTAAAGTTGTGTTGTGAAAAGTCCGGCCACGGATGGCCGGTTCTGGTTTCGGTTTCCGACAACGGTGCGCGCGTCATCAGGCGCTCGGCCATGCGGCGATCACGGAGGATCGCAACAAGTGAAAGGTCCGGCCAAGGACGGTCGGTTGCGGTATCGATTCACCACGGGTTCGCACGCAGTACCGGCTGCCAGCCCGTGCAGCGAGCAGGGATGATCGCAAAGGTGGTGGTGAGAAGTCCGGCCAAGGACGGCCGGTTGCAGTATCGATTCACCACGGGTTCGCACGCAGTACCGGCTGCCTGTGCCCGTGCAGCGATCAGGGATGATCGCAAAGGTAGTGGTGAGAAGTCCGGCCAAGGACGGTCGGTTGCGGTATCGATTCTCCACGGGTTCGCACGCAGTACCGGCTGCCTGCCCATGCAGCGATCAGGGATGATCGCAAAGATCAAGGTGCTCGCGGTCGTGATGCAGGCGTAGGCAAGAAAATCAAAACCTGCGAAACGGATGGGGGCCGGCGTGCAAGCGCCGGCTCTTTTTTTCAAGGTTTGCCGACCCGGCCCTCCCGGATCGAATCCGCAACGGCAACTTTGCGGCGGATTGCCGGCCACGCGTGCCGCGCCTGCTTTTGCTAGGCTGCGCCGGTTCTGCCCGCCTGATCGCTTATGCACCTGATCGACATCGGCGCCAACCTGACCCACGAATCGTTCCGCCACGATCTCGACGCGGTGCTGGAGCGCGCCCGCAAACATGGCGTGGAACGGATGATCGTGACCGGCGCCTCGCGCGCGGGCAGCGAGCACGCGCTGGAACTGGCGCGTGCACATCCCGGCACACTGTACGCGACGGCGGGCGTGCACCCGCACCACGCGGGGGATTACGGTGCCGACACCGACGCGCTGCTGCGCGCATTCGCGCGCGAGCCGGAGGTGGTGGCCGTCGGCGAAACCGGGCTCGATTACTACCGCGACCTGTCGCCGCGACCGGCGCAGCGCGCGGCGTTCGAGAAGCAGCTCGCGATCGCGGCCGAGATCGGCATGCCGCTGTTCCTGCACCAGCGCGACGCGCACGACGATTTCTTCGCGTTGCTGAAAACCGCGCGCGACAAGGTGCCTGCCGCGGTGGTGCACTGCTTCACCGACGACAAGCGCGCGCTGTTCGATTATCTGGACCTCGACTGCCACGTCGGCATCACCGGCTGGATCTGCGACGAACGCCGCGGCCTGCAGCTGCGCGAACTGGTGCGCGAGATCCCGGCGCACCGGCTGATGCTGGAAACCGACGCGCCGTATCTTTTGCCGCGCGACATCCGGCCGCAACCTTCGCACCGGCGCAACGAGCCGATGTACCTCGCGCACATCTGCGAAGTCGTCGCGGGCTTGCGCGGCGAGGCGCCCGAGGCCACCGCCGCCAACGCAACCGCGGCGACGCGCGCGTTTTTCGGCATCGCGTAGGCGACATCGGCACCCCGCGTTCTTCCAAAATAGTCCGTCGTCATTCCGGGGCCGGCCAAAGGCCGACGCGGGGAGCGGTCATGGATGACCGCGCTTTGAGGAGCGAGGAAACCCGGAATCCATGTTGATTTTCTTGTCAATGAAACAAGATCAACATGGATTCCGGATCATCGCTGCGCGGTGTCCGGAATGACGACACGATTTGTGCGCCATCAATGAGCAACGCGCCCCGCACGGATTGCGAGACTCCAGCGCACCGGCCGCACGCGTTCCGGGTCCTGCCACGCCGCGGTCAGTTCGTCGGCGATCGCGGCGACGGCATCGCGGTCGGTGACGCGCGCGTACTTCTGCGCTGCCGACCACGAGGTCAGATAGGCGAGCAATTGCCGCGCGTTCCAGTCCACGCGCATTTCGAATGCGGGCGGTGCAATCGGAGTGAATGGAAATTCAAGCGAAGCGTAGCCCTCATCCACCAGCCTGCGTTCCGGCGACCAATACGCACCCAGCACGTCGTCGTACAGGTGCGCGATCACCGCGTCCACCGTGGGCGTCACGCTGCAGTTCGCGTAACACCATGCCGCGAACAGTGCCCCCGGCTTTGCGACGCGGCGCACCTCGGCGATGAAGGCGGCCCGATCGAACCAGTGCAGCGCCTGCGCGACGGTGACGGCATCGACGGAACGATCCGCGATCGACGTGTGTTCGGCCGCCTCGTTGCGATAGTCGATGCGCGGATTCGCGACCGCATTGCCGATCTGCCGCGCGCTCGGGTCGGTCGCGATCACGCGTTCGAAGCGTTGCGCCAGCGCCACGCTGGCCTGTCCGTTGCCGCAGCCGGCGTCCCACGCGCAACCGCGCACGGGCGCTTCGGCCGCGATCCAGTCGAACAGCGCATCGGGATAGTGCGGCCGCGCCTTCGCGTACAAACCGGCGTGGCGGGAGAAATGATCCTTGAAACTCATCGCGGCGCTCCCCTCGTCATGCGCACGGGCGTTTCGATGATGCGGTGCGCGCCGGGCGCAAGACCGCCGAGCGTCCACTCGCCGATGCGCGTGCGGATCAGGCGCAGCGTGGGCAGGCCGACCGCGGCGGTCATCCGCCGCACCTGGCGGTTGCGGCCTTCGCGGATCGTCAGCTCGATCCATGCGTCGGGAACGGTCTTGCGAAACCGGACCGGCGGATCACGCGGCCACAGCCAGTCCGGCGCATACTCGAGCACGCGGACTTGCGCAGGCAAGGTCGGTCCGTCGTTCAGAACGACGCCATCGCGCAGTCTCCGCAGGGCAGCTTCGTCGGGAACGCCTTCGACCTGCACCAGATAGGTCTTCGCCAGCTGGTGGCGCGGATCGGTGATCCGGTGCGCCAGCGCGCCGTCGTCGGTCAGCAGGACCAACCCTTCGCTGTCGTAATCGAGTCTTCCAGCAGGATAAACATTTCGCCATGGAACCGTCCTTGGCGTCTGGCGCCAGCCCGCACTTTCCTGTGCGGGCGCTCGACGCCGCGGCGGACGCGCTTCAACGCATCCGCCACGCGCGGCGTCTCGCCCTTCGCTGTCGTAATCCAGCCGGCCCGCGGGATACACCCGCGACGGCAACGCGAAGGCCGCCAGCGTGCGGCGCGGCGGCGTGCTGCGGTCGGTGAACTGGCACAGCACGTTGAACGGCTTGTTGAACAGGACGAGCACGTGCGCATTCGACTCAATGCGTCGATGCGGCGCGGGCCGGCGGCGCGGCGCTGGCCGCCGTCGCCGGATCGTCCATTCCCGCATCCGGCGCGGCCACGCCGTAGCCGCGCGCCTGCAATGCGGCGAGATAGCCGTGCGCGTCCAGCAATTCGTCCATCGGCAGCACCGCGAAGCTTTGCGCATTCGAGGCGAGTGCCGTCTCCGCCGCGTCCAGCCAGTTGCGTTCGATGCGCGCGGGCAGGTCGTCGATGCCCAAAGCCCTGGCGAAGCCCGCGCCGGTGATTGCCGACTTGCAGGCGTCGCGATAGGGGCTCTCCGGCAGCTTGCGCAGGGTATCGATGTCGCCGGTGGCCCAGGCATTCGCACGTTGACGGATCACCGGCAGCTCGTGTTCCAGCGTGTCCAGCACAAGGCCGAGGCAGGCGACGCCGTCGGGCCCGGATGCCGCGAACGCCTTGACGGCCTGCCGCGGCTCCCTGATTTCCAGCGTGGTGTCGGGCTTCACCAGCCTCGCGCCGTGCCGGCTGGCCAGCGCCACGATGGTGTCCTCGATTTCGCCGCTGCCGCGCAGACCGTTCCGCTTCAGCGCCTGCTTCAAGAGCTTGGAGGCCGCGATGATGGGCTTGTAACGGTCGATGCCGCGGTCGTCGCCGAAGTAGCGCTGTTTCTGGGTCAGCCAGCGCGCGTACAGCGGCGGCGGCAGCACCTCCTCGAGCGTCTTGCCGTCCGGATTGCGTTGCGCGCGATAGACCGATGGCAGCAGGAACAGCTTGCCGAACCAGTTGGTGTCGAGTTTGAGCTTGACGTCGGGCGGTTCGATCACCGCCTGCGATCCCGCGATGACCTGCGCAACCTGGTTCGAGCGCCACTGGATGCCGGCGGGCAGCGTCGGCACCACGCCCAGGATCCACAGCACGTGATCGCCCCGGCTCACCTTCCACAGGCCGGGCCCCGGCACCACACCGGTGACGGTGACCGCTTGCAGGGTGGTGATCGACGAGGGCGGCGCGGGCAGCGCGGCGCTGGACGCCGGCGGCGCGGTCTGTGCCATGGCGCCACTGCATGCGAGCAGTGCGGCGAGAGCGAGAGGAAGGGTACGCATGCTGCAATGATCGTCGAAACGGCTTGCAAGTTCCTCATCCGTTCGGCTTGGCGGGATGGCGCGTACACGCGACAATGACGGTTTCCGTGCAGCCAGGGCTTAAAACCACCATGTCCGCAACCCCCCGCATCATCTACACGCTCACCGACGAAGCGCCGTTTCTGGCCACGGCCTCGCTGCTGCCCATCATCGAGGCGTTCACGAGTTCCGCGAGCGTGCAGGTGGAAACGCGCGACATCTCGCTGGCCGGGCGCATCCTGGCGCAGTTTCCGGACATGCTGAGGGACGACCAGAAGGTCTCCGACGATCTGGCCGAACTCGGCAAGCTCGCGCTGACGCCTTCCGCCAACATCATCAAGCTGCCCAACATCTCGGCCTCGCTGCCGCAGTTGAAGGCGGCGATCAAGGAATTGCAGGCCAAGGGCTACGCGCTGCCGGATTACCCGGACGAACCGAAGAACGACGCGGAGCGCGACATCCGCGCGCGCTACGACAGGGTCAAGGGCAGCGCGGTGAATCCGGTGCTGCGCCAGGGCAATTCCGACCGGCGCGCGCCGCCCTCGGTGAAGGATTACGCCCGCAAGCATCCGCACAGGATGGGCAAGTGGAGCGCCGATTCGAAGACCCACGTCGCGCACATGGACGCCAACGATTTCTACGGCACCGAGCAATCCGCGACGCTGCACAAGGCGGGAACACTCAAGATCGTGCTGGACGGCGCCGACGGCAAACAACAGGTGTTGAAGGAAGGCATCAAGGTGCAGGCGGGCGACATCGTCGATGCGGCGGTGATGTCACGCCGCGCGCTGGCTGAGTTCATCGATGCGCAGATCGCCAGCGCGAAAGCACAGGGCGTGCTGTTCTCGGTGCACTTCAAGGCCACGATGATGAAGGTGTCCGACCCGATCATGTTCGGCGTGGTGGTGGAGGAATTCTTCCGCGACGTGTTGACGGCACACGGCGATGCGCTGCGGCAGGCGGGCTTCAATCCCGACAACGGACTGGGCGATCTCTACGCCTGCCTCGCGAAACTGCCGACGGATCGGCAGGCCGCGATCAAGGCCGACATCGAGGCCGAATACGCGAAGCGGCCGGCGCTGGCGATGGTCGATTCCGACAAGGGCATCACCAACCTGCACGTGCCTTCGGACGTCATCATCGACGCATCGATGCCGGCGATGATCCGCGACTCGGGCAAGATGTGGAACGCGCAAGGCGAGCGTCAGGATTGCAAGGCCATCATTCCCGACCGCAGCTACGCCGGCATCTACGAGGTGATGATCGAGGACTGCAAGGCGAACGGCGCGTTCGATCCGGCCACCATGGGCAGCGTGCCCAACGTGGGCCTGATGGCCGACAAGGCCGAGGAATACGGCTCGCACGACAAGACCTTCCAGATGACCGTGGATGGCGTGGTGCGCGTCACCGATCAGGACGGCAACACCGTGTTCGAACACGAGGTCGAGGCCGGCGACATCTGGCGGATGTGCCAGACCAGGGACGCGCCGGTCGCCGACTGGGTGAAGCTGGCGGTCACGCGCGCGCGCCTGTCGGACACGCCCGCGGTGTTCTGGCTGGACGAGCAGCGCGCGCACGACGCGCAAGTGATCGCCAAGGTCGAGCGCTATTTGAAAGACCACGACACCACGGGGCTGGACCTCCGCATCATGGCGCCGGAAGACGCGATGCGGCATTCGCTCGCACGCATCCGCAAGGGCCAGGACACCATCTCGGTCACCGGCAACGTGCTGCGCGATTACCTCACCGATCTGTTCCCGATCATGGAGCTCGGCACCAGCGCCAAGATGCTGTCGATCGTGCCGCTGATGGCGGGCGGCGGGCTGTTCGAGACCGGCGCGGGCGGTTCGGCGCCCAAGCACGTGCAGCAGTTCATCGCTGAGAATTACCTGCGCTGGGATTCGCTGGGCGAATTCCTGGCGCTGGGCGCGTCGCTGGAGCACCTGGCGCGCGCCTTCGACAATCCGCGCGCGAAGGTGCTGGCGGCGGCGCTGGACAAGGCGATCGGACGCTTCCTCGAAAACGACAAGTCGCCCGCGCGCAAGGTCGGCGAGATCGACAATCGCGGCAGCCATTTCTATCTTGCGATGTACTGGGCGCGTGCGCTGGCCGAGCAGAAGGACGACGCCGAACTTGCGGCGATTTTCGGCAAGCTCGCCGACAAGCTGGAAGCCGAAGAGAAAACCATCGTCGGCGAATTGAACGGCGTGCAGGGCAAGCCGGTGGAACTCGGCGGTTACTACCGTCCCGACATGCAGAAGGTGAGCGCCGCGATGCGGCCGAGCGCCACGTTCAACCGGGTGTCGGAATCGCTGAAGCGGAGTGGATGAATCGCTGACGATCCGGCTGCGTTCGCAGCGCGTTCCACGTCGGCACTTGACGCATTCCGGCGTCAGTCATAGCGTCTAGCGACTTGTCACGCACTTGGGGGCTGTCATGTCCGCGCGCAACCGTGGTCTTGCCGTCCCGTTGTTGTCCGCATTCACTGCATTTTCCGTCCAGCCGTTTGCGGACGCGGCGTCCGTAGCGACAAGCACGGCATAGGTGGAAGCGCCGCCTTCGCCGAAGCTTTCGGGAACCTTGCAAATCTGGTCAGCTGTCGGTTCCAGTCATCACGGTCCCGATCCGGCCGCCGTGCATGGACACGCGGTAATGTGCGATGCGCTTGCCATGATCCTGGATCACGTCGACGTCGACGTGTGCGGTGTCGCCATGGCCCGCCGCGTTGGCCTCCAGAGCGGGGCCGTTTCCGGCGCGTTCCGCCTGCGTGATGGCTTCGCCGAAGGTCAGCTTGCCGCCATCCAGCGCATGCGCGCCGTGCGCGTCCTCGCCGCGGGCCGGGCTGCTGCCGATCACCTTGCCGTTGTTCGCGTCGATGCGCAGTTCCAGCCGGGCGTTGCCGCGCAGCACGTCCACTTCGTACCAATGGCCGTGCGGCGTCGCTTCCATTCCGTAGCCGTAGGCGCGGCCGCCACCGGTTTCCGCGATCTTCACGGCTTGCGCCGGCGTGACGGGCGATTCGAGCACGGCCGCCATTTCGAGGCGGTCGCCGGCTTCGATGCTGCCGGCGAAGGCGGTGGCGGCGGTGGCGAGGACCAGCGCCGCGACGAGCGTGCGGGACGACACTATGCGCTTCATGGGAGAACCTCCATGGAAAGGAGTGGTCAGTTTGCGGCGCGAATCTTTGTCCACCCTTCGCGGTGGCTTAGCTGTCGCTTAGTGGTGACGATGCACGCGGGGTGTTAGCTTTCGCGCATGCCATCGCAGGTGTCGAAATGAAGCTGCTGCTGGTCGAGGATTCGCAACGCCTGCGCGACACGCTGGCGCATGGTCTGCGCGCGGCGGGCTTCACCGTGGACGTGGCGGGCGACGGCGTGGAAGCCAACGGCTTTCTGGCGGCCTTCGGCTACGACTTCGTGGTGCTCGATCTGGGCCTGCCGCGGCTCGACGGTTTCGGCGTGCTGCGCGCGCTGCCGGCGGGCGGCGCGCGTCCGCGCGTGCTGGTGCTGTCCGCCCGCGACCAGGTGAGCGACCGGATCGAGGCGTTGAATGCCGGCGCCGACGATTATCTGGTCAAGCCTTTCGCATTCGAGGAACTGGTGGCGCACCTGCACGCGCTGGCGCGGCGGCCGGCCGAAGCGCAGGCGGACGTGCTGGAGCATCGCGGCGTTAAGCTGGACGTGCAGGCGCATCAGGCGTCGGTGCACGGCCGTGCCCTGAACCTGACGCCGCGCGAATTCGCCCTGCTGGAACTGCTGCTGCGCCACCGCGGTCGCGTGTTCGCGCGCGCGGTGATCCTGGACCGGATCGCGGGCAGCGCCAGCGAGGCCTCCGACCGCAGCGTCGAGGTGCTGGTGTTCGGCCTGCGCCGCAAGCTGGCCGACGCGGGTTGCGAGAACCTGATCGAGAACCGCCGCGGCGCGGGCTACCTCATTGCATGAAACCGGCTGCGCCGCGCCGCAGGACGATTTCCCTCCGCGCACGCCTCACCGTGCTGCTGGCGCTGGCGGTGCTGGTCGCACTGGGCATTGCGGCGGAGGTGGTGGACTGGCGCGCCGACACCGAGATGCAGCAGCGTTTCGACGCCTCGCTGCTGGCGCGTGCGCAGTCGCTGGCAGCATTGACGCGGATCGAGAACGGCAGGATCGAAGTCGATGCCGACAACGCCGCGACCGCGGTGTTTCCGGGCAGCGCCGACACGAGCTGGTACGAGTTGCGTTGTGGCGGCGCGGCGATCGCGCGCACCGCCGCCGTGCCGCCGGTCGTCGCGGCCGGCGCGGAGCCGGATTTCAGCGACGCCACCCTGCCCGATGGCCGGGTGCTGCGCGTGGTCGCACTCAGGTTCGCGCCGGCGCATGAGGAGGCACGGTCGGCGGCGCCGGGTGCACCGGACTGCGAATTGCGTTACGCGCTGGATCGCGGGCCGCTGGACGACATCCTGCATACGCTGGATCTGATTCTGGTGGTCAGCCCGGTCGGCGCCTGCGTGCTGGTGCTGCTGTTGACGCCGTGGCTGGTGCGGCGCGGTTTGCATCCGTTGTCGGTGCTGGATCGCGCGATGGCCGGGATCGGACCCGACGCGCCCAGCCGGCGCCTGCCGGAAAGCGGTACCACCGAACTGGTGCCGCTGGTCGCGCGCTTCAACGAAGTGCTGGCGCGGATGGACGCGGGGCTGGCGCGCGAACGCCAGTTCGCGGCGGGGCTGGCGCACGAGTTCCGGACCCGGCTCGCGGAACTGCGCGCGCTGGTGGATGTGGAAACGCGCTACCCCAGCGGCCGTGATGCGCACAGCCTGCTCGGCGAGATCGGCACGATCGGTCGCGACCTCGAGGCCACCGTGACCGCGCTGCTGCAACTGACCCGGATCGAATCGGGGCTGGAACAGCCGCGCCGCGAGGAAGTGCCGCTGGCGGCGCTGCTGGCGCGCCTGTGCGCGCGGCACCAGGACGCGGCACGCACGCGCAACGTGCGGATCGAAATACCGGCGCCGCCGGATCTCGGCGAGACCATCGCCACCGATGCGGCATTGCTGGAGATCGTGCTGGACAACCTGCTGGGCAATGCGGTGGCCTATGCGCCTTCCGGCACCGCGGTCGGCCTGCACCGCGAACGCGGCGCCGTCCGCATCACCAACGCGGCACCGGCGCTGCAGCAGGAGGATCTCGCCAGCTTCGGGCAGCGCTTCTGGCGCAAGGGCGAACACGGCAGCGGCCACGCGGGCCTGGGCCTGGCCCTGGCCGGTGCGGCCGCCCGCGCGCTGCGGATGGCGCTGTCGTTCGAATTGAGCGATGGCGTGTTGAGCGCGACGTTGCGGTATCGCGTGCCATCACGGCCGTAGGAATCCGCGCGGGCGTCACGCTCCGGGCACGGCTGCCTGCGAGGCCGTTCACCGCAGGCGGGCCTGCTCCCGCGCGCGTCCGTACCGCATCGTCAGCGCGTACAGCGCCGGCATCACCACCAGCACCAGCGGCACCTGCACCAGCATCCCGGCGATGATCGCGATCGCCAGCGGCTGCTGCATCTGCGCGCCGCGGCCGATCGCCAGCGCCAGCGGCAGCAGCGTCAGGATCGCGGCGATGGTGGACATCAGGATCGGCCGCATCCGGTTGCGTCCGGCCGCCAGCAGCGCCTCGCGCAGCGCCGAGGGCTCGCGGCCGTCCTGCTGCGCGCGCACCTCGGCGAATTCGGAGAAATAGAAGATCGCGATCTCGGTGACGATGCCCACGAT
>JAJPHQ010000112.1 GCA_021325195.1 Gammaproteobacteria bacterium | reverse complement strand
TAGCCGTTGAAGCGCGTCAGCGAGGGCGACACCATTTCCCAGGACCCGTGCACCACGTTGGAGATCGGGATCATCGCGGGCGTGCCGTCGGGATTGGTCCCGATGCTGCTGGGCGTGAAGAAGTGCCGCAAGGCGGCCTCGCTCATCCGGTAGGGCGCGGCGGCCTGCATCATCACGCGCTTGACGCGGCCGCCGTAGGTGAAGTCGTCCACGTACACCGGCGCCAGCATCAGGCCGATCGCGTTGTAGATGTCGCCGACCGACAACCCCATCGACGCGGCCTGCCGGCGGTCCACGGTCAGGTCGAGCTGCGGCGCGGGAGCCAGCGCGTTGGGATGCACGCCCGTCAGGACCGCGTCCCGGGCAGCCCTGGCCAGCAGCGTGCCGGCGGCCTGATCCAGTGCCGGCCGGCCCGAGCCGCTGCGGTTCTCGAGAAACATGTCGAAGCCGCCGAACTGGCCCAGGCCCTGCACCGTGGGCACGTTCACCACGAAAATCTGCGCGTCGCGGATCCGCTGGTGCATCTGCACGTTGGCGCGCTGGATGAACTGCATCGCGGTCTCGTCGCGCCTGCTCCAGTCCTTGAGCTTGATGAAGGCCATGCCGGCGTTTTCGCCGCTGCCCATGAAGCTGAAGCCGGTGACCTGCAGGATGCCGTCCACCGCCTCGTCCTTCCGCAGCACCTCGCGCATCTGCTTCATCACGGCCTCGGTGCGCTGCTTGGTCGCGCCGGGCGGCAACTGCACCACCGCCATCGCGTAGCCCTGGTCCTCGTCGGGCAGGAAACTGCCGGGCAGGCGGGTGTACAGGAATCCGGCCAGCACGGCCACCACCACGTAAACCGCCATCCAGCGCGGCGCGTGGCGCACGGCGCTGCCGATGTGGCCGGCATAGGTATGCCTGGTCCAGTCGAACAGCTCGTTGAACTTGCGGAACAGGACGTTCTTCCCTCTTGCGTGTTCCGGCTTCAGCATGTTCGCGCACAGCGCCGGCGTGAACGACAGCGCCAGGAACGCGGAAAACAGCATCGACAGCGCGATGGTCAGCGCGAACTGCCGGTAGATGATCCCCGACGCGCCCGGCTGCATCGCCGAGGGGATGAACACCGCGGCCAGCACCACCGCGATCGCGACGATCGCGCCGGTGATCTGGCCCATCGCCTTGCGGGTGGCCTCGCGGGGCGGCAGGCCCTCCTCGCTCATGATGCGCTCGACGTTCTCGATCACCACGATCGCGTCATCGACCACGATGCCGATCGCCAGCACCATGCCGAACATCGTGAGCTGGTTGATGGTGAAACCGATCAGTTTCATGCCCAGGAACGCGCCCAGCAGCGCCACCGGGATCACCAGCGTCGGGATGACCGTGGCGCGGATGTTCTGCAGGAAGACCAGCATCACCAGCACCACCAGCGCGATCGCCTCGAACAGCGTCTTCATCACCTCGTCGATCGAGATCGTGACGAAGGTGGTGCTGTCGTAGGGCACGAACCAGCTCACGCCCTGCGGAAAACTCGAAGCCAGCCGGTCCATCTCGGCGCGCACCGCGGTGGCCACCCTCAGCGCGTTGGCGCCCGGCAGCAGTTGCACCGCGAAGGCGGCGACCGGCTTGCCGTTGTATTCGGTGTCGAAGCCGTACACCTGCGGACCGAAGCCGACCTGCGCCACGTCGCCCAGCGTGACCACGGTGCCGTCGGGATCGGCGCGCAGGATGATGTCGCGGAACTGTCCGGGCGAGGAGAAGCGTCCCTCGGCGGCCACGGTGGCGGTGAAGCCCCAGCCGTTCCGGGCCGGATCGGCGCCCAGCGCACCGGCGGCGAACTGCACGTTCTGCGCCTGCACCGCGGCCAGCACCTGGGTCGCGGACAGGCCGTAACCGTGCAGCTTGTCGGGATCGAGCCAGATCCGCATCGCGTACTCGGCGCCGAACTGCTGGGTGCTGCCGACGCCCGGCACGCGCGAAACCTGGTCCAGCACCTGCGAGGCCACGATGTCGTTGAGGCGCGGCTGGTCGATGTCCGGGTTGTCCGACTGCAGGCCGATCGCCATCAGGAATCCGGGATTGGCCTTGGCCACCACCACACCCTGCTGGGTCACCTCGACGGGCAGCCGCGGCGTGGCCAGCGTCACCTTGTTCTGTACCTGCACCTGCGCGATGTCGGGATCGGTGCCGGTGTCGAAGGTCAGCACGATCTGGGAATGACCGTTGGACGTGGTCGTGGAACTGAAATACAGCAGGTTGTCGAGGCCCGTGAGCTGCTGCTCGATCACCTGCGTCACGCTGCTCTCCGCGGTGCTGGCGCTGGCGCCGGGATAGCTCGCGTTGACGATGATCTGCGGCGGCGCGATGTTGGGATACGACTCCACGCCGAGGCTGAAGATCGACAGCACGCCGCCCAGCGTGATCAGGATCGCCACCACCCAGGCGAAGACGGGATGGTCGATGAAGAATCGGGGCATCGGCCTGGTCCCGTCAGTCGCCGTCCGCAGCGGCGGCGGAAGCAGTCGGCGCCGGCGGCTGCCACGGCACGGCCCTGGCCGGCGCACCGGCACGCACCGCCTGCACGCCCGAGACGATCACCCGATCGCCGGCGGCGAGCCCCGAGCTGACGATCCAGTCGTTGCCGTGCATGCCGACGGTGCTGACGTCGCGGCGCGCCACCTTGCCATCACTGCCCACGATCAGCACGTAATTGCCGGCGACGTCGCGTTGCACCGCCGGCTGCGGAATCAGAAAGGCGTTGCGGCGCTCACCCAGCGTGACCTCGAGCGTGACATAGCTGCCCGGCAGCAGCGTGTAGCGGGGATTGGGCAGCAGCGCGCGCATGCTCACCGCACCGGTGGAAGGATCGACGTTGACGGAGGAAAAGTCCACCGTACCGGGCAGGGGATAGCGCGTGCCGTCCGGCAGCGTGACCTGCACCGTGGCTTGGTCGGGCTGCTTCAGGGCCACGTCGCCGCCGTGCTGCGAGCGGCGCAATTGGTCGAGTTCGCCCACGCCGATCGTGAAGTTGACGTACAGCGGATCGATCTGGTCCACCGTGGTCAGCAGCGTGGCAGTGCCGTTGCCCACCAGCGCGCCTTCGGTCACCTGCTGCTCGCCGGCGCGCCCGGCTATGGGCGAGATGACGCTGGCATAGCCAAGGTTGATCCGCGCGCTTTCCACGTTGGCCTGCGCGGCCTGCACCGCCGCCTTGGCGGTGCGCTCGCTGGCCAGCGCCGCGTCGAGATCAGACCTCGAAATGTAGCCCTTGGGCGCCAGCGCGCGCGAACGTTCGGCGTTGACGTGCGCGTTGACATACGTCGCCTGGGCCTGCGCCAGTTGCGCCAGCGCGTTGTCCAGCGCGGCCTTGAGCGGCGCGGGATCGATCTGGAACAGCACTTGCCCCTGCCTGACCTCGCTGCCCTCCTTGTAAACGCGCTTCAGCAGCACACCTGCGACGCGGGCGCGTACGTCGGCGCTGCGGTACGCGGAGAGCCGTCCCACCAGATCCCTGGTCAGCGGCACGTCTCGCTGCTCGGCCGTGATCACGCCGACCTCGGGCGGCGGCATCTGCGCGCGACCCTGGTTTCGTCCCCCGCCGCATCCGGTCAGCGCCAGCAAGGCGAGGCACAGCAGGGAGATGCGCAATGCCGGCGGTTTCATGGCGGCGTGATTCTCCGCGAACGCTGCAACGGGAGAAGCGATGATCCTGCAACGACCGTCACCGGCAGCGCAACCCCGGTATCCGGCCGTGCGGCGTCGCCCGGCAGGATATCGGGAAACACCCTGCCGGGGCGTGTCGTCGCTGGCCTGCCCCGAACCAGACAGCGTGCACCTGCGCCCATCCGTCCGGCAGGAGTAGAGTGGTGCTCGCCACTCGCACGGAAGAGGATCTTCATCCGGTGCATCGGCCGGGGTTGCCTCGCGGGACATCGCCGGCCGCAAGTTGCCGTGCGAGACATCGGTGCCGCAGGCGATCACGGCGAAACCGGACGATGCAGGGGCCGAGCTGCCGGAGGAAGCGATGCGATTCCATGCCGACCTGCCGTTGCCGTTGCGGCACTGAAGGGATGCCTTGACGGACGGCGACAACGATGCACGCGATGGTGCTGGAAAGGATCGGCGCGCCGCTGGTGATGCGGGAATGCGCCGATCCCGCGCCCGGACCAGGCGAGGTGCGCATCCGGATCGAAGCCTGCGGCGTCTGCCGCACCGACCTGCACGTGGTCGATGGCGAACTCCCGGATGTCACGACGCCCGTAGTGCCGGGACACGAAATCGTCGGCATCGTGGAGGCGGTGGGCGAGGGCGTCGCCGTACCCGCTCCGGGTGCGCGCATGGGTGTGCCGTGGCTGGGCGGCACCTGCGGCGCGTGCGCGTATTGCCGAAGCGGGCACGAGAACCTCTGCGATCGTCCGGAATTCACCGGGTACACGCGCCCCGGCGGTTACGCCAGCCACGTGGTCGCGCGCGCGGACTACTGCGTGCGTTTGCGCGACAGGGCCGACCCGCTGGCCACCGCGCCGCTGCTGTGCGCGGGTCTGATCGGCTGGCGTTCGCTGGTAAAGGCGGGTGACGCGCGCCGGATCGGCTTGTACGGCTTCGGCGCCGCCGCGCACATCGTCGCGCAGGTCGCCATCCGGCAGGGGCGCGAAGTGTTCGCGTTCACCCGGCCCGGCGATACGGCCGCGCAATCGTTCGCGTTGTCGCTGGGCGCCGCGTGGGCGGGCGGTTCGGACACCCCGCCGCCGGCGCAACTGGATGCCGCCATCGTGTTCGCCCCGGTCGGCGCGTTGGTTCCCGCCGCGCTGAAGGCGCTGCGCAAGGGCGGCCGCGTGGTCTGCGGCGGCATCCACATGTCGGACATTCCATCCTTTCCGTACCGGCTGTTATGGGAAGAACGTGAAGTCGTTTCCGTCGCCAATCTCACCCGTGACGACGCGCGCGGCTTCTTCGCCGCGACCGTGGACATGGACATCGACACCTCGGTGAAGCCATATCCGCTGGAACAGGCGAACCGGGCACTTTCGGATTTGCGCGAAGGCCGCTTCAACGGTGCGGCGGTGCTGGTGCCCTGAGCCATGGCATGTCGGCGACAAGCGCAGATCACTGCGCTCGAAGCATTCGTCAATTCCGCGCCAGACTCGCGTGAACCTTCTTTCTGCGCGAATGCAGCCACAGGACCACGCAGGCTGCGGCTCATTTGACCGGCGTCAAAGGCGGAGCGGCGCTCGGCGATTAGACTTGCAGGAAACAGCACCGGGGAACATCGCATGTCGCACGCAACGGTTCGCGATGAGTTTTCCGCGGAGGCCTGGCAGGCGGTGACGAGGACGGCATTGCGGGTCGCCTTCGGCCTGATCTGGGTCGCGAATGCCGCCTTCACCTGGACCTCCGGATTCGCCGTCCACTACGTCGGCTATCTGCACAACGCCGCGCAGGGGCAGCCCGGCTGGTCGTCGTGGTGGTTCGATTTCTGGATCGCACTGGTCTCGCCCCACGCCGCGCTGTTCGTCTGGCTCACCCGCATCATCGAAACCGCGCTGGCGCTGGCGCTGCTGCTCGGGATCGCGCGCAGGACGGCCTACGCCGCGGGCGCCTTGTTCAGCCTGCTGGTCTGGAGCACGGCCGAGGGATTCGGCGGCCCGTACACGGTGGGCGCCACCAACATGGGCGCAGGCATCGTTTATGTGCTGGTGTTCATCGCGCTGCTCGTCGTCAGCCGCTCGGGACCCGGCCCGTACAGCCTCGACCATTACATAGAACGGGCATGGCCGGGCTGGCGGCGCCTCTCCGAATGGCGCGTGGAAGTCGCCCCGGCGGCGGTGCATCCGGTATCGTGGCGCGTGCAGGGCGCGGCGCTGGCCGGCATTGCACTGCTTGTGTTTTTCCTGGTCGCGGGGCTGTACGGCAGCCTGCACGTGAAGCCGCCGACACCGACCGCCGCGGCGGCCGCCGTCTCGCCGCTGTCGCTCGCTTCCAGCCAGCCGATCCCGCAAGCCCGGGATGCGCGCCTGCCGCCGGCGGTGCCAGGTTCCGGCGTGGACGTCGATATCGTCGCCACCGACCGCACGGTCGAGATCGCGAGCGGCGTGCAATACCAGGCATGGACCTTCGGCGGCAGCGTGCCCGGCCCGACCATCCATGTACGCGAGGGCCAGACCGTCAACGTGACTTTCACCAACCACGGCATGATGCAGCACTCGATCGACTTCCACGCCGCGATCACGCCGCCCGACCTGCATTACGTGGAGGTGATGCCCGGCAAGTCGATCCGGTTTTCGTTCGTCGCGCGCGTGCCCGGCGCATTCGTGTACCACTGCGGCACGCCGCCGGTGCTGCTGCATATGGCCAACGGCATGTACGGCGCGTTGATCGTGGACCCCGCCACGCCGCTGCCGCCCGCCGACGAGAGCTATGTGCTGGTGCAGGGCGAGTGGTACACCCAGCAGGTGTCGGGAACGCTGATGGGCGCCGACTACGAGAAGATGACCCAGGAGCGGCCGGACGAGGTGGTCTTCAACGGCGCAGCCTTCCAGTACCGCGATCATCCCTTGCCGGTCACGGCCGGCAGGCGCGTGCGCATCTACCTGGTGGATGCCGGTCCGAACCTGTGGACTTCGTTCCACGTGATCGGCGCGATCTTCGACAAGGTCTATCCCGATGGCGATCCCTCGCACACGTTGAGCGGTGTGTCCACCTACACCGTCGGACCCGGCGCGGGAGCGGTGTTCGACCTGGTCATCCCCGATCCCGGCAAATACGCCTTCGTCGACCACGACATGGCGCACATGTCCGTCGGCGCGCAGGGCATTCTCGACGTGCGCGAAGCCGGTACGGCGGCACCGGAAACACCCCCGGCCGCCGAAGCGCCGCCTGCCTCCGCCGCGACGATCGCCACGGCCAGCGCGGCACCGCCCCCTGCGGCACCCGGCCCCTACCAATTCGATGCCATCCGTGGCGCTTCGCTCTACGCCACCGACTGCGTGGCGTGCCATCAGGCGACCGGCATGGGATTGCCCGGCGCCTTCCCGCCGCTCAAGGACAACCCGGTGGTGCTGAGTCCCGACCCGTCGAAACACATCGAGGTCGTCCTGCACGGATTGCACGGCGAGAACATCGGGGGCACCGTGTATCCCAGCGCGATGCCGCCCTTCGGTTCCACGCTAAGCGACGCCGACATCGCCGACATCATCAACCACGAACGTTCCTCGTGGGGCAACCAGGCCAGATTGATCACGGCCGGTCAGGTGAAAGCGGCGCGGGCAAAGGGAACGGAAAAGCAGTAAGGATGCAAAAATGCGCCCGTGACGCGAGAGCAGGGCAGTGGCTGCCGACAACGCCGAAATCGCCGAGCTGTTCAACCGCTACGCGGACCTACTGGAAATCCAGGACGCCAATCCGTTCCGGGTGCGCGCCTATCGCAACGCGGCGCGCGTGTGTGCGCGGATGCAGTAAGGGCACTGGGTGGTGTGCGCGACCGCCACCGCGATCAGTTGCTTGGTCTTTTCCGGCAGTGCGCCGTCCGCGAACACCTGCCTGCTGAATTGCCGGAAGGCTTCCGCGGTTTCGGTGCCAGGGCTTGCCGGTGCGCCGCCATGGCCGGCGTGGATTCGGGATACAGGGGAGGGGACATCGCGAGGTTCCTTCTGTCCGGCTCCGCTGCCTGCCTCGGCCACGAAGGCGTCCCCGCCTTGCTGGACGTCCACCCCGCGGGGGAGCTTCCCCCGCCACCCCCTGCCTCCGAGCTGGGCGCTGGGCAGCGGGCACGCTGGCGGGCACACCGCCACGCCTCGGCCTGCCGACACGTCAGGCCCCACCAGCCGAGGTCGCCGAGGTTGTAGGCGTAGCCTTCCGGCGAGACCAAGGCACCGCGCGCGATCCGCCAGCCGCGCCACTCGGGCCGCAGCGCGCCAAGGTCGCCCCGGCGATACAGCCGCAGCAGCTTGACCACCACCCACGGCACCCGATTCCGGCCCCGATCCCAAGCGCGGACGGCCCACACCGAACAGCCGAGCAGCGCCGCGCAGGCCTCGCGGCTCAACGCCTTGGCAGCCCTTGAATTGACGCAAATGCCTATTGTGTCAAATTATGGGCGCCGCCTAAGGGCGTTCCTGCACGGCCTAGGCTACGGGCAAGGAACCTCCCCTGCCCGTCAACGCGAATAAGCACGGCGTACGGGTAACCGTCCCGCTCACCACCCGGCGCGCATAGTACCCATCGACACATTCGACCCGGCCTTCACGCAGATCATCGGCCAGCGATTCACGCAAAGGGTCGGCAGGCTGAAGCACCGGCACCACCGGCAAGGTGCCGGAACTGTGAACGGGTTCACTCTGGACGGGCGGCGGTTGGCCCGGATCGTGCGAGTCGAATTTTCCCGCGTTCCAGAGCAGGAACAGGACGAACAAACCAAAAATGCTGCCGTGAAGCACCACCGCAAGGACGACGTTTCGCATGCTTGAAGATCTCCCCGTTGTACTTCCCGAGAACTGGGAAGGTTTCCGCTTGGACGAACGCGGCGACATGATCACCCGTTCGGGTTACAAGGCCAGCCCCGCCATCATCGAATTTGCACTGTGGATGTTCGAGTGCATGTCGATCGAAGTCAGGCAATACCTGATCCGATCAGACGAAGCACCCGGCGCGCTGCGTCCACTGTACGAACTGTCGGACCTCTCGGACAAGATCGAGCCGACACGCCTCCGGATCGAGCCCGAGAAAAGCGGGTTCGGCAAGGTCGCCGATGAGCCGTCCAGCAAGAGTGATGCCAGCGGCGGCCCTGCCCGCGGGCTGCGTCCGTGCGCCGAGATCAAGAGCGCAGACAGTGCGGACGGTGAAGCTGTCCGCACTGCGCCTGCGGCGCGCTCAGTGGCGCCCCGCCGCGATTTGCTCATCGGGCTATGGAGTCCGGCATCAACGTCGAGCCTTGAAGAATTCCCGCAACAATGCGGCCGATTCATCAGCCAGCAGCCCGCCCTGCACTTCGACGCGATGGTTGTGGCGTGCCGAAATCAGCGTGTCGAACACGCTGCCCGCGGCGCCGGTCTTGGGATCGCTCGCCGCGTACACGACGCGCGCGACACGCGCGTGCACCAGCGCCATCGCGCACATCGCGCAGGGTTCCAGCGTCACGTACAGCGTCGAACCCGGAAACCGATGATTGCCGACGCGCCGGCCGGCATCGCGCAACGCGCCGATTTCTGCGTGCGCGCTGGGGTCGCTGAGCGTGATGTTGCGGTTCCAGCCCTCGCCGATCGCTTTTCCGTCCAGCACCAGCACGGCGCCCACCGGCACCTCGCCGTCGGCATCGCGTGCATGCACGGCCAGTTCCAGCGCGCGGCGCATCCAAATCGTATCGTCGAGTGTGAAGACGGGGGTCAAGTGCGGGTCGGCGTTTGCGGTCATTCGTTCCGGACGGTTTTTCGTCCACGCGTTGCTTCTGGACCGGCACATGGTAAACGACGGCGTCACGCCTCCGGAATTTCCTTGCCGTAGGCTTCGAGGGTGATGCTGGCGGGTTCCGGGCCGCCACGCACGCCGGTGTCGAGTGCGTCGATCGCGGCGAGCTCTTCGCTTGCAAGTTCGAAGTCGAACACGTCGAAATTCTCGGCGATGCGGGCCGGCTTGACCGACTTCGGAATCGCGGCGCGGCCTTCCTGCGGGTGCCAGCGCAGCATCACCTGCGCCGGCGACTTGCCGTGCCGGCGCGCGATGTCGCGCAGCGTCGGATCGTCGAAAGTGCTCTGGCCGCCGCCCCGGTACGAAGTAATGCCACCGATCGGCGACCACGCCTGGGTCGCAATGCCATGCTGGGCGTGCATGCGCTGCAATGCGGTCTGCCGGAAATACGGATGGCACTCGATCTGGTTCACGGCCGGCACGACGGATACCTCCGCCAGCAGGCGATCGAGATGTTCGGACATGAAATTGCTCACGCCGATCGCGCGTACCCTGCCGTCCGCGAGCAACCTTTCGAGCGCACGGTACGCTTCGAGGGTTCGGTCGAAGGCCGAGGGCAGCGGCTGGTGCAGGATCAGCAGGTCGAGTTGCTCGACGCCCAGCTTGCCGGTGCTCTTGTCGAACGCGTGCAGCGTGGCCTCAAAGCCATAGTCGTTGATCCAGACCTTGGTCTCGATGAACACCTCGTCGCGGGTGATGCCGGAGCGGCGAATGCCCTCGCCCACCTCGCGTTCGTTCCCATAAGAAGCGGCCGTATCAATCAGGCGATAACCGCAGCGCAGGGATTCCGCGACCGCGGCGGAGGTGACATCGGGCGGGGTCTGGAACACGCCGAACCCGAGCGCCGGCATCGCGACGCCGTTGTTGAGGGTGATTTTTTTCGAATTCCCGAGTCCGCTGTTTTGCATCTTCGTCCTCCACAGGATCGCGTAAGTCTTGCGACCAGCATGAGTGCCGGCATCAACGGCCGTCATCCGGCCACGGCAGTCATTCCAATGCTTCGCAACCAGGCAACGACTTCGGCGTGGACTTGTTCTCTCATTTGTCCCTTGATCGCAAGATAGATGCCCTCTTTTTCCAGTCCCCCGCGGGTGGAAAAGCCGTGCAGGATGTTGGAACGGGGACAGAGGGCTGTCACCATCTGGAAACCGCTTCCGACGCCATAGCCTCCGTTGGTATTGAATGGAACGACGGTTTTCCCGCGCAAATCGTGCTTGCCGAGGAAGCTTCTGATCGGCGGTGGCGCCCGCATGTTCCAGGTCGGGAAGCCGATAAACACGGTGTCGTAATTTTGAATGTCCTTGACGTTGTCCTTGAGCGGCGGTGCGTAACCTGCCTCGTCTTCCCTGACCACCTGGGCAACGATTGCGTCGTAGTTTTCGGGATACGGAGTCGCCGTCTCGATTTCCACCATGGTCCCACCTACGGCTCGGTGAATGATTTCCGCGACCACCTTGGTGTTGTCGGTGCGGGTCACATAGGCAATCAGTTTTTTTGGTGCGGCCACCCGTTCGCGGGCCATGGTTTCTTCCTGTGCGCCCGGATTGCCCAGGGCCAGCGATGGCAACATTAAGCCGGCTCCCGCCACCGCGGCCATTTTCAGGAAATCACGCCGATTCGGTCCTTCATCTTTTGCGCTGCACCGCCATTTCCGCGAATGCGCGTCTTCATGCCCAAGGATCCGCTTGACAACGTTCATTTCGGAGCGAGTTCGCCGAACCAATAGGAAGCGGTGACGCCGCCGTCCATCAGGAAGTCGCTGCCCGTGATGAACGCCCCGTCCGATCCCATCAGGAGCGCTCCGACGGTTCCGACCTCGTCCGGAGTGCCGGCGCGTCCGACCGGGCACAGCTCGATCATGCGTCGATAGCCTTCGCCGCGCGGGCCGGTGAGTTCATCGTGAGCGAATGGGGTGATGATGATGCCGGGGCTGATCGTGTTGATCCGCGCACCGCGCTTGCCCCATCTCACGGCTTCGGCCATCCCCCGCAGCGCGTTGCCGCGTTTGGCGAGCTGGTAGGCATGGAGGGAATCCTTCACTTGGTCCGGTTGCAGCATCGGAAGCGACAGCAACTCTTCGGGGGGTGTCGTCGCGAGCGCCTTGTCCTGCTCGGCGGTCAGCGCGCCCAAACGATGGCCGGACTGCGAGGCGATCACGACACCAGCGCCACCCTTGGCGATCACGTTTCCGAATTCCTCAAGTATCACTGCGGTGCCGTACAAATCGACTGCGAGAATCGTTTGCGGCGATGCTTGCGAGGGAGAAACTCCGGCGGCATGAATGACGCCGGTGACATCGCCCATCGCCGCGGCCTTCTCAACGAGTGCATGGATCGAATCACGCGACGAAATGTCCACGGTCGCGGTACTCGTCTCGAATCCGGCACTGGTCAATACCTCGGCCGCAGCCTCGGCGTTTTGCTGGCGCAAATCGGCCAGCAGGACGTGTTTGCCCGCTCCGACGCGCCGCGCGATCGCCTGACCGATCAATCCGGCTCCGATGACGACGATGACATTGTTGCTCATGACGATTCTCCTTTCATAATGGTTGATTTACGCGTGTATGGTGCGACCACTGCGTGCGAGCACTGTTGCCGCCGACCGAAAATTGACCCACTTTTGAGGCTTCTGCCGATCCAAAACTGACCCGGGTGTTCAACCTAACCTGCTGCGTTTGGCGCGGCGGGGATTGAT
>JAJPHQ010000057.1 GCA_021325195.1 Gammaproteobacteria bacterium | reverse complement strand
CTCAAGGAGGAGCGGAACTTCATCGAGGTGGTGGGTGGCACGTTCGACATACCCGCCGCCGCATGAATCCGGCCAGGAGGCGGGCGCGCGATG
The DNA here is from genome assembly GCA_021325195.1 of Gammaproteobacteria bacterium. Classification (GTDB taxonomy): domain Bacteria; phylum Pseudomonadota; class Gammaproteobacteria; order Xanthomonadales; family Rhodanobacteraceae; genus 66-474. Next base: position 34,439 of record JAJPHQ010000057.1, on the reverse strand, counting down.
AAGAAGATCGGCATCCTCGGCGGCCTTGCGTGGCCCTCCACGGTCGATTACTACGCGGGACTCTGTCGCCTCGCCCAGTCTGCGCACGCGGATGCGGAACGCACGGGCATCGTTCCGATGCCCGAGATCGCGATCGAATCGCTGGATGTCGCGACGGCGGTGTCACTGCTCGGAAAGGATGGCGACGAGACGTCGTGGGCGGCGTTCGACCGGTACCATCGCGCCGCGCTGCAGCGCCTGCAACAGGGCGGCTGCCGGTTCGCGGTGATCGCCAGCAACACAGCGCATCACCGCTTTGAGGCAATCACGCGCGGGATCGGCATCCCAGTGCTGAACATCGTCGAGATCGCGGCGAGGGCCTGTGCAGAGGCGGGTGTGCGCCGCGTGTTGATCCTAGGCACCGCCACCGTGATGCGCTCGGCGGTGTTCCGGACAGCGTTCGCGCGGCACGGCATCGAAGCCACCGCGCCGCGCCGCGACGAAGACCGGCTGATCATCGTGGACACGATCGAAGCGCTGCAGGGCGGCCACCCCGACGGGACGGCCGCGCGCATCCATGCCGTCGCCGCGGGCGTCGAGCCGGGGCCGAAACACGGCGCGGCTGCGGTGTACCTGGGCTGCACCGAATTGCCGCAGGCATTTCCCGGGCACGCGCACTCGGGCATGTTCGTGACCGGCGGCATCCGTTACGTCAACTCCACGGCCCTGCACATCCGCGCGGCATTCGATCACGCGCTGGATGCATCCACCTGGGGTGCATCCACGCGCGCGATCTTTCAACCGCAAGCCGGCGTGCGCACCACCGAACCGCCTGTCTTTGGAACCGTTTGGTGTACCGCCGGTGCGCCGACCTGCCGCTTGCCCGGAGACCGAGACCAGTCATGAGCAGGCCGCGGAGAAATGGATTTCGCGCATCGGCGGTCCCCTTGTCGCGCGTCAATCGCCGACGCGTGACGGGCAGGTCCGCCCTGCGAGCCCGGCATGCGCATTCTGCGTGTCGCGTTTGCAGCCATCGCGGAAGTGGCTATCCGATCCATCGAGAAAGTGGATCTATGGCGGCGCGCCGACGTCGATTAGGCTGACTGGCGCGTGTTGCTGCAATGAGGTTTTAGACATACGAAATATTTCGTTGTATCTTCGGAGGCCACATGAAAACACGGCCATCACGCCCATCGGAAAGCTCAGTGAAAGAATCCTGACGGCGCCATCGCGACCGGACCCGGATTGACTGCAATCAAGACGGCACGTCGTGCCTTTCCGGCCAGCCACATGCCTCGGCAATAACAACGCAAAGAACCCATCCCGGAACCAACAGCATGCATATCCGCAGCCAGCACCTCAGACAAGGCTGTGCCTTGTCGCTAACGATCGACGATGACGCCTGCCTTGCCGTCGTGTACGGAGAAGGCGGCGGCTGCACCCTCGACGTGTCCGGCGAGACCGCGGGCGTGTGGATTCCCCTGCGCGGCGCGGTGCAGGTGCACAGCGGCAGCCTCGGCCGGCCGGTGCGCGCGAAGGAGGTCCTGGTCACGGAACGCGATTCCCGCACCCGGGCGATCGGAAACGGCAACAGCCGCTGGCTGGCGTTGCTTGGCGGCAGACGGGCCTGGGAATCGCTGCTGGCCGGGACAGCGGCGGCAGAGGCGCAACTGCTACCCGAAAAATACCGGGCTGGCAGGACCTTGCGTCGCAAGGCGGTATCCCTTGCGCGGACGGGCTCGGGGGCCGATTCGGAAAGCATCCTGTACGCCATCGCCGATGGCATCGCCGGTCTGCAGGCGCCGTTGCACGAGGCGATCGCCCGCTGCCCGGGCCGCACCTATGCGAAAAAGCGGCAGGCGTTCCTGCGCCTGCAGCGCGTGCGCAATTTCATCAGCGCCTGCTGCGACCAGGAAATCGACAACGGGGTGCTGGCGCGGATGGCGAACTACTCGCCGACGCATTTCATCCGCACCTTCAACGAGGTCTTCCTGGAAACGCCTCACGCATATCTGGTCAAGCAGCGCCTGCAACGGGCCGAACGCCTGCTGTATTCGAGCAAGCTCGCGGTCAGGGAAGTCGCGCTGGCAAGCGGATTCGAGAACCGCAGCGCATTTTCGCGGCTGTTTCGCCAGCATTTCGGCACAACCGCAAACGAAGCCCGGCAACAGATCCGCGTCGCCGTCGACGGTTGATTCCGCGACGCCATTGCCTAATTTACGCAACACACGCACGTAGTTTGCGGGGCACATGGATTTTCTCCGTATATAAAAATGTCGTTAACGCGACGCGTATCGAGTTGCGTATTGAAACGTCTGCAGTGAATTCACCGTTTCCGGAGAAAACGCATGTCGAAGAATCTGTTGGAAGCCGCCATCGGGCGCGCGCTCCATGTTTCAGGAATGGCGGGTGCCATGGCACTGGGCATCACCGGTGTCGCGCAGGCGCAGAACGCCGCGCCTGCCAAAAACCAGCCGCAGACCTTGCAGACCATCGTGGTCACGGGTTCGCACATCCGCCGCGTGGATCTGGAGACCTCCAATCCCGTGGTGGCCGTCACCGCGCAGCAGATCGCTGCGACCGGCAAGTTGACGATGGGCGACGTGATCCAGAACCTGCCCGCGGTCGCCGGTGGCGTCGAGAATCCCAGCGTCAACAATGGCGGCGGCAGCGGTTCGACCAACATCGGACTGCGCGGTCTGGGCGCGAGCCGCACCCTGGTGCTGGTGGATGGGCAGCGCATGCCGACCATCCAGAGCGTCGCGGACCTTAACTTCATCCCGATCGCCGCGGTCGAGCGGGTCGAGGTGCTGACCGACGGCGCCTCGGCGGTGTACGGTTCCGACGCGATCGGCGGCGTCGTCAACATCATCCTGAAGTCCAACTATCAGGGCGCGCAGTTCCAGGCCAGTTACGGCATCTCGGACCACGACGACGCCGAACGCAAGGGCGGCAGTTTCATGTTCGGCCAGACGTCCGACAAGGGCAGCATCCTGGCCGGCGTGTCGTATCAGAAGTTCGACGAGGTGGAGTCCTCGCAACGCAAGTTCTCCCAGAATGCTGTCTCACTGTCGTCGACCTCGCATGGCGGCGTGGTTCCCAGCATCGGCGGCTCGTCCTACGCGGCGCGCGACAAGATCGTGGTGCCCCAATCTATCGCGGCATGCGGCACCAATGGTGCGTTCTCCCTCAACCAGAGCGCGGCCAATGCCGGCACCAGTCCCACCACCCTCGCCGACTATCACTGCTTCGGCCAGACCGACAAGTACAACTACGCGTCGGTCAACCTGATCCTGACACCGCAGGAGCGCACCAACGCTTTTTTCAAGGGCGTGTACCACCTCACCGACAATGTCGACGCCTACGCGACGTTGATTGAGCAGAAGAGCACGGCGAATTTCCAGTTGGCGCCGCAGGTGGCCGGTGTCCCGACCGGGATGGTCATCGCCGCGAACAACCCGTTCAACCCGTTCGGCTACGCCTCCTCGCAAGCCAGCGGCAACGACTTCCGGGTACGCCTGTTCCCGGCCGGCAATCGTCAGCAGAAGACGGCCGCCACCAAAGACATGATCGTGGTGGGTTTGCGCGGCAACCTCGACCTGTTCGGCCAGAACTGGACATGGGACCTGGGTTACAACTACGGCCACATCTCGCGCACCGTCACCACCTCGGGCGTGGCCAATCTTGCGCAAATCAACGCGGACGTGGCGGCCGGGACGCTCGATCCGTTCAACATGTTCAACGCCAACACGCAGGCGGCCGTCCGGGCTGCGGAAACGCCGGCGATCAACAACCAGTATTACCTCGATCGCATCTATCACGCGGATGTCAGCGGCGGCCTGTTCGACCTGCCAGCGGGCACCGTGCAGTTGGCGGGCGGCGTGTCGCACACGACACAGTACACGCACACCCTCGTCGATCCGGCGCTGCAGGAGAGCCCTGTCACGCTGACCTGTCCGTTGGGCACCTTGTGTTCCGCGAGCCTCCAGGGCGGCTACAGCGTCAAGGAAGCCTATGCCGAGTTGTATGTTCCGATCCTGAAGGACATGCCGTTCGTCAAGGTCCTGAACGTCACCCTGGGCGACCGCTACTCCAAGTACAACGACGTCGGCAGCACCAACAACTGGAAGGCCGCGGTCGAATACCGCCCGATCGATGACCTGCTGTTGCGCGGCACCGTCACCAGCGTGTTCCGCGCCCCCACCGTCGCCAACATCTACGGCGCACCCGTCAGCAGCGCGCCGTTCCTGAGCTTCGATCCGTGCAGTTTCAACGCGCCGACCCCGACCACGCCCAACCCGAATGCCGGCAATCCGGCCTGCAAGGGCGTGCCCGCCACCGGCACGTTCCAGAACAGCAATGTCACTGCCCATCAACAGCTCACCGCGGTCGTCTCGGGTGCGCAATTCGACGGCATCCACCTGAAACCCGAAAGCGGCAAGACCTTCGATTTCGGCGCGGTGTATTCGCCGCACTTCATTCCCGGCCTGTCGGTCAGCGCGGATTTCTGGCGGGTGTACCTGAACGACACCATCACCGTCGTGAGTCCGCAGACCGAATTGCTGCTGTGCTTCTACGGCCAGACCCAGTACTGCCCGTACCTGCCGCGCTTCACTTCGGGATCCACGCAAGGCCAATTCCAGACGGTGACCCTGCTGACTCAAAACCTGGGCCGGGTCGACGTCAAGGGCGTGGATCTCCAGGCCAACTACAAGCTGCCGCAGTTCTCGTTCGGCCAGTTCGACATCAATCTGAACGCGACCTACCTGACGCAGTTCAAGCTGCAGACCGCGCCGGGTGAGGCAGGCAACCTCACGATCAACGGCCAGGGCCACATGGGCACCTTCGGTTCGCTGCTGGGCAGTACCTGCGTGGCCGCTGGCGGCTTGTGCTTCTATCCGCGTATCCGCGCAACGGCCACCCTGGGCTGGCAACTGGGACCGTGGGACGCCACCTGGACGATGCGTTACATCAGCAAGTTCAAGGGCGGCTCGGCCGATCCGTCGCAGTACTCCACGATGGTGGCGGGCATTCCGGGCTACGTGATCCGCTACGGTGCGACGGTGTACAACAACCTGCAGGTCGGCTACAACATCGAACCGATCAACACCCGGATCGACGTGGGCGTGGACAACGTGTTCGACAAGCAGCCGCCCATCCTGTACGCCAACAACAGCCTGAACGCCAACACCGATCCGGCGGACTTCGACATGATCGGCCGCTATTACTTCGGCCGCATCACGGTCAGCTTCTGACCGGCGGCGATCGGGGCCGGCTTCAACCCTCCGGGCCGCACGAGCTATGCTCGTGCGGCCTTTTTGTTCGAATGGACCGATGAGCGGAATCCCGATTGGCACGCACGACGCGGCCGAAGCCGAGCAAGCGGTCGCAGCCGCGGTCCGGCGGGCGCCGGAAGATGCGGCGCTGGTCGAACGCCTCGGCCTGCTGCAGTTGCAATGCGGCAAGCCGCAGGCTGCCCGCGATACCCTGCTGCGCGCTGTCGAGCTGGCGCCGGATTCTCCGGCCATCCGGATCCATGCAGCACACGCTTGCGCGGTGTGTCGCGACACCCGCGTCGAGGATTTGCTGCGGCCATGGCGCACGTGGCTGCCGCTGGAGGAGCGTCTGCAGCTTGAACTGCTCAATTTGCTGGCGCAGTTGGGCGAGGCCGAAGCCGCGTTGGAATTGCTGGAGGATCTGGTGCGCCGCGCGCCGTCGCACCTGGTCGCGCAGTTGCTGCTGGCAGGTGCCTATGAGCGCGTCAATCGCCTCGAGGATGCGGAATCGCTCTTGCACAGGATCGTCGGGAGCGGTGCCGCCGCGGACGGCCGCGTGCGGCTTGAAGTTGCCCATCAGCGCGCCAGGCTGGCATCGCGCAGGCACGAATTTGCCGCCGCACGCGCGCTGCTCGAACAGGCCGGTCCGCGCAACGACGCCGACTATGCGCACTGGTTCGCCCTGGCGGAGGCCTGCGACCGGTCGGGCGATGCAGCCGCCGCGATGCGCGCCCTGGAGGCGGCCCACTCGCGGCAGCTGCGCGAGACCAGGCTCGTCGAACCCGGTCTTTTCGAGCCGGATGCCGAAATCCTGCCGCATGCGGATGACCGGGTGACCGAGACCGATTACCGCAGCTGGCCTGACCTCAAGGCACCCGACGTTTCGCAGTCGCCGGTGTTCGTGGTCGGGTTTCCGCGCTCCGGCACCACGCTGCTGGAGCAGATGCTGGATGCGCATCCACGCCTGCAGTCGATGGATGAACGGCCGTTCTTCCACGTGCTTTCCGATCGGCTCGGCCGCGCCGGGATCAATGTGCCGCGGGATCTGCACAAGCTGGGCCAGGAGGAATGCGATGCGTTGCGCAAGGATTACCTCGCACTGGCCTGTGCCGGGATAACGCGGCGCCGCGGCACGCAACTGGTCGACAAGAATCCCTTGAACATGCTGTGGCTGCCGCTGATCCACCGGCTGTTTCCGAAGGCAAGATTCATCCTGGCGCTGCGCGATCCCCGCGACGTCATCCTGAGCTGTTACATGCAGAATTTCCGCGTCACGTTGCTCGCGGCCGCGAGTCGGTCACTCGAGCATCTGGCACGTGCCTACGTGGCGGCGATGGCATCCTGGCTCCATCACGTGGCGGTGTTCAAACCGGATGTACTGACATCGCGTCACGAGGATCTGGTCGCCGATCCTGCCGGACAGACACGCCGGATTGCCGCGTTCCTGGGACTGGACCAAGCCGAGTCGATGCTGGGCTTCGCCGACCATGCGCGCGGAAAGGGCTACATCAGGACGCCGAGTTACGCCCAGGTCATCGAACCCATCAACACGCGCAGCGTGGGCCGCTGGCAACGCTACCGCGAATACCTTGAGCCTGCGCTGCCGATTCTCCAGCCGATGCTGGAGCATTGGGGATATGCGGCAGGCGCCCCCGCCGCGACGTTGCAGCGCTGAATGCATGGGCGTGACCACCCGGGCCTGCGGATCGCGTGCAGACATCATGCTTGCCGTGGCGCCTGCGGCGCACGAAGTCCTCGTTCTGCATTCCTCGATCCGGTCGTTCCGCGCGATGAGTCCGCCACCACCCAGGCCGCCGCCGTCAACGCCCAGGAAAGGATCAGCTCGCTCCACTGCGATGGGCTTGCATGACCCCCCGCCACGGCGGGCACCCATACCAGCAGCGTGAACAGGCCCATCTGCAACGCCGACAGCGCGATCGCCATGCGCGCATGCACACCGGCGAGTATCGCCACGCCCGCCGCGAGGTAGGCGCACCCGGTGAAATAGGCCCATGCCACGTGCCACGGCAGCCAGCCGGGCACCAGGGGCGCAGTGAGATTGACGTAGAAAAAGTGGGACAGGCCGAATGCAAGCATGGCGAGAGCGTAGAGCCCCTGCGCGATCCGCACACCGCGATCGCCCGTGGCAAAACCGAACCACCGCCTGTCGCCGTCGGTGGCGAACCGCGCATACAGCACCCATGCTCCTGCCACGAGCACCGCGTTTTCGCCGCAACCCTGATACACGTCTTCCACGGCGGGATGCAGGAGGACCACGCGCAGCTTGAACGCCAGCATCCACAGCAGCAGGCATCCGGACAGGAGGCGGGCGGAGGAAGCAGCACTGCGCGGCCACAGCAATCCGACGCCGCACACCAGCGCGATCACGGCGCAGGCACAGGCCAGCCAATCGCGGGCCGGCAGGTTCGCGGGCGCTCCCTGCCAAATCGGAGTGAAGTCGCCCCGGATCAGGCCTAGGACTCCGAGGACGATCAGGGTCGCCGCAAACACCGCGTGACCCATGCCTGCGATGCGCATGTAGTGGCCTCGATGCTGTTCCCGTTTCGCACCCGGGCGTTTTCGGGATCCTTTCGATTCGCGTTGCGTCAACCGCGGAACACGCAGACGTCACGATGCACGGCCGTCGTACCTTTCATGCAGGTTTCATCCAATGCCACACGATGCACGGTGTCCGCACGGGAATTCGCGGAGTACCGCACTAAGATAAGACCCGGCTGATCTGGATGATGCGTCTTGCATGACTTCGATCCCGGGCACGGTCCGCGTGCCGCAGGGACATCGGTCCGCTCCGGCATTCCCTACGGCACGCCCGTCGCCCCATTCATGCGGCGCGCGGCGGGAAGCAGCGTATGTCCGCGACGGCATCCGTGAACAGGGCCAGATTGACGGCACAAGGTATGACCACTTCGCGCCAGACGCGTGTTTCTTCCACCTTCCTCTCGCCCGTGGACCTCGATTCATCCGGCGACGAGCCCATCTATCGCCGGATCGCGGACTGGTATCGGAAATCCATCGTCAACGGCCTGTTGCGTCCCGGGCAAAAGGTGCCATCGACCCGTGCGCTCGCCCAGGAACTCAAGGTTTCCCGCATTTCGGTCCTGAACGCCTACGAGCAGTTGTGCGCGGAGGGCTATTTCGAAACCAGCGTGGGCGCGGGCACCCGCGTCGCCAGATCGATCCCCGACGAGACATTGACGCCGACCGCGGAAACGAGACGCACGAGTCTCCCCCGACGACCCGAGCACCGCTCCTCGGGCCATATCGCGCCGCGCACGCACCTGCGGCGCGGACACGCGTGGATCTGGTTGAAAAGTACCCGGGCCTTGCGGGTGGGGCCACCGGCCGTACGCGAGTTTCCCAACGCCGTGTGGACGCGTCTGATGAACAAGCACCTCCGCAAGCCGCCCCGGGAAATCATGATCTACGGCGATCCGCTGGGATACATGCCGTTCCGGGAAGCCATTGCGGAGTATCTGCGCACCTCGCGCGCCGTGCGTTGCGAGGCTTCCCAGATACTGGTCACCACGGGAGCCCAGGCGGCGCTGCAGCTGTGTGCGCATGTCCTGTTCCATCCCAGCGACAGCGTGTGGATGGAAGAGCCCGGCTATTTCGGCGCGCATTTCGTGCTGAAGGCCGCGGGCGTGCGGATCATTCCCGTTCCTGTCGATCAGGAAGGCCTGGACGTGGCAAGGGGAATGCGCATGTCACCCACCGCGCGCGCCGCTTTCATCACGCCGTCGCACCAGTTTCCCCTGGGCATCACCATGAGCGCCACCCGCCGCATGCAACTTTTGAACTGGGCCGCTCGGAACGAGGCGTGGATCGTGGAGGACGACTACGACAGCGAATTCAGGTTCGAGGGCCGTCCGCTGGTTTCGCTCCAGGGCCTGGACGTGAACGATCGCGTCATCTATGTGGGGACCTTGAGCAAATCCATGTTCCCCGCCCTGCGCATCGGTTACATCGTGATGCCCGACAGCCTGCAGGCCGCCTTCTACGATGCGCGCGTCACGCTCGGTGGCGCCACGCCCACGCTGTACCAGGCCGTCATGGCCGATTTCATCCGGGAGGGACACTTCGCCCGCCACATCCGGAGGATGCGGATGCTCTACGACCACCGCCGCCGCGCCCTGATCGATGCCATCCGGGAATACCTTCCCGACAAATTCGAGGTGGTCGGCGCCGCGGCGGGCCTGCAGCTCGCGGGATTCCTGCCGCCGGACATCGACGACGTGGCGGTCTCCACCAGGGCCGCAGCGATGGATATCTCGGTCATGCCGCTGTCGCCGTTCTATCTGGGCCGGCACCCAAGAAGTGGACTGGTCCTGGGCTACGGCTGCGCGGACGAACAGGAAATCCGGGACGCCGTGCGCAAGCTGAAAACGTGTCTTTGATCAACGTGTCTTTTCGGGAATCGAGGAAACGCGCAATGGCGGCGACCCGAATGCCTCGCCGCGGCAACCCGGCAGCGGCGATGTCACGGCACAATGAATCCGCGGCACTCCAGAAGGGAAACCAGGCACGCCACCGGGCTCCATCCCGACGCGTGCCTTTTCTTCAGGCCACGGTGCGGTTCCTGCGCAGGGTCCGATCCACCACGCTCATCGGTCGAACGTGATCACACGCCTCGTGCTGTCGTGCCTGGCCCTCGCGGTTTCCGTTACCGCAGCGGGTACGAGTGCCGACGCGCCGACGGGACTGCAGCATGACGTTGCATTCGCCGCGTTCCCGGCTTATGCGAAGAACGGCGAGTTGCTGCGCAGGCTGGTCAGCCCCCTGAATGCCGCCCGCATCGAGCGCGGACTGGCGGGCAATCCGGCCGCATTGCAGGCGCTGCCGCTCGATCCCTCGCAACAGCGTTTCGCCCTGTACGTGCCGCCGGGGCCGCCGCCCGCCGGCGGTTACGCGCTGCTGGTATTCGTGCCGCCATGGGACGACGCGCGCGTGCCGCCTCAATGGATTCCGGCGCTGGACCGGCATCACGTGATCTTCGTCAGCGCCGCGCATTCGGGCAACGACGCCGACGTGCTGAACCGCCGCGAACCGCTGGCGCTGCTGGCTGCGTACGGCGTGATGCAACGTTACCGCGTCGATCCGGCGCGGGTTTACGTGGGCGGATTTTCCGGCGGCTCGCGCATCGCGCTGCGGCTCGCGCTCGGCTATCCGGATGTGTTCCGCGGTGCCCTGCTGGATGCCGGCAGCGACCCGATCGGCAACGCGCAGATTCCGCTGCCGCCGGCGGAGCTGTTTCACCGCTTCCAGCAATCGACGCGCATCGTGTTCCTGACCGGCGAGGACGACAACATCCGCCAGGCGCAGATGGCGCATGCCCGCGAATCCCTGCACGACTGGTGCGTGTTCGATGTCGACAGCGTGACGATGCGGAGCGTGAGCCACGATCTCGCGGACGCCCAGGGCTTCGGACAGGCGCTGGACGATCTGGCCGAACCGGCGGCACTGGACCGGGCTGCGCTTGCGGACTGCCGGGCGGGAATCGAGGCCAGGATGAAAGCGCAGCTACTGGCCGTGCGAAGGCTGCTCGACAGCCACCGAAACGGCGATGCGCAAACCCTGCTCCGGAATATCGACGCGCAGTACGGCGGTCTCGCCGCCCCGCAGACGACCGCGTTGATGGACAGCACCGGCGCCCACTGAGGCGCGGCCCCGGCCACGCGCCGGTCATGCCGGCAGTTCGTAGTCGAGCTCGTAACGATGCCGGCCGCCGCTGATCACGATGGTCATGCTGCCGCTGATCCCGGCAAGTTCATCGGTGCCCGAAGCTGGCACGACCCCGACATGCAGTTCGTGTTCGCCGGCGTGCATGGTCGCGTGGTGCTGCAAGGTGAAACTGCCGCGCCGGCCTTGCAGGACACCCGTGACGCGTTCGACCGCGACGTAGCCGGCCGAGCCGGACTGCGGCGATCCCGCACTCAACATCTCGCCCTTGCTGACCGCCTCGAGATCGCCGCGGAACCGCTTGTCGATCGACATGCGCCCCAGTTGCGCACCCTCGTCTTGGTTGTACGGCGGCAGCGGCGCCAGTTTCACGTCGAATTCGCCCCTGGCCAGCATGATCGGTTCCAAGCAAACGGGTCGCCGGCATTGTAGTCGGCCTCCTGCGGCCACGGGGTGTCCGGATCGTGTTACCTTCGGCGCATGCGCGCCGGCAACGCTCGTCCGCAGACGGAGCCCCTGCTGCCCCCATGGTTGACGGATGCGATCGACTTCGGCCGCCGTTACCGGGATGCCGACGCGCGGATCGCGCTGGCGATCGAACTGGCGCGGCGCAACGTCGAGCACGCGACCGGCGGCCCGTTCGGCGCGGCGGTGTTCGACGAAAGCGGCAGGCTGATCGCGGCCGGCATCAACCGTGTCGAACCGCTGGCCTCGTCGCTGGCGCATGCCGAGATCGTGGCGCTGGCGGGTGCGCAACGGAGACTCGGGCGCGCGCGGCTCAACGAGGATGGCCGCCGCTACACGCTTGCCACCAGCGCACAACCGTGCTGCCAGTGCTACGGCGCGATCGTGTGGGCCGGCATCGACGAACTCCTGGTCGGCGCGCGCGCGGACGACACCGAATCGCTGGCCGGTTTCGACGAAGGCCCGCTGCCGGCGGATTGGACCGGCGAACTGGAACGCCGCGGAATCCGCGTCACGCGCGACCTGCGCCGGGAGGAGGCGCGCGTGGTGCTGGCCGACTACGCGCGCCGCGGCGGCAGACGCTATTGATGGACATGCCGCCCTGCGCACGATCCGTCCGAACGGTTATGCTTTGGGACATCTCCGTTCACGGACCGGTCCCTGCACGCCCATGAGCCGACTGCGCGCCTTCGTGCCCCTGCTGATTCTGATCGCGTTGGGGGCGGCGGTGGCGGCGAGCGGCATGCTGCAGCATCTGGAACCCGGTCGCATCGTCGCGGACCAGGCTTCTTGGACGCGAGAGATCGAGGCGCATCCTTCGCTCGCGTACGTCGTGTACGTCGTGGTGCTGACGGTTTCCGTCGCCACCGCGATGCCGGGACCGCTGTTCATCATCATCGCCAGCGGCATGCTGTTCGGCATGGGCAAGGCCATCGGGCTGTCGATCATCGGCGAGGTGCTGGGATCGTTGATGCTGTTCTTTGCCGCGCGCCACGCCTTCGGCAGCGGCCAGCGGCCGCCGCCCCGGCTGGCGGAAACCGTGCGCCGCGGCTATCAGGCCCATCCCGTCAGCTACACGCTGTTCCTGCGCTTCGTGCCGCTGTTCCCGTTCGGCGGCATCACCATGGCGCTGGCGTGGCTGCGCTGTCCGGTGTGGCTGTTCACGCTGGCCACCGCCGCGGGCGGCTGCGTGATGCTGGTGTTCGAGACCGCGATCGGTGCCGGACTGGCGCAATCGCTGGCCGAAGGCCGGTCGCTGTCGCCCACCCTGCTGCTGGAACCGCACATCTGGCTGCCGCTGGTCGGTCTGGCGCTGCTGGCGTTGATCCCGGTCGCGCTGCAACGCCTGCGCTCCGCGGCGCAAACCGATTGAGGCCTGCTTCGACGGGCATGACGCGCTTCCCGGAAACCGCGGCTGCGGATGGCGTCTTCCACGGCAGGGACAGCGTGTTCATGGTGGGCCGTGTAGGGATCGAACCTACGACCAACGGATTAAAAGTCCGCTGCTCTACCGCTGAGCTAACGGCCCGGGTATTGTGCGCATCCCTGCGCGTGAAAGCAGGCTATCCATGCCCGCACTTTTCAATGGAAACTTCCGCGCCCAGCACAATGCTGGACTGCAAACCGACTATTCTAACTGGGTACGCGATTCAAACGTAGCGCGTGGGATCGGCGACGCCGGCGTCGACGAAACCTTTCGCGCGCAGCGCGCAGGCGTCGCAACGGCCGCAGGCGCGGCCTTCGGCGTCGGCGCGGTAGCACGACACCGTCTGCGAAAAATCCACGCCCAGCCGCAGGCCCTCGCGCACGATATCGGCCTTGCTCATGCGGATCAGCGGAACGTGCACCCGCAGATGGCGGCCTTCGACGCCGGCCCTGGTGGCGAGATTGGCGAGCCGCTCGAAGGCCTCGACGAAGGCAGGCCGGCAATCGGGGTAGCCGGAATAATCGACCGCGTTGACGCCGCAGAAGATGTCGCCGGCGTCCAGCGTCTCCGCCCAGCCCAGCGCGATGGCGAGCATGATGGTATTGCGCGCCGGCACGTAGGTGGCCGGAATCTCGTCCACGGCATGCGCACGCGCGTGTTCGGGCACCGCGATGTCGGCGGTCAGCGCGGAACCTCCGATCGCGCGCAGATCGACCGTCACGGTCTTGTGCTCGACCGCGCCCAGCATCGCCGCCACGCGTGCGGCGGCGGCCAGTTCCGAGCGATGCCGTTGGCCGTAATCCACCGACAGCGCATGGCAGGCGAAGCCGCGCGCACGTGCGATCGCCAGCGTGACCGCCGAATCCATGCCGCCGGAAACCAGCACCACCGCCCCGCACGGCGTGGGCGACCGCAGCGTCATCGGTTCGTCAATGACTGCCGGCCTGCAGCGGGAAAGTCTGCAGCCGGCTCTTCGCCAGCCGCTCGACCGGCGTGCCGGGGTAGGCCTTGATCACCGCTTCCAGCGTGCGCCGGGCGGCGGCGTAGTCCTTCATCTCGAACTGGCAGTAGCCGACCTTGAGCCGCGCGCCGGGCGCCTTATCGCTCTGCGGAAACCTCTTCAGCAGCGTCTCGAAGGCATCCAGCGCCACCTTGTAGTTCTGGGTGACGTAGTAGGACTCGCCCAGCCAGTAATACGCATTGGGCGTGAGCGGATCGTCGGGATACTTCTGCACGAACTCGCGGAAGCCGCGCGCGGAATCGACGTAGTTGCCCGCGCGCAGCGACTTGAAGGCCGCCGCGTAGGCCGCCTGCGCGGCGGCCTGGTCGGCCGGCGAGGCGGGTTTCGGCGCTGACGCGGGCGGCGCTTGCGCCACGCCGGAGGCCGACGGAGCGGACGCGGACGACGCGGCCGGTGCCGCGTGCTCCAGCTTGCCCACGCGCGAATCGAGGTCGAGGTACTGATCCTTGCTCTGCTGCTGGAGCTGCTGCAGCCTGTGCTGCAGTTCCTCGATCTGGCCCTGCATCTGCTGCATCTGCTGGCGCAGGTCGCTGATCTGGTTGACCAGCGCCACGCCGCCGCTGCCCTGGGCGGCCTGATCGTCCTGGCCGGAAGCCGATTGCGCGAAGGCGGCGGGTGTCGCGGCCGCCACAACGATCATGGCCGCCGAAGCGGCCATGATCGTGAAGCTGCGACGCAGGGTGAAACGTGCGTGCGCGGTCATCGTCGCCGTGCCGGTTACTCGGTGGTGTAGACGATGTTGACGCGGCGGTTCTTGGACCAGCATTCCTCGTTGTGCTCGCGGCACACCGGGCGTTCCTTGCCGTAGCTGATCACCTTGATCTGGTCGGCCGAGGCACCGTCGGCTTCCAGCGCGCTGGCCACCGCGTTGCCGCGGCGCTCGCCCAGACCGAGGTTGTACTCGGCGGTGCCGCGCTCGTCGGTGTTGCCTTCCAGCGTCATGCGCGCCATCGGACGGTCACGCAGGTACTTGGCGTGGCAGGCGACGATCTGGTCGAACTGCGGCTTGATGTCGCTCTTGTCGAAGTCGAAGTAGATCTCGCGCGTGCGCAGGCACGGATTGGTCTGGAGGTCGGCCGGAGTGAACGCGCCGGCCACCGGCGCCCCTTCGGTGGTGGCGGGCGGAGTCGTCTCCGGCGGCGGCGGCTTGACTTCCTGCTTCTTTGCACAGGCCGCCGCGGCCAGGCAGAGAAGCGCGATCACGGAGACGCGAACGGTAGCGTTCATGGCGAATCCTTCCTTTCTTGAGCAGGTTGGTTGTGGGTGGGGACAACGGCGAAATTCAAGCATTGTTCCGATCAAATTGGCGTCAAGGCTGCCGGTACGGCCCCCAGGCCGGCGAGCGCACGTCGCCGTTGGCCAGGACCAGGCGCTGGCGGACCCGCCCGTCGGCCGACACCGCGTACAGGACGCCGTGCGGCCCCTCGGTGGCTGCATACAGCAGCATGCTGGCGTTGGGGGCCCAGCTCGGGGAGTTGTCCAGATTGCCCGGCGAAAGAAACATTTCCTGGCCGCCAAGGGAGCGATCCATCACCGCGATACGATACACGTTTCCATTTCCCTGCACCATCGCGATCTTGGTGCCGTCGTAGCTGATCGACGCGTCGGCGTTGTACTGGCCCTGGAAGGTGATCCGCTGCGGCGTGCCGCCGGTGGCCGGAATTTCGTACAACTGCGGCTTTCCGGAGCGGTCGGAGGTGAAGATGATGTTCTGCCCGTCCGGGGTCCAGCGCGGCTCGGTGTTGATCGAGAGGTTGTGGGTGATCCGGGTCAGCGCACCGGTGGCCATGTCCATCACGTAGATTTCCGGGTTGCCCTGGAACGACAGGCTCATCGCCAGCTTCCTGCCGTCGGGCGAGAAGCGCGGCGCGCCGTTGATGCCGCGCCGCGCGGACACCAGCCGGCGCGCGCCGGTGGCGACGTTCTGGATGTAGATCGCCGAATCGCCGCTTGCGAACGAGACGTAGGCGCTCTCCCTGCCGTCCGGCGACCACGCCGGCGACAGCAGCGGCTCGTGCGAACGCACCACCGTCTGCGGGTTGTAGCCGTCGGAATCGGCCACCACCAGCGCGTACTGCGTGCTGTCGCCTGCGCCCGTCATCGTGATGTAGGCGATCCGGGTGTCGAACGCGCCACGCACGCCGATGATCTTCTGGTAGATCTGGTCGGCGATCTGGTGCGCGATCCGGCGCAGGTCGCTGCCCTGTCCGGTGATCGACAGGCCCAGCAGCTGCTGCTGCTTGTTGACGTCCCACAGCTCGAAGTCGGCGCGCAGCGCGCCGTTGCCGGCATCGGCGGTGCGGCCGACCACGATGTAGTCCTGCTTCAGCTGCTGCCAGGTCGGAAACCTGATCTGCGAGCCGCTGGTGGGCGACTCGACGATCTCGTCCTTGGGCAGCGTCCGGAACTTGCCGCAGCGGTCCAGAGCCATGCTGACCACCGAGGCGATGTCCACCGGCGGCGGCGGACCTGCCGCCTCCTGCCCGAACGGCACCACGGTGATCGGGATCGCCGAGGGCACGCCGTTGACGATCTGCACGGTCAGCCCCTGCGCGCCGGCCTGTGTCGCGAACAACGCCGCCAGCGCCGTCAGCAGCAGGGAAAGAAGGATTTTGGGATTTCGCATGGTTCGATCGTCCATTTATTGGGATGAGGTCACCGTGAAATTGAAAATGATGTCGCGCTGGAATTCCTTCTCGAACCCCTTGTACGGGAGTGGCGATGAACGCTCGATGGCCGCTTCCACCGAGTGCTTGCCGATGTCATTGAACGGGCAGCTCGGCAGTGCCTTGGCGGAGATCACCTGTCCGCCGGGAATCTGCACGATCTCCACGGGGCACACGGCACCTGCCGGAATATTGTCGGGCCTGAGCCAGTTCTGGGTCACCGCGTTCTGCAGGGCCGCGATGTAGGCGGCGTTGTCCTTGCCGGCCTGCCCGGTCATGGCCTGCGAGGCCGGCGGCACATTCTGCGGGGTCTGGGTTTCACTGGTCTTGCGCAGATCGGCCAGCTGCTGCGCCTTCTGCTGTTCCAGCCGGATCTGCCGCTCGGTGGCCGCGCTCTCGGCCTTGACCTTGGCCAGTTCCTTCAACAACCGCTCGGCTTCCTGCTGGCGTGCCAGCTCGGCCATCCGCTGTTTCTCGCGCTGCTCCTGTTGCTGTTTCGCCAGTTCGGCCTGCTGCGCCAGCTCGGCGATCTTTTCCTGGTCCTTGATGTCCGGCCGCTGTACCGGCGGCGGCAGCACCTTGACCGGCGCGGGTTTGGGCGGTTCGAATCTGGGCGCGACCTTGGGTTGCGGCGGCGGCGTAGCCTGCCGGTGACGGCTGGCCGGAGGTGGCGGCGCGCCGACCGGCCCGACCAGCGTCGCCTCGATCACCGGTCCGGCCAGTTGCAGCGGCCGCGTGCAGGTGACCGGACTGGGCAGGTGCAGGAAATTGAAGACGTCTTCCCAGTGCGTGCAGTTGAGCGTCGCCAGCGCCAGGAACGCGACGATGCCCAGGTGCAGCAACGCGGAATAAAGCACCGCGCGCGGAGTGGCGTCAGCGCGTTCCATTCGGCTTGGCCGGTTGGCTTTCCGGCTGGCTCATCAGCCCCACCTTGGGAACGCCGGCCTGCTGCAGCAGGCCCAGCACCTGGTTGACGCGGCCGTAATCCACGCGCTTGTCACCGCCCAGCAGCACCGCAACCTTGGGGTCTTCCTTGACGAATGCCGACACGTCCTTCACCAGCGTGTCGTCATCGACCGCCTTGCGCGGGCTCTGGCCCAGGGTCAGATAGACGTTGCCCTGCGCGTCCACCGTCACCAGCACCGGCTGCTTCTCGGTCTGCAGGGCCTTGGCGCCCGACTGCGGCAACTGGATGTCCACGCCCAGGTTCAGCAGCGGCGCGGCGACCATGAAGATGATCAGCAGCACCAGCATCACGTCGATGTAGGGCACGACGTTGATCTCGGCCATCAGGCCGCGGCGGCGCCTGCCCTTGCGGATCGTCTGCATGTCAACCGCCCATCGAAGCCATGACCCCGCCCCCTCGCGTCAAGGGGACGGGCCGAATCCCACAGCGCGAAACGGCGCCCGGGGTTGCGGGCGCATCGCGCCGTTCGTGCCAAGCAGACATGTTGCCGCCCTCACGGTTCATCGCTTTGTATCTGCCGATGCAGGATCGACGAGAACTCTTCCTGGAAGGTGTCGTAGCGCACCGTGATGCGTTCCAGTCGTGTCGAGTAGCGGTTGTACGCCCACACCGCCGGGATCGCCGCGAACAGGCCCATCGCGGTGGCGACCAGCGCCTCGGAAATGCCGGGCGCGACCATCGCGATGGTCGCCTGCTTGATGCTGCCCAGGCCCTGGAACGCGGCCATGATGCCCCACACGGTGCCGAACAGGCCCACGTACGGACTGATCGAGCCCACGTTGGCGAGGAATTCCAGGTTGCGCTCCAGCTTCTCCACTTCGCGGGTGCCGGTCACCCGCATCGCGCGTTCGGAGGCTTCCAGCACCGCGCGGCGGTCTTCGCTGCGCCGCTGCCGCAGCCGCACGAATTCGCGGAAACCGGCCTCGAACACGCCGGCCAGCCCGCCCGCCTCGCCGCGTCCCGACACTTCGCGGAACAGCGCGGCCAGATCGGTGCCGGACCAGAAACGTTCCTCGAACTCGTCGGCGTCGCGGGTGGCCGCATCCAGACTGGCCTTCTTGCGGAAGATGATCACCCACGATGCGAACGAAAAGATGATCAGGATCACCAGCACCAGCTTCACCGGCAGGCTGGCATGCAGCACCAGATCCAGGATATTGATCTCGCCATTCATAGGTTGGTGGTTCCTTGAATCAAGGCAGCAATTTCGGCGGGAATCCGGCGCGGTGTCCAGTCCCGCGCGTCGAGACAGGCCACGCGCACCCGCGCGCGCGTCAGCACCTCGGCGTCGGCCACGCGCACCAGCGATTGGGTGATGTCGATGCTGGCCGTGCGCAGCCGCGCCACGCTCACGCTGGCATCCAGCTCGTCGTCGAGCCGGGCCGGCTTGTCATAGGCGATGTCCAGTTCGCGCACCACGAACACGATTCCGTGCGACTGCCGCAGCGCTTCCTGTCCCAGCCCGAAGGCGCGCATCCACTCGGTGCGCGCGCGTTCGAGAAAACGCAGATAGCTTGCGTGATAGACCACCCCGCCCGCATCGGTATCTTCCCAGTAGACCCTTATCCGCCATCCGAACACCGGCGCAGCGGATGCAGCCGCACCAAGCACTTATGACCTCTCCCGATCAAACAGGTTCATTGCCTCGCCGCCGTGCGGGGGCTTCAGCCCGAAGTGCCGCCACGCCAGCGCGGTCGCGATCCGGCCGCGCGCGGTGCGCGCCAGCAGGCCCTGCTGGATCAGATAAGGCTCCAGCACGTCCTCGATGGTGTCGCGGTCCTCGGCCAATGCCGCCGCCAGCGATTCCACTCCCACCGGGCCGCCGTCGAACTGCTCGATGACGAGCCGCAGCAGGCGGCGGTCCAGGTCATCGAAACCGCCGGCATCGACTTTCAGCATTTCCAGCGCCGCCGAAGCGGCCACGCGGGTGATGCGTCCGTCGGCACGTACCTCGGCGTAATCGCGCACCCGGCGCAGCAGCCGGTTGGCGATCCGCGGCGTGCCGCGCGAACGCCGCGCGATCTCGTCGGCGCCTTCGTCGTCGCAGGGAATGTCGAGGATGCGCGACGAACGCCGGACGATCGCGGACAGTTCGGCGGCCGTGTAGAACTCCAGGCGGTACACGATGCCGAAACGATCGCGCAGCGGCGAAGTCAGCATGCCCGCGCGGGTGGTCGCACCGACCAGCGTGAAGGGCGGCAGGTCCAGCTTGATCGAGCGCGCGGCCGGCCCCTCGCCCAGCATGATGTCGATCTGGAAATCCTCCATCGCCGGGTACAGCACTTCCTCCACCACCGGCGACAGGCGATGGATCTCGTCGATGAAAAGCACGTCGCGGGGCTGCAGGTTGGTCAGCAGCGCGGCGAGATCGCCGGCGCGCTCCAGCACCGGCCCGGACGTGCTGCGCAGGTTGACGCCCAGCTCATTGGCGATCACGTGCGACAGCGTGGTCTTGCCGAGGCCCGGCGGCCCGAACACCAGCACGTGGTCCAGCGCCTCGCCCCGACGGCGCGCGGCCTCGATCGCCAGCGCCAGTTGCTCGTGGATCGCCGTCTGCCCCACGTACTCGGCCAGCGAGCGCGGACGGATCGTCGCGTCCAGCGCTTGCTCGTCGCGGGTTCCGGCGGCATCGACGACGCGGGGTTGGTTCATGCGGCGATTATGGCAGACCTTCAGAACGGGAACGGAGGGCCTCCGTCCCCTTCATATCTCCACCTGCGTGCCCAGCTCGACCAGCCGGTTGGTCGGGATGTTGAAGAACGCGGTGGCCGGCATGGCGTTGCGGGACAGGAACGCGAACAGCTTGTCGCGCCACAGCGCCATGCCGGGCCGGTCGGTGGCGACGATGGTTTCGCGCGACAGGAAGAACGTGGTGTCCATCATGTCGAAACGCAGGCCCTTTCCGGCGCATTGCGCCATCGCAGCGGGCACGTCGGGATCCTCCGCGAAGCCGAAGCGCAGCACCAGCGTCCAGAACGCGTGACCGAGGTCGTGCAGTTCGATGCGTTCGCCGGCATCCGCCACCGGGGTTTCCAGCGTCTCCACGCTCAGCAGCACGTTGCGTTCGTGCAGCGCCTTGAAGTGCTTGAGGCTGTGCAGCAGCGCGTGCGGCACGGCGTTGACGTTGGCGGTCAGGAACACCGCCGTACCGGGCACGCGCACCGGCGGGTGCTCGGCGATGCTGGCGATGAACGGCGCCAGCGCCAGACCGGCATGCCGGATCTCGCGCAGCACCAGTTCGCGCCCGCGCCGCCAGGTCGCCATCACGGTGAACACCGCGAGACCCAGCACCAGCGGGAACCAGCCGCCGTGTTCGACCTTGAGCAGGTTGGCGCCGAAGAACGCGAGATCGATCACCAGGAACACTGCGCCGATCGCGATCACCAGCGGCAGCTTCCAGTGCCACAGCCGCAGCGCCACCACCAGTGCCAGCAGCGTGGTGGTGACCATCGTGCCGGTCACCGCGATGCCGTAGGCGGCGCCCAGGTTCTCGGAGGAACGGAAGCCGATCACCGCCGCCACCACCAGGATCAGCAGCATCCCGTTGATGGCCGGCACGAAGATCTGCCCGGACAGGCTGCGCGAGGTGTGCACGATGCGCATGCGCGGCGAATAACCGAGCTGCACCGCCTCGCGGGTCATCGAATACGCGCCGGAAATCACCGCCTGCGAGGCGATCACCGTGGCCGCCGCGGCCAGCGCGATCATGGGATACAGCAGCGCACGCGGCACCAGCAGGTAGAACGGATTGCTGGCCGCGGTCGGGTCGCGCAGCAGCAGCGCGCCCTGTCCGAAGTAGTTCAGCAGCAGCGCCGGGAAGATGAAGATCAGCCACGCCAGCCGGATCGGACGCTTGCCGAAATGCCCCATGTCCGCGTACAGCGCCTCGGTGCCGGTCAGCGCCAGCACCACGCCTCCCAGCGCGACGAACGCGAGCATGCCGTGCGACTGGAAGAACCGCACCGCGTAGTACGGATTCAGCGCGGCGAGAATGCGCGGCTCCTGCACGATCATGCGCAGGCCCAGCAGCGCGATCACCACGAACCACAGGCACATCACCGGCCCGAACAGCACGCCGACCCTCGCGGTGCCGCGCTTCTGCAGCCAGAACAGGCCCAGCAGGATCACCACGCTGATCGGCATCACCCAGCGTGCCAGCGTGGGCTCGGCCACCTTGACGCCTTCCACCGCCGACAGCACCGAGATCGCCGGCGTGATCACGCCGTCGCCATAGAACAGCGCGGCGCCGAAGATGCCCAGCAGCCCGATGACCCAGCGCAGTTTCGGCAGGCCGCGCGCGCCGCGCTGGGCCAGCGCCATGATCGCCATGATGCCGCCCTCGCCCTTGTTGTCGGCGCGCATCACGAAGATCACGTACTTGATGCACACCACCAGCACCAGCGCCCAGAACACCAGCGACAGCACACCCAGCACGCTGGCACGCGCCACGCCCAGGCCGTACTTGTCGCTGAAGACCTCCTGCAGCGTGTACAGCGGGCTGGTACCGAGGTCGCCGAACACCACGCCGATCGCGCCCAGCATCAGCGCGTACAGGGCGGGGCGTGCCTGCGTGTCGGTCGCGGCGGAAACGGTCATGGGTCGCGAAGTGTACAGGCAACCGCCGGAAGGGACGGAGGAAATCCATTCGACTGCGCGCCGTGAAGGATGCTGCCGTTGCCGCTGCCGCGCCCGAAGTTCTGCTTCCCGGTCAGCCGTCCGGCTGGTCGTGACTGTCGCGGGTGGCGCTCATCGGCCTGATCGCCGATGCCGGCATCAGGGTTGGCAATGCCGGGCTCGATCCGGCCCATCGCAACCACTGCGGCCTCGCCGCTGCCCCACTCGATCGGCGATCGCGTCCGTGTCAGCAGCCGGACGCCATCACAGGCGTGCTGCGGCCGCGCGACCGAGCCTGGTCAGGACGGCGAGTGCGTCGGCACGACTGTGCTGGTCCAGGCTGTCGGTGGTGACGGCCACCTGCTGGTGGCCACGACGGATGGCGATGACCGCGATGGAATGCAGGATCCCGCGCTTCGGGTCGGTGAGCTCGACCATGGCCACGGCCTCGTCGCCGAGTCCACCAATGCGCTCGCTGCGGATCACGGGCTTGGCCTTGAGCGGATTGACGATCCCCATCTTCATCGTGTCGATCCAATCCTGTGCGCTGCCGGGCTCGCCCTGCATCCGTTGCACGGCGAGACGCCCGGGTGCGAGAGCCCACTCGCACGTGGCGATATCAAGGATGTCGGTGTCACGGTTGCGCTTGCCGCTGGCGGCGCCGGGAAAAGCGCGACGAACCTCCGCATCGCTCAGCAACCGGCAGGGATCGTCACCGGACAGGGCTGTCTTCGCAGGCGCAGCACCCGGTGCGGTGTGCGCCATGATGGCGTCGCGTATCTTGAGCGCTTCCTGCAGGGCAACGCGCGAAGCCCGCGGTGCAGGCGGTGCCGCGTTGGCTGCCAGGCCCAGCAGGCAGCCGATGGTCAAACAGATCCAGATCGGGGTATGGCGCACGACGTTCTCCTCGGGTGTTTGCATCGTGATGATCGATCGCGCTCGGGCTCACTGCGTCGGATCACCGGGCTGCACGCGCTTGATCGCAGCCGGGTCAACCGCCGTTCCCGCGCTGGGTGCCTTCCGGAGCGCGGGTTTCCCCACCTTGCCGCCGACGATGAGGGTTCCGGTTTTTTCGGTCGCCCGGTCGGCAGCCGACGGCGGTGTCTGGATGGATCGCGGCTGCTGCGGCTTTCCAGACGGCGGCAGTGGTTGCGGATTGAGCATCACCGCATCGCCATGGCGCGCGCGATCGCCGGAAACTCGCGCGTTGATGTCCACGCTCCGGTCGGACTGTCGCAAGATGTCCGTCGGATTTACCCTGGGGTTGACGCGGTCATCCACGACTTGATCCATGCGCTTGTAATGGGGCCGCTTCACCGCAGTGGCGTCGATCGCCCGTCCGACGCGGTAATTGCGACCGTCGGCGAATGGCTGTGGCACCACTTGTCCGGCATTCCAGCCGTCCCCCAGCAATCCGAAGTGCACGTTGTAGATAGAACTGCCGGCGCCGCCGGCCGACGCGTTACCGCCGACGATGCCCGAGGTCAGCACATTGGGCCACCCCGCCGCCAGCCCGCTCAGCGTGAACGCACAGGCACCCTCGCCTGCCGGCCGGATGTCGAGCGTGCCCAACTGGCGCGTAGGCGCTTCGCCATGGACCGGTTGCGGGCCCGTCTGCACCCGCGCGCCGATCTCGAAACTGCTGCAGCCGTTGCGCGGCGTGAATTCCTGCGGATTCCAGCGCACCAGACCGCTCATCCTGCCATTCGTCGGCGGCACGAATTCACGCGGCGCGAAGGTGACGAGGATGTAACCCGTCCTCACCGATACGTCCGCGCGCACGGCCTCGGAAGGACCCACGAGCTGCGCGTTGAGGGCCGCCACGGCGGGATTGAATTGGTTGGCCAGGTCGAGCGATACGCGGTTGACCGCGTTCTCGGCCATGCGCTTGTAATTGGGGCCGCCGAAGAACGGCACCAGATCATCGAGCAGGAACTTCGCGGCATCGGCCGAGGCATTGTGCGAATCCAGCGTCGCATTGTTCAACGTGAACTTTGCCTGCGCGACGCGCAGGGTTGCATTCCGGTCCGGCTGCACCGCCATGACCAGATCGAACCGGGCGGTCAGCGCCAGCGAGAAACGGGGATCCGCATAGCTTCCCAGCACTGTGGGCGTGGTCGAGGTGGCCTCGACATAGCCATTGACGCTGAATGTGGCCTGCAGGGCATTCTGATCGGCGCGTTTGACGTCGAGCGCAATCCGTTCGTCGAGCACGCACTTGATGTCACGCAGGGTCTGCCCATTGGCGAAGCCGCCGCGGCCCATCTCCAGCCTGAGCTGCTCGCAGATGCGCTGGCGCACCTGCGACCATTGGTTTTGCAGCAAATCGCTGACCAGCGTCGGATTGTCCAGCAGCACACGTTCTTGCTGGTTGTCCGGCGACAGCGGACTCCACACCTGCAGCACCACGCGCGCGCCGGTCCCGGCATTGGCCGCCACGGCGCAGCCCAGCAGGCCGACAGCAATGACCCACCGCAAAGATTCGTGTGAGCGTTCGATCTTCATGACATGCCCCTCCTGGGGTGAGGTTTGCCCGGTACCGGTGTCTCTCTGGTAAAGAACACGTTCCCTGTGCAAAAGCGGACAGGCTCCTCCACGCCATGGCGATGATTGATGTCGGTCACTTGCGGTGCGACGCATGGCGTGTCATCCGCGGTGTTCTGTCGGTGCCGGTGTATCGCGCGTTTGCGCAGCGGTTGATCGCCGAATACGAATCGAAACATCAGGAAATGGAAAGCCGATGAGCCGCCGCGGGTCGAAACGAGACGAAGACATCACATCTTCGCTTTGAGGGTGTCGTAGATCCTCTTCGCTTTCACCGATGCGTTATCCACGCCGGAGAACGTGATCGTGATCAGATCCTCGCCGCTGCGGATCCATAAAGACGTGCCGACCACGCCGGCTTGATCGCCGATGCCGGCATAAGGATTGGTAATGCCGGGCTCGACCCTGCCCATCGCACCCATCGCGGCCATTGCGGCCTCGCCGCCGCCCCACTCGACCGTCAGATCGACGTAAGGCACGGTGCCTGTGATCGGCTTGTCGGTTTGATAGACGCATTCGGTCTTGCCGTTGGATCTGTCGTTGGGCGTGCCCACCACCGGGCTGTCCAGAATCGCCGACATTTGCGAGGACGTGACCAGATCGCAGGCCCTGGCGTCCTCGCGCGACTTGGTGGCGGGCGCCGGTGCCGCTGGTTGCGGATCTGTCGCGGCCGTCGGCGCGGGCGCGGTTGCATCCGGCGGCCTTGAACAACCATTGAGCGCAGGCGAGGCCAGCAGCAGCGATACGAGAACGAGGCGTGTCGGATTCATGATGAACTCCAGTGACGAAGCGACGCAGTGGATCGCCAGATCAGCGATGCGCAGGCGGTTGCGATTCGGCGACGGGCAATGTCGCCTTGCGTGACTTCACCTTCTTGCGGGTGGGTTGATAAGCCGGCTGGCCGCTGACGATGATGATTCCGGCCTCTGCGCCCTTCGTTGCAATCCGGGATGCCGCGGTTTGCGTCATGCCGGGATCGGGCGGCCCCGGCGGCAACGGCTGCGGATTGAGATCGTCGGCCGACGCCGCGCCGCTGCCCGTTCGTTGGATTGCATCGGCCTTCCGTGGCCCGCCGGAGGCGCGATGTACTTCGTCGTTCGCGCCCTGCACCAGCCTGAGCCTTCCGTTCGCACGGTTGTATTCGGCCTGCAAAGCGGCGCGCTGATCGTACGGAACCCCCCGTCGCGAGTTGGGAAACGGCGAACCGGCAAGATCCGGCCACAGTGTGCGCAACGCGTCCGGCACGTCATCGCCGACGGGCGTGCAGTTGACTTCGTTCAACCACGGGTCGCGCGCGCAGCGCGCGCCCATCACCGCGACAAACGATTGCGATGGGCCGGAAAGCGTATCGACGTGATAAACCTCGGAAGCATTCGCGTTGCGCGGGTTGGGTTCCGAAGGCGTCCACGTGCCGTCGACGAGGTAGCCGAAGGCGCGGCCGTCGCGGGTTTTGCACACACCGCTGAAGTGGTACTCGGCGCGCCCGGGCGGTGCTTGCATGAACTTCGGATGCCCGCGCAAACCGCCGCCGGTGCAAGTCACGTCGGGCGAGTGCGGCGGATCGGCGCGTACAACGGGCGCAACGAACGCCGTCAGCGAAGCCAATCCAATGGACAACGTGGCGGATCGGGTGAAAACGATGGGGCGAATGTTCACGTTCTGCTCCTCGACGGGTGACAGGTGATCCAGTGGATCGGTGCGTGGTGCAACGCGCCGCTCCGCGGATGCCGAACGTCATGACGCAATTCGATGCTCGCCGATTGCCTTGCCTCATTGCCCGTTGTCCGGCGGCGCATCCTTCGGCACCACCAGCAGAATTTGATCCCAGCGGTTGTTGCCGGGAACGGCTTCCGCATCGGCGAACTGAGGGTTGATGGTGCAGGCAATGGGCGTTTGTCCGGCAACGGTCGGCGTCCATGTCACGCGCGCCACGTGCTGGCCGGCTTCGGTGCTCCCCTCGAATTCCAGGTTCTCCGGCGCGGCGCCGCCGATCTGCACACTGCCGTGCCACGGTCGGATGTGGGGCGCAAAGGGACCTCGGCTCGCGTTGACGGAATAATCGCAGTCGATCGCAACGGGTATTCCGAGCGCGACATCTTGAACGGGTTCGGCGTTTTGACTGAAACGCATTCGGCCGATGATCAGATCATTCGGCGCGATGACCGGCGCGGCGGCTTGCGCGGGCTCGGGAGGCGGCACTTGATCCGGCGGCGGTCCTTGTTTCCCCGGCGGCAGTGCGGGAGGCCGTGCAGGCATGTCCCGCGATGGTGTGGCGAGTACCGCCAAAGCCGGCGCACGCACGTCCGCGTGCAGCGGGTTGGCCTTCATCCGGCTCCACGCGTTGGCAGGCGCGGCATGCACGCGGCCCAATGCCACCGCCGGTTTCTTGGCGGCGGGCGGCGCGGAGGACGGTGGTTGCGTGTTCTCGTCGGTCAGGCACTTGATCGTTCGATCGCTGTACCAGCTCGCCATCGTTTGCGGATGTTGCCGATCATAGGAGCTGCCCTCAATTCGCCCCTGGGCATTGATCTTGCCGGTGTAAACGCCCACCGTGCCGTTGTTCCAGTAAGCGGTGATGTCGATGGCGTTGCCGTCGATGGTTCCATCCACCGAGCCATCGACCGAGTATGCGTCGTCCCCGCAATACGCCAACACGCATTGGCTCTTGTGCACGTACGAATAAGACGCGCTCCCCTGAAGCTGCGCGCCGTTTTGCTGCAAGATGAAGGCGGGTTTCGTGTCGTTGCTCTGGACGGCCGACCATCCTCCGCTGACGTCCCATTGCGAACACGCGGCCTGCGCCGCCAGCGGCAGGAACGCGGCGGAGCAGACGGCGCCGAGCATCCAGCCTTTGCGCGCGCCCAGGATCGGACGCCTGGAATGTTGTGTGGTCCGGGTTTTCATCGACTTCTCCCTTCCTGACAGGTGCGACACGCGGATCTGCATCACATCCTCGCGACCGCTTCGCGCCCCAAAGTGGTCAATGCCTGCAACGCGACGGCACGCGTTCGGTGCGGCAACTCCTGCGATTGCAATTCCAGGATCCGATTGCCGCGCCTGGCGATCAGCAGAGCCGCGTCGGCAAGAATCCCGCGTTTCTGGTCCTGGGTTTCCAGCACCGCCATCGCCTGTTCGCCGACCCCCTCGACGGTTTCGTAGCGGACGTTGTTTTGCGCCGCGGAATTGATCGGGTCCACGAAACCGCTGGCCAATCCGCGGATTTCGTTGTCGACGCTGCCCTTGGCGGTCCAGGTCTGCACCACGAACCGGCCGCCGTCCGTTTCCCACACGCACGCCTTGATGCCGTATTCCTCGCGGCTGCGTTCGGGCACGCCAGACTTGGCGCCGGGAAACACCGCGCGCACCTGCGCATCGGTCAAAAGTCGACAAGGGCTGTCGGCCTCGACCTGCGCGGAGGCGGCGACCGACGGCGCGGCGTCTTCGCCGGCGGGTGTGGCATTGACCGATGCGGCAGGCGGGCTGCAACCGCCCGCGCACAACGCGAGCGCGGCGACGCCGGCAAGCGAAAATCGGCGAGCGTGGATCGACATGGCGGTTCCTGAAAGCACGCGGGCAAGTTGCCCGTCGCTTACAAGAACACGGAAACGCGCCGAATCCGGACATCGGCCGGCCCCGCCGATGCGTCAATGCCTGAACACGCTCAGTGCGTGGCGGTCAGCTTGGCCCGGATCGCCTGGTTCTCCGCCAGATAGGGCGCGCCGGCCTTGCCCAGCGCTTCGAGCTTGCGCTGCGCGTCCTCGACGGCCGCCAGCGCCTCGGCGTAGCGACCCTGGTTCAGCCGCAAGCGTGCCAACAGTTGCTCGCCGCGTGCATACAGAACATGCTGCGCGCCGAATTGCGCGGCGATCGCCTGCACGGTCTGTTGGAGATTCTGATCCGCACTGGACTCGTTCAACGCGATCTGCACTTCAGCCACGCTCAGCATGATCGTCAGCGTGGTCAGGCTGTGCTCGCCGGTGAACTCGCGCGCCATCGTCAAGGCATCCATCAGCAGGGGCCGCGCGGCCGCGGCGCGCCCGTCGTGCATCATCACCTTGGCGAGATTCTGCTGCATCGCCGCCAGCGCCGCGGAGCGCCCGTACAGGCGGCGACGTAATTCCGCCGCGCGCCGGAACAGCGGTTCCGCGCGCGCGTAATCGCCCAGGCGCGCGACGATCACCGCCTGATTGCTGAGCATGGTCAGCGCATTGCCGGTGTCCTGTTTGCCGAGCGCGGCCATGATCTTCAGACACTCGTCCAGCACGCGGTCGGCTTCCTGCAGTTGGCCCGCGTCCATCAACGCGAGCGCGAGCGCATTCATGATGTATGCGGTTTCGCGATCGGTGCGTCCGCTGATCGCGATGCGGTCGGCAAGACCCGCCCGCAGGGTGCGGATCGCGCCGTCGATGTCGCCGCCGTCGCGCTGCAATTGCGACTGGATCACGCGGCTGCTGGCGAGCGAGCCGGCGTAGCGCTTCGGATCGCGGTTCCAGAACGCCTGCGCCTGACCGAGCAGCACCCGTGCGCGCGGGGCATCGCCGAGGGAAAATTCGGCGACCGCATCGTCGTGTCGTATTTCGGCCACGATCGCCGGATCCGCGGATGGCCCCGCGATCTTGATGTAATCGCGATAGATCGGCGCGGCGCCTGCGAAGTCGCCGATCGCCGCGTACAGTTCACCGATCATCTGGAACATCCCTGCACGCTGCGCCGCCGGCCGCGATGGATCGGCGATCAAGTTGGCCGCGCTGCGATCCAGCACCTGTTTCGCGGTCAATTCGCCGCCCGCGGCGTCCTCGCCGGCCTCGCGGAACATCAGCATCATGTAATCGCGCGCCGCATCCGAACGCGCGGCTTCGGTGCGCGCGATGTCGCGTTCGCGCTCTGCCTCGCGCGCCTGCCAGGCCGTGCCCGCCAGGCCGGCCGCGAGCATCGCGATCAGCACCAGCACGGCCGCCACCGCCCAGCGATGCCGACGCAGGAAATGGCCCAGCAGATAGGTCCGCGCGGTGCCGCGCGCCAACACCGTTTCGCCGCGCAAGTGGCGCCGCACGTCGGCGTGCAGGCCGGCCACGGCGGCGTAGCGTTCGCGCGGTTCCTTCCGCAATGTCCTGGCGACGATCGCGTCGATGTCGCCGGTCAATTGACGCGCCGGCACCGGCTGAGATGCCTGCCTGGCGGCGATCGCCGAGGGGGCCGGCGCGGTCTCGCGCAGCAGTTTTTCGACCGCGATCGCCATTGGCTGTTGCCCGACCGGCCACGGCACCCGCCCGGTCGTCAATTCGAACAACAATACACCGAGCGAATACACATCGGCCGCGGTGGTGACCTCGTTGCGAGCCAACTGCTCCGGCGCGGCATACGACAAGGTCATCGGCGCGTGGGACGCCGAGTCATCGGCATCATCGTTCAACAACTTCGCAACGCCGAAATCCAGCAACTTCACATGGCCATCTTGATTGACGATGACATTGCCGGGTTTCAGGTCGCGATGCACGACAAGGTTCTGATGCGCATAGGCAACCGCATCGCAGATCTGCAGAAACAGATCCAGCCGTTCGCGCAAGTTCGCATTGCGTTGCCGGCACCATTGCGTGATCGACACGCCGTCGATCAATTCCATCACCATGTATGGCCGGCCATCGTCGGCGACGCCGGCGTCATAAAGACGGGCGATGCCGGGATGTTCCAGCTTGGCCAGGATTTGCCGCTCGGCTATGAAACCGGCGAGATGCTCGACCGCGTCGGGACGCAACAGCTTCAGCGCGACCTGTTGCTCGAACTGGCCGTCGGCGCGTTCGGCGCGATACACCTCCCCCATGCCGCCGCGGCCCACCAGCGAGAGGATTCGGTAAGCACCGAGGCGATGCCCCGGCTGCAAGTCGACGTCCGGTTCGCGGCGCACGATCGAATCCGCGGCTGGCCGGTCGAGGAGATCACCACGGGTCTCGAATTCATCCAGCAAGGCCAGCGCCTCCTGACGCAGGCGCGGCGCATCGGCGGTCTCGCGCTCGATGAAGGCGCGGCGCAGCGGCGGCGGTTGCGCGAGCACCCGGTTCAGCAGGGCGTCCAGCATCGCCCAAGCCTGCGGGATTTCATCACTGGCCATTTTGCACCCCACTGCGATCCGGATTCCCGGATGCGCCAGGCGCCATCTCCCGGGTACAGGCGTGAACGCCTGTGTCAGAATCCAGACGTGGACGAATCCCAGCCCTGCCTCCCGGACGATACTCGCATTCCCGCGCAATTACGATGTATGGCGCAGGAACTGATGCCGCTGTTCTATGCCGACGTGCGGCGGCTCGCGCGGCACGAGCGCCGCCGCGTCAGCGCCGGCGACACGCTGCAGACGACCGCCTTGATCCACGAGGCCTACCTGAAATTGCTCCGCTCGCCGACTTTCAACGATCGTGCGCATTTCCTGCGCGCCGCGGCACTGGCGATGCGGCACGTGCTGGTCAACTATGCCCGGGAACGCGTCGCGGCCAAACGCGGCGGCGGTGCATTGGTCGAATCGCTGAGCGAAGCGCACGAATTCGCCGTCGAAGAGGATGCGTCGCTGATCGGGATCCATGAAGCGCTGGACCGGCTGGCGGCGCTTGATCAGCGCCTCGCGCAAATCGTCGAATGCCGTTTCTTCGCCGGTTACAGCGAACAGGACACCGCTCTGGCACTGGGCATCACCGACCGCACCGTGCGCCGCGACTGGATCAAGGCGCGAGCCTGGCTGCGGCGCGAACTCGCGCCTCGCAATGCATGAACACGCGTCGGGATCACCGGTTGCCGGATTGCAAGCTGGTCACGCTGGCGGGCCACACGAATGAATAGCGTGGGTGTGTGAACCGCGCGTCAGACCCGCGCGGCGGCGCGACGCTGCCGTCGCAGCAGCCAATACACCGGATAGCTCGTGGCGACCACCGCGGTGGCGGCCAAGCTGCCCATCGGATCATTGATCAGGAAGGCGATGAAGATCGCCGATGCGATCAGCACGTACAACAACGGCGCGAACGGATAGGCGAACGCCTTGTATGGCCGCGGGAGCGAAGGCTCCCGAGCGCGCAGCACGAACAGCGAAACGGCGACCGCCGAATCGCAGAGCACGCCGAAGAACGCCGCGAGCAGGAACAGCTTCTCGAAGGAGGTTCCGCCGAAGGTGAGCGCGGCCCACGCGACGGTCGTGATCAACATCGCGACGATCGGGGTGCCGCCGGCGCTGACGGATTGCGCGCGCGCCGACAGCCAGCCATCGCGCCCCAGCGCAAACAGCACGCGCGGAGCGTTCATGAAGGTCGCGTTGATGATGCCCAGCATGGACAACGCGGCCAGCACGGTGACGATCTGCGCGCCGCGGCCCCCGAACACCGCCTGCATGGCGTCGGCCGCAGGCAATTTCGAGCCGCCGAGCACTTCCACGGGCAGCACGTGCAGCAAGGCCAGGTTGACCAGCACGTACACGCCGATCACCAGGGCCACGCCGCCGAACAGCGCCCGCGGCAGGTTGCGTCCGGGGTCCACGTTCTCCTCGGAGAAGTACACCGGCGAGTTCCAGCCCGCGTACGTTTCGACCACCATCTGCAGGGACACCATGATCGCGAGCAACAGCACCGGCCAACTGGCGGGCGCGGCGCCCGGTGCAGCCGTGGCATGGCTCGCCATGGCCGCGTCTCCCAGCCAGAAGCAGGCGGCGACGAATCCGACCAGCGCCAGCACCTTCAAGCCGCTGGTCAACTGTTGCACCACGCTGCCGCTGCGCACGCCGGCCGAATGCAACAGCGTGAAGCCGAGGATGGTGACCATCGCGACCAGACCGGTGTAGCCGGCCAGCCGCGGCACCAGCGCCGTCACGAACTCGGCGAACAGCACGACGAACGCGGCCAGCGAAGTGATGTTGATCAGCCAGTCGCCCCACCCGATCGCGAATCCCGCGTAGTCGCCGTACGCGCGCCGCGCGAACACATACGGGCCGCCCGCGCGCGGCAGCATGGTCGAAAGCTCGGCCAGGCAATTCGCCCCCAGCAACACGTACATGCCGCCGATCAGCCAGACGGCGATGATCAGCACCGGATGGTTCAGTTGTGCCGCGATCGGCCCGGGCACCCGCAGGATGCCGCCGCCGATCGAGCCGCCGATCACGATGGCGATGCCGAAGCCGACACCCAGTACGCGCAGCAACTGCCCCGGACGTCGCGACTGGACGCCGGACACACGCTCGTCTGCATTCACGGCTCGCCCTCACAAGACCGCTTTCAGATGAAACACTGCTCATCCCGGGGCTTGGACATTCGCGATTGCGCGGGCCAAGCGGCGTCGCCTGGAGTACACAGGTTCGTCCCGGGGTTGTCAATCACCGCCCCTTTCCGGAAGGCAGGGACGAGCCCGTGATGGCCCGTGCCGGTCCGTGTGCAGGGAAGGCTGCGCCGGCAGAGCCGCGGCTGGGCATGACGCGGTCGGCGCCTTGAGGAGGCTCTGATTTACCGGAGTTTCCATGCTGCACGGGAATGTGCCGCCTGCCGATCAAGCGCGGATAGGGTGCACGTGCTTGATTGGCGAAACCGGATTCGGGCGTGTACCGAATTCGGCGTGTTCCGACAAATCCTGGAGTGATTGGCCCAGAGCTTCCTTGATTCTTCCGGCCCTTGTCAGATTTCCACCTGCGCGCCCAGTTCGATCAGGCGGTTGCCGGGAATGCTGAAGAAGGCCGTCGCGGGCAGCGCGTTGCGGGCGAGAAACGCGAACAGCTTGTCGCGCCACAGCGCCATGCCGGGCCGGTCGGTGGCGACGATGGTCTCGCGCGAGAGGAAGAACGTGGTCTCCATCAGCTTGAAGTCCAGCCCCTGCCTGCCGCATTCCTGCAGCGCCTTCGGCACGTTGGGGTCCTCGGCGAAACCGAAGCGCAGCGTGACGCGGTAGAAATCGTGCGTGAGGTCTTCCACCTGGATGCGTTCGCCGGGATCGGCATACGGCGTCTCCAGCGTTTCCACCGTCAGGATCACGTTGCGATCGTGCAGCACCTTGTTGTGCTTCAGGTTGTGCAGCAGCGCGTGCGGCACCGCGTCGGGGTCGCTGACCAGGAAGATCGCGGTGCCTTCCACGCGCGTGGGCGGATGCCCGGCGAGGTTGGCGATGAACGGCGCCAGCGCCACGCCGCCATGCTTCAGTTGCCGCAACACCAGATCGCGTCCGCGCCGCCAGGTGGTCAGGATCGTGAACACCGCCAGCGCCAGCACCAGCGGAAACCAGCCGCCGTGCTCGACCTTCAGCAGATTGGCGGCGAAGAACGAAAGATCGACGGTGAGCAGGAACACCCCCATCAGCGCGATCACGCCGGGACGCCATTTCCACATCCGCCACGCGACGATCAGGAACAGGGTGGTGTCGATGGTCATGGTGCCGGTCACCGCGATGCCGTAGGCGCCGGCCAGCGCGTTGGACGAACCGAAGCCGATCACCACCAGCACCACCATGACCATCAGGAGCCGGTTGATCCACGGCAGATAGATCTGTCCGATCTCCTCGGTGGAGGTGTGCACCACCGGCATGCGCGGCAGAAAACCCAGCTGGATTGCCTGCCGCATCACCGAGAACGCACCGGCGATCACCGCCTGCGAGGCGATGATCGCGGCGGCCGTGGCCAGCACGATCATCGGATACAGGCCCCACGCCGGCACCGCGAGGTAGAACGGATTGCTGACCGCCTCGGGATGATGGATCAGCAACGCGCCCTGACCGAAATAATTCAGCATCAGGCCCGGCATCACGAAGCCGTACCACGCGATCCGGATCG
>JAJPHQ010000031.1 GCA_021325195.1 Gammaproteobacteria bacterium | reverse complement strand
CATCAATCCCCGCCGCGCCAAACGCAGCAGGTTAGGTTGAACACCCGGGTCAGTTTTGGATCGGCAGAAGCCTCAAAAGTGGGTCAATTTTCGGTCGGCGGCAACAGGTCATGTACTGCCCCAGGTACGTTGCTTCCGATACGGCGAGCCAGAAGACAGTTGCGTCACGAGCCTTACCCGCGCGTTCAGCACCATTACACGCGAACAGGCCGCAACCATCCTGCATTACATTCCACGCTATGTCGCCGTGATCAGTAACCTGCCTGACCCCGAATGGACTAAGTCACTGCGGGCACTGGACGTGCAGCACCTAATCGTGTCGATCTACAGAGACCGCAATGGCCGCTCCGCCCATGAGATCGAAGGACGATTGGTCGCGCGCACCGAATGTCTCGGATTCGCTCAATTTTCGGCCATAGACAATTGCTTGCGCATTGGCAAGATCTGCGGTCTGCCGACCGGGAACATTCAAATCATCGATCAGTTCGGCAACTTGGCGTCTTGGACAGTGCGCGATGACTCCGGCGCGCTATGGATATCGAAGGATCGAGGATCGGCGCTGCTCGAACACAACAGCTACGTCCAAATTATTCGAGCGTTCGATGGGCGCATATGGATCAAGCCTTCGGCAGCGTGAAAAAAGTGGAAAATACAAATCAAGGATCGAATCGAAAGGGGATAGGTCATTAACATGGCGTCATATCCAAGCTGCTTCTGAACCTGCGCAACGTGCCCGATGACGAGGCCAGCGACGTGCGCGCGATGCTCGACGCGAAGCGGATCGCGTACTACGAAACCCCGTTAAGTTTCTGGGGTATCTCGGCCGGTGGAATCTGGGTGACCGACGACGCGGACTTCGCGGACGCCAAGCGTGCGTTGGACGATTACGAGCAGCAGCGCAGCGCCCGCGTCCGCGCCGAATGTGCCGCCGCCAGGCGCGCAGGCACCGCGGAGACGTTCGTCGGCATCCTTCGTGCGGACCCGCTGCGCGTCGTGCTGGCCTTGCTGGGCATACTGCTCGCGTTGGGCCTGGTGGCGCTTCCGGTCATCCTGTTGCGCGGTTGAGAAAGAAGAAGGTGCCGGGAAAACACGGGTCAGAGTCCGCTTTCGAGCGGGCTTTCGATTCTCGAGCGGATCCCCGCTACCGTACCTCGGGTGAGTACCGCTTCTTGGTGTTCATGCTCCCATCCTTTCAAAGGTTGGAGCCTCGGGGAAAGCCGGGGCGGTTCACTCGATGCCGCCGACGTGATCGCGTCCGGCTCCAGACCACAGTGCGACTCCAAACCGGCACGTCGCATGCGTCCTGTCATTTGCATGCGATGCACTCGACTTCGACACGCGCACCCAGGGCCAGCCCATTCACGCCCAGGGCACTTCGTGCCGGGAGCCTGCCTTCCGTGAGATAACCCTTGTAAATCTCGTTGAAGGCCGACCATTCCGTCATGTCCGCGAGAAACACCGTGCATTTGACGAGATCGACCATCGCATAGCCGTGCGCTTCAAGAACGGCCTTGATGTTCTTCATGACCTGGTGCGATTCGGATTCGATGCCGCCCGGCGCGATTCGCTGGGTTTCCGGCACGATACCGATCTGGCCCGACAGGTACAGCATGTTCCCGACCTTGACGGCTTCCGAAAACGGGAGGTTTCCTTTCAGAACCTTGCCGGAGTTGAGAAATTGCACTTTGACTGCGTTGGACATGAATTGCCTTTCCAGATGGGTTGGATGTGTTGCGCCATGGCGGTTTTACATGGCGCTGGGCGGAGCCGTGCCGGCGGCGCGGCCACGTATCAGTCGTGGTGCAGCGGGTTCGGCGGTTTGCGCACGCCCGGTGTCTTGCCCCACACGACGCTCATGATCAGCCAGCGTCCGTTCCATCGGGCCAGTTGCAGGTAGTCGACGCCATACCAGGTGGCGATCTTGGCGGTCGCGGCGTTGGCGTGGACGTCCAGCACGGTGACGTCGTGCCGCTGCATCGCGGCGGGCACCACGCCGTGGCCTTGCCGGGTGAGTTCGACCAGTTGGTTCGCGTCCACGTCCTGATCCAGAACGCTGCGTCCGGTGGCTGCGTCGGTGCCCACGTGGCGCATCGTGAAGCTCGGATGCAGCACCGCGGCCATGCGCGGCGCGTTGCCTGTGTACCAGGCCTCCTCGAACTCCAGTGCGCTGTGCTCGATCGCACGGTCGGCAACGGCATCGTTCGCCGCGACGGCGCCGGATGCCTGCACGCACAGCACGCAGAGCGCGGCGACGGCAATCAGGCTTCGCTGCATGGGTCGGTCCTTCAATGGGGATGGTCCGGGGCACTCTAGCGGCCGGTTTGCCATCGAACAAATGGAATGTTGTGATACTTTTGATTCAATTTGCGGATGCCAATGCACGATGGACCTGAAGCACCTGCGGCTCGTCAGCGCGATTGCCCGCCACGGCGGACTGACGGCGGCGATGGACGAACTCCATCTGTCGCAGCCGGCCTTGAGCCAGCGGCTCACGTCGCTCGAAAAGGAGCTGGGCGTGGCGCTGTTTTCGCGGGTCGGTCGCAGGATGGTGCCGACGGCGGCCGGTGACCTCGCGCTGGAGACCGCGCGGGAGGTTCTGGACAAGACCCGCAGCCTCGAGACGAAGCTGAAGGCGATGTCGCGCGGCGAGCGCGTGCTGCGCCTGGGCGTCCAGTGCTACACCGCCCTGCATTGGCTGCCGGGGATCATGGCCGCGTTTGGCCGCAAGCATCCGCGGACGCGGCTGCTGTTCGTCGGCGAAGCAACCCACGACGTGGAGCAGGCCCTGATGCAGGGGCGCATCGACGTGGGCGTCGCGCATTCGGTGTCGGAGTCCGGTCGCTTCCGGCGCGTCCCGCTTTTCAACGACGAGCTGGCGGCGATCGCGCCCAGCGGGCACCGCCTCGCTGGAAAGGACGCCATTGAACCGGAGGATTTGGCCGGCGAGGTGGTCTACCTGCACAAATCGCCCGCTCAGCGCCCCGGCCGTGCAGCCGATTTTCTTGCGCGTGCCAGCCGCGTGGCCGCCTCGCTGGAACAGATCCAGTGGACCGCCCCGATCCTGGAATTCGTGCGTGCCGGGATGGGCATCGGCATCGTTCCCACTTGGGCCGTACCGCTACGCATGCGCGCCCGCCTGCACGTATCCCGGCTTACCGCAAGCGGCATACGGCGCGACTGGGCCGCCTTGTTCCTGTCGGCGCAAAAGGCCAGGATCATGCCGGATACACGCGACCTGCTCGAACTGCTGAAGACGGCTCCCCGCGCGGGGTCCTGAGGCGTCGTCGCGTGGCGAAAAGGAAAATGGAGACGAGGTAGGTGATTGAATCGAGCGTGCCGCCAGCGCGGGAGACGGCGACATGAGTTTCAGGTCAGCGTGCGCGGGGTTTGCCGGGCCGCGTCCTCTTTTTTCCGCAAGCTCCATCAGCGCGTGCTCCGTCATGGTGCGACGCAGTTGTCTCAGCGCAGACGATTCCGGGTCGCCGCCGGCGTGCAGGCAGACATCGACAGGGCGGGCGGTCGTGCAGGTCTAATGCAACGGTGGTCGCAGGTCGATCGACTCCGTCCCCATTTTGCATGACGCAATCACGCCACGGCGGTATCAGCAGTGCCGGCTGCAGCGTCGTCGCCGCACACGTCGCGCCACAGGTGGTACATCACGCCGAACATGATCGCGAACACGACCAGCAGCAGGGCGATGTAAACCGGGATGATCACCGCGAACATCAGCCATGCGCCGACGAGCCTGCCGAACAGGGCGAGCAGAATGGCGGCGATGACGAGGACGATCGTCACGGCCAGCCACGCGAGCACCAGGCTTGCCGCCAGCACGAGCAGCGGAAGCAGGTTCTTCAGCGCACCCAGCAGGCCGTCGCCGATGGCGTTGAACACGCCGCGCCGGCGCAGTGCGATCTGGCCAAGGCCGATCGAATTGAAACCGATCATGAAAAGGGCAAACACCGTCAGCAGTGCCATCGCGATGCCGAAGCATTGCGGCAGTCCCGGCGCGCGTCGATCACTTGCAGATAACCCGCGTAGAGCGGCACGATCAGCAAACCGAGCAGCAGGGAACCCGCCATGATCGCAACGAGGAAGGCCGGGTCCGGCGGCGTGCCGGTGTTCTGCGATTGAAACCGGAGCGGCAAGGTGAGCAGCACCGGCAGCAGGCACACCAGCAGCAGGAACGCCGTCCCGCCGAAGATCGGTTTGGGATGGCGGAAAGCCGCGCAAACGCCGCGCTGCAACCAGCCGAAGTCTGCCAGCGGACCCCTGGATCGTGTCGTCACGGCTCTTTTCCCCAATCATCGGCGCACCGCGCCGGATGGTTTGAGCATAGCGCGCCGCGACAACCGGCAGAAGCGCCCGGCCAAACTGCGCTTCGCGCAAGGCGCTCCGGATCGCGACATGCAGGGAGGCGTGAAGCGCAATCGGCGTGGCGCGTGCATCATGCAGCCCGATTGCGCCGCTGCACGGCTTCCCCTGCCACACGAACGAGCGAAGGATGACGATATGCCCCAGAAAAAACCGACGAAGGCGGGAAAGGTGCCCGCCGCCTCCCGCAGGGCGGCCGAAGGCTTCACCGCCGAAGAACACGCGGCGATGAAGGCGCGGGTGCGCGAGTTGGAAGCCGCGGGTGGTGGCGGCGGCGAGCGCGACGTGCTCGCGGCCATCGCGAAAATTGAAGACGCCGGCAACCGCGCGATGGCGGAGCGGCTGCACGCGATCATCAAGACCACCGCGCCGCAGCTCTTGCCGAAGACCTGGTACGGCATGCCGGCGTATGCCAACGCCGAGGGCAAGGTCGTCTGCTTCTTCCGTCCCGCCGAGAAATTCAAGGAACGCTACGCCACCTTCGGCTTCAACACCGCGGCCAGGCTGGACGAAGGCAACATGTGGCCGGTCGTCTTTGCGCTGCTGAAGTTGACCGCCGCCGGGGAAAAGCGCATCGCAGCGCTGGTGAAGCAGGCGGTGCGCGGGTGATCGTGGCGGGAAATGCAGCCGGTCGAAGGGCGGGCCACCTTGCGGGTGGCCCGCCTGATTCCGGTCAGTGAATCTTCCGCATCGCCCTGGTTTCGGCCGACCGCCGCCACGCGAACAATCCGAGCACGGCGATGGCAAACGGCCAGAACAATCCGGGCTCCGGTACGGTCGCCGTGGCGAACGGCGCGTACGGCAGCACCTCGTAGCCGTTTTCGGTCGGTTGAATGACCTTCATGCCGTACGCGAGTCCGCCCGGCCAGAACGGCCCGAAGAATCCCGGAGCCGTTACTCCGAAACTCCACAGGTCCACGAAGTCGCCGTTGTCGAGCATGAACATCACGCCCATGAGATCGAGGAAACCGCCGGAAAACGGATAGACCAGCGTGCCGTCCACGAAACAGATCAGCGGCGAGCCGCCCGGGTAGAACAGGTTGTCGTAGGAAACCCCGTTGTGGTCCCCGTAACCGGGGATGGAAAAGAGGCTGTAGCTGTCCGGAAGCACTTCACCGGGCGGCGGTGGGGCGTGGTTGAGAGCCTGCACCCCCGTGATCGCCGCACCATTGAAGATGCCGCTCGCGTCGGTGACCGCCATGGGCACTTTGGCGGGATCGACCACGTCATTGATCCCGGCGGGTTGCAGTGACAGATCGGCGTACCCGCTGCCCGCCGCTCCGCTGAAGTGAATCCTGACCACGCTGGCGTCGGCAATCGGCGCGAACGCAAACATTGCCAGCATCGCAAGGACCATCAAAAACCCGGCTTTGGTGAAGGGTGTCGCAAGCATGGTTCCAACCTCCCCGTTGAGGATGGAGCGGACGAGCCGCTCGAAGGGCATGTTTGACAACATGCCCGCCCGGCAGACCCCGCCATCCGGCAGATCATTCCCTCCGCGAAACGCGAATGCGCCCTCGTGCATCCCGTTTCGCTCGAGCAAGGGATGATTTCCTCGACCGGATTTCGAAGCCGACCGCTCTGTGTCAAGCATTTAACGGGCCAGCTTGCAGGCCATTGATTTGGCTGAAGCGGACGGCGGCTGAACGAGCATTCTGTAAGGCACGCCGACATACGGATTTCCGGCAGTGTCCATTCCGACCCGATAGCCGGTACGTGTGCGCACGAGTCGCGATCGGGAGTCCGGGCAAGCGCGGTTTGCCGAGGCAGCAGCGTGCGCTCGCGCAAGACACAGCCAGCGTGTTTCCACGAGCTTGCGCTATCAGACGGACACCGTCTTCGCGGCAATCTCGCGCAGCGCGCGCTCGAACACGTCCGGCGGCTGGCCGCCCGAGATCAGGTATTGGTCGTTGACGATGGTCGCGGGTACGGCGTGGATGCCGGCTTGCTGGAAGCGCCGTTCCTGCGCACGCACTTCGTCGGCGTATTCACCGCTTTCCAGCACGCGGCGCGCTTCGTTTGTGTCGAGTCCGGTTTCGCTGGCGATGCGCACCAGCACTTCGCGGTCGGCGACGTTTTCGTTGTCGGTGAAGCAGGCGCGGAACAGCGCCCGTTTCAGCGCCAGCGCGCGTTCGCGATCCCGCAACCCGGCCCAGTGCAGCAGACGGTGCGCATCGAAGGTGTTCCACACGCGGCTGCCGCGGCGGGTGTTGATGGCGACGCCGACCGCCCCGGCGCGTTCGCGGATCGCCGCGCGGCTGGTTTCGAGCTGCGCTTCGCCGATGCCGTACTTGTGCATCAGGTGCTCGTCGGCGTCCTCGCCTTCCGGCGGCAACTGCGGATCGAGTTCGAAGGGCTGCAGATGGATTTCCGCATCGATGCTCCCGTGCAGTCTCGCCAGCGCCTGCTGCAGACCGGCAAGGCCGATCGCGCACCAGGGGCAGGCCACGTCGGACACGAAGTCGATGCGGAGGCGGACAGGCGAGGTCATGGCGGCCGATGTGACGGGGATTTCCGCCGATATGGAGACGCCCGAGTGCAAGTCAATCACCGGGTCGTGCCCGCCACGCCGCGTTTCCCTGGTTGTAACATGCTCCGGTTGCGAAGCCACGAGGTACGAGAGATGAACGCGACGCGCCGTGCCGGTTTCACGTCGGCCGTTTTCCTGCTTGCTGCCGGAATGTTCGTGCCCTCTGCGCACGCCGCCATGCACCCGGACTGGACCATGTTCGGCTGGGACGCGGGACGCAGCAGCGCACCCACGGTGCCGATGGGCATCACCGCGAATGACTTGAAGGGCCTCACCCGGCAGCAGGTGAAGATCGACGGTACCGTGGACGCGTCCGCGATCTATCTGCACGGCGTGACCGTGAAGGGCGCTGCGCACGACGTGTTCTTCGTCACCACGACCTACGGCAAGACGCTGGCGATCGACGCCGACCGCGGCACGGTGTTGTGGGAGTTCACGCCGGCCAGCTACGACAGCGTGAAAGGCACTTACCGGATCACCACGGCGACGCCGGTGGCCGATCCCGATCGGCAATACCTCTATGCAGCGTCACCCGACGGCGTGATCCGCA
Organism: Gammaproteobacteria bacterium; assembly: GCA_021325195.1. Classification (GTDB taxonomy): domain Bacteria; phylum Pseudomonadota; class Gammaproteobacteria; order Xanthomonadales; family Rhodanobacteraceae; genus 66-474. The sequence goes on along the minus strand of JAJPHQ010000031.1, from coordinate 13,919 downwards.
AGCTGGCGGTGGCCGACGGACACGTGGCATGGAGCACGCCGGTCACGAGGCTGCCGGCACGCGAGAAGATCGCCGCGCCGCTGGGTTTCTTCAACGGCCGCGTGATCGCAGTCACCGGCGGTTACATCGGTGACCAGCCGCCGTACCAGGGCCACGTCGCGATCCTCGATGCAAAAACCGGCAAGTTGCTGCACGTGTGGAACGCGCTGTGCAGCAACCGGCACGAATTGATGGACCCGAAGACATGTCCCGAGAGCGACGCGGCGATCTGGGGACGCGCCGGCGCGGTGATCGACGCGAAGACCGGCGACATCTTCGTCGCCACCGGCAATGCGCCCTGGAACGGCATCGAGCACTGGGGCGATGCGGTGATCGAACTCGATGCCGACGCGACGAGGATGCTGGGCAATTACACCCCCGAAAATACCGAACAGCTCAACGAGACCGACCAGGACCTGGGTTCCTCGTCGCCGGTGCTGACCGGCGGCCCGTATCTCGTGCAGGGCGGCAAGGACGGCATCCTGCGCGTGCTGGACTGGCGGAAGATGGCGGGCACCGCGCCGCATCGCGGCGGCGAGTCTTCGCACGTGCCGACGCCGGCCGGCGCGCGGCTGTTCACGGCGCCGGCCGTGTGGCAGCACGCCGGCGCGAGCTGGATGTTCGTGGCGGACAACAACGGCACCGCGGCATTCACGCTGGCCGGCGACCGGCTCCAGCCCCGATGGCACAACGCTCGCGCGGGCACCAGCCCGGTGGTCGCCGACGACATGCTGTTCGTCTATGACCCGCAAGGCGGCCTGTACGTGTACGACGCGACCAGCGGCCGCCAGCTCGGTGAACTCGAATGCGGCGAAGGCCACTGGAACAGTCCGATCGTGGCGGACGGCCGGATCGCGCTGCCGGAAGGCAACGCCAACGATCACGACACCAGCGGGGTGCTGGACATCTGGCGGCTCGCCGGGCATTGAAATATCCAAGTCCGTGTCGCGATCCCGTCCTGACTTCCGGTGCGGGTCCGGCAGAAGCCGCGCCGCCGCGGATACCCACGTCAAGCGTGTGCACGGAGCACTTCCCCGACAACGAGCCGGAATGCGTGTTTCGCCTTCGACACCACACGGAGCGAGATCATCATCGTGATTAGCTATCCGATCGGCACGCCCGGCCGGCCCTGGGGCGATGCGGAAAAGGCCGAGTGGCTTTCGCGACAGCGCAAGCGGCGCAGCTACACCGGCGAAGTGCTGGGTGCGATCGAGCGTCTGCGGACGCTTTTCGACGTGGAGCAGTACGGCCGGCTGGATTACCCGCCCGACAGCTATCCGCTGTTGGCGCTCAGGAGCCGCGGCTGGCGCGACGACCTGCCGGCCGTGCTGGTCACGGGCGGCGTGCACGGCTACGAAACCAGCGGCGTGCAGGGCGCCCTGCGCTTCGCGGCACGGCACGCGGCGGATTGCGCGGGCCGGGTGAATCTGCTGATCGCGCCCTGCGTCAGCCCCTGGGGCTACGAGCGCATCCATCGCTGGAATCCGGATGCGCTCGACCCCAACCGCTCGTTCCGCGAAAACAGTCCCGCCGGGGAGTCGGCAGCGCTGATGCGATTCGTCGCGCCGTACCGGGAACGGGTGCTGATGCACATCGACCTGCACGAAACCACCGACAGCGACGAATCGGAATTTCGCCCCGCGCTGGCCGCGCGCGACGGCAAGCCGTTCGAGCCGGGCACGATTCCCGACGGTTTCTATCTCGTGGACGACGTTGAACATCCGCAACCCGGATTCCAGCAGGCGATCATCGCGGCGGTGGCGAAGGTCACCCACATCGCGCCAGCCGACGAAAAGGGTGAAATCATCGGCTCGCCGGTGGTTGCACCGGGCGTGATCCGCTATCCGCTGCGGCAACTCGGTTTGTGCGCGGGTATCACTTCTGCGCGCTACAGGACCACCACGGAGGTGTATCCCGACAGTCCGCGCGCAACCCCCGAACAATGCAACATCGCGCAGGCGACGGCGGTGTGTGCGGCGATCGACTACGCGCTGGCGCATGCATCCGATCCGTGAACCGTGTTTTCGCGATCGAACGGGATGCGCAGCGCGGCAGATTGGCGTACTCTGATCCCGTTCATTCCCACGCTCGCGTCGCGTGGCCCGCGACCATTTGGAGGCTGCCATGAAGATCAAGTCCCTGTCTTCCCTCGCCATCGTCGTCGTGCTGGGCATCGCCGGCATCGGCGCCGCCAGCGCGCAAAGCCGCAACGGCGTGCTGGTTCGTTCCGACGGCATCTACATCCGCTGCGATCAATGCGGGACGGTCGAGCGCATCGACCAGAACATCACCCAGGGCGGCGGGCACGGCACCGCCGGCGCCGTGATCGGCGCGATCGCGGGCGGGGTGCTGGGCAACCAGATCGGCAAGGGCAAGGGCCGTGCACTCGCCACCGCGGGTGGTGCGGTCGGCGGCGGTTTCGCCGGCCACGCGATCGGCAACGCGGGCAGCCAGCAGAACTGGACCGTGCGCATCAAGATGGGCAACGGCAGCATCATGAACGTCCAGGTCAAGGACGCCAGTGCGATCCGCGTGGGCGATCTGGTGCAGGTGGACGCGAACGGCAACATCACGCGCATACGCTGAGGGGCGCAGGCCGACACAGCGCGCCCCGAAAGGCGGATGCCGATGCAGGCCATGCTTCCCGGCCTGGCGCCGGCGGCGGCGACGGACCGGCTGTTCCTGGCAATCTATCCCGACCGCGACACCATCGCGCGGATCGCGGCGCTGACGGATGGGCAACGTGCGCGTCACGGCATGCCCGGCACGCCGGTGTCGCCCGATCGCCTGCACGTCACGCTGTTCCATCTCGGCGATTTCGCCGGCTTGCGGCAGGACATCGTGGACGCCGCAACGAAAGCCGCTGCCCGAATGAAGGCCGCACCGTTCGATGTGACCTTCGATGCGGTCGCGAATTTCGGCCAGCAGTCGGGAAACTCGCTGCTCGTACTCAAGTCCGGTGCGACGGACGGCAATGCCACGCTGCGTGCTTTCCGCGAAAGGCTGGGCAGTTCGCTGTTGGCCGCGGGCGTCGTCCCTGCGGACCTGCGCCACTTCGAGCCGCATGTCACGCTGATCTACAACACGCGCATCATCGAGCAGGAAGCCATTGCGCCCATCTCGTGGTGCGTCGGGGAATTCGTACTGGTGCACAGTCTGCTCGGCAGGACGCGCCACATCCATCTGGCGCGCTGGCCCCTCGATGGCGCTTGATGCGAGCCGACCATCACGGCATCCGCACCAGTGCGCGATGGCGTATCCGTGCATGCAACGATAAGCTGCACGGATGACGCCGCGCCGCTTTCGCCAGGTGGATGTCTTCGCTTCCGCGCCGTACCGGGGCAACCCCGTCGCGGTGGTGATCGATGGCGACGGTGTCGGCGATGCGGAGATGGCCGCGTTCTCGCGCTGGACCAATCTGTCGGAAACCACCTTCGTGCTGCCGCCGCGCGATCCGCGCGCCGATTACCGGCTGCGGATTTTCAGCGGCGCACGGGAATTGCCCTTCGCCGGACATCCCACGCTGGGCAGCGCGCACGCATGGCTGGAAGCGGGCGGTGCACCGCACGACGCGGGCAGGGTGGTGCAGGAATGTGAAGCCGGGCTGATCGAGATACGCCGCACCGACGCACGGCTCGCTTTCGCCGCGCCGCCGCTGGTACGGGAAGGCCCCGTGGCTCCCGACCTCTCGGAACGGATCGTGCGAGGGCTGGGCGTGGATCCGCGGCAGGTACGCGCGATGCAATGGGTGGACAACGGACCGGGCTGGATCGGCGTGCTGCTGGACTCGGCGCAGCGGGTACTGGAGCTGCGGATCGACCGCGCCGCCCTGCACGGACTGGCCGTGGGCGTGATCGGCGCCCATCCGCAGCACGGCCCCGCCGACTACGAGGTGCGTGCCTTCTTTACCGGCGACGACGTGTTCGAGGATCCGGTCACCGGCAGCCTCAACGCCTCGCTGGCGCAATGGCTGACCGGCAGCGGCATCGCGCCGCCGCGCTACCGGGTGCGCCAGGGCACCGCGATCGGCAGGGCAGGCATCGTCCGCGTCGAACGGGATGGCGATCGCATCTGGGTGGGCGGCACCTGCATCACCTGCATCGAAGGCGTGGTTCACCTCTAGCAGGGTGTCGAGAAGCACCCTGATGGCGCGTGCCCGCGCCGCCATGGCGAGTGGAGAACCTGTCTCGCGGCCGGGTCAGCAGCCAGCCGCGACCGAGAGACCCCGTGGTGCACAGGAGGCGGAGGATGTCCGGCAGACCGGGGGGCGTCAATGCCGCGTGCGCTTGCCGCCGGGATTCATCTCCACGCTGAGCGAGAACGTGCGCTGCTCGCCGGGCTGCATCGCGCCGACGCCCACCAGCTTGCGCGCGATTTCCTCGCCGCGTTCGTTGCGGATGGTCAGCACCATCGAGTATTCCCACGCGCCCGCGTCGGGGTTGCGGAAGCTGCCTTCCACCCGCAGCGGCACCGATGTCGGTGGCGCGACCGCGCTGGCCGGCCCGCTGAAACGCAGCTTGTGCTTGCAGGCGGGGCAGACCTCCGCACTTTCGAGGATGGTCTCCCGGCAGTGCGGGCAGGTGCGCGTCGCCCCGGCCGTGCCCGGGTGCGCGATGCTCACGAGGAAGCGCCGTGGTGGCCGTTGCTCTTGTGCGTGCCGTTGCCGCCCTTGGCATCGTCCCAGCCGAACTCGACCTGGCCGCGCATCCGCGAACCCGAGGCGACACTGAGCGATCCGGCCTTGAGGTCGCCGGTCAGCGCGCCGCTCTGCAGCAGTTCCACGTGGGTGGCGGACTCGATGTTGCCGATCAGTTCGCCGGCGATGGTGACCTTGTCGGCTCGCACGCTGCCGTTGACCTTGGCACCGGATTCGATGGTGAGGTCGCCGCGCACGTTGACGTCGCCCTTGAAGCTGCCGGCGATGCGCACGTGGCCGGCGCCTTCGATCTTGCCCTCGATGGTGATGTCCGGCGCGATCAGCGATTCCGACTTGGTCTTGCCGGGCGCGGCGGCGGGACGGAACGCGGTCTGCACCGGCGCTTCCGGTTCGGGTTTGGTCTCCGGGGTGTCGAAACGCGCCAGATCCATGGCTTCGGGCATTGCGGCAGCGGAGGAGGATTTGGCGGGTTCTTTCCACAGGGCCATGACAGGCGCTCCGGTTCGGTCAGGGGAAGCCGAGCGTACCGCCAAACGGCCGCGATGGGAACGGGGCAGGTCAAAAAATCTCCTTCCGGCATCCGGAATTGCGGATTGCATCTCGGGTGAAACCTGAACAGGGCGCGTTGAGGCACTCGCCGGCATCCGGTGTGCAGGCGAAATCGGGGCCAAGGGCCGCGTGCGTGAGGGTGCAGGCATTTTCAGCGCGGTTCACTGCATTACGTTCACTGAGCCGAAAGGAGGGAAGCATGAGGGGAAGCATTCGATCGCGACTCGTCGCGCACGCCGTAAGCGCCGCAGTATTGGCTTGCGCATTGGCTGGTTGCGACACGACGACAGATCAGGCTTCATCGCACGACAAAACGAAATATCGCGCAAGACAGACTCCCGTTTCGGTCGCAAGCCATGTCGCTGCAATTCGCATGGCCGCGCTCCCCGGGGACCAGCAAGCCATCCAAAAAAACGTGCTCGAGATGCAGGAAGATTTCATGCACGACGCGCATATTCCTGATGCGTCACGACCAATGGATCACGAGGCCGCACGTGTCGCGGTGCGTCCCCTATCCGGCGTTCGTTCGGCCGTCTGGATCGATCACGACAATCTGTTGATCATGGTCGGCGGTGCGCAGTGCCGCAACATGGACATGGTCGACCGCGCCTGCGATGCGCTTGCGCCCTTGGGTGACACGATGGGCGTGGTGGTCAACGTGCAGGACGTGACGGCCACGACTTCGGAAGGCGCGGACGCCGTTTTGCGCAACTGCCAGCTTCCGGAAGGGCAGCGTGCGTTCATGCAGTCGAAGCGACGGATCGAGGCGCTCGATCCCGCAACCCGGAAGGCATTCAAGGCGCAGCAGGGTCCATCGGCTCATTGAGTCGCTGAGCGCTGTCGATTTCCGCGTTTCTCGTTCGTCGCCGTACCAGGAGCGCCACACGCGCCGGCATCCGCCGGCCGCGGCTCCGCCCATCCACGAGGAGACACGGCGATGAAATTTCTTTCCCTGATACGTGTGCAGGAGAACACCGGCCAGAAGCCCAGCGAAAAGCTGATGGCGGACATGGGGCAACTGATCACGGAGATGACCGCGGACGGCACGTTGCTGGACACGGCTGGCCTGTGCCCGACGTCGCAAGGCAAGAGGGTCCGCCTTTCGTATGGCAAGCAGACGATTTCGGACGGCCCGTTTACCGAATCCAAGGAAGTGATCGGCGGTTATGCGCTGCTGCAGGCGGATTCGATGGAACATGCATTGCAACTGACGAAGCGCTTTCTCGACGTGCACGGCGACGAGTGGGAGGTGGAGTGCGAGTTGCGGCAGATTGCGGAGAATTGCTAGACGTCGCCTGCTTTCGATGGTGTGATCCAATCCAACCGGAGCCTTCCCATGATCCCGACCATCACGGCATTCGAACGGTCGCCCGACGGCGGCAAGGGGCTGGCGCGCGACATGCGCGTGCGCCGGGCGCTGGAAGAAGTGGGCCAACCTTGCGAGGTGCGGCTTCTATCGTTCGAAGCCATGAAGCAATCCGCGCACCTCGCGCTGCATCCTTTCGGGCAGATTCCGACGTACGAAGAAGGCGATCTCGTGTTGTTCGAATCAGGGGCGATCGTGTTGCATATCGCGCAGCGCCATGCCGGCCTGCTGCCGGACGATGCGAATGCGCGGGCGCGCGCGATCATGTGGATGTTTGCCGCGCTCAACACGGTGGAGCCGCCGATCCTCGAACTCGTGACCGCCAAATTTCTGGAAGGCGACAAGCCATGGTCCGAACAGCGCCTGCCGCTCATTAAGGAGCGCATCCGCGTCCGCCTGCGACAACTTTCCGCTCGCCTTGGCGATGCGGAATGGCTCGACGGCGCGTTCAGCGCGGGCGACCTGATGATGGTGCACGCGCTGCTTCGGTTGAGGCCCTCGGCATGCTGGACGAATTTCCGACGCTGGCCGCCTATGTCGCCCGCGGCGAAACGCGGCCGGCGTACAGGCGTGCGTTCGCGGCCCAGTTGGCAGTTTTCAACGCGGCGTCTTCTCTCGGAGAGAAATGATTTTGCTCGTCATCCCGGCGAAAGCCGGGATCTAGTGACTTTCGTGCAACACACAGGCATCAAGTCGCCGGGTCCCGGATATTGCTGCGCGATTCCGGGATGACGAACAAAACTTTCAGCGGGATGGCGGACAGAGCATTGCGCCGGCCTCTGTCATTCCGGACGTCCCACCACTTGAGTCCGCGCGGCACCCCGTGCAAGCGAAGATTCGGCTGACTCAAGTGGTGGGGCGATCCGAACTGCGTTTGCAGGACTGCAAACGCGAACGCTGAAGGCGGCCCGCAAGGCGAGCGCCACGGATGGCGCGAGTAATCCATTTTGATCTTGCTCACTGGTGCGAAAATCAACATGGATTCCGGGTTCCGGCCTTCGGCCGGCCCCGGAATGACGAAATGAAAAAAACAAGACGCTAGCCCGCGGCTTTCTTCACCAGCTCGCGGATGCGCTTTTCTTCGCTCGCGGTCAACTTCGTCAGCGCGTACGACGTCGGCCACATCGCGCCGTCGTCAAGCTTCGCGGCGTCGTTGAAGCCCAGCGTGAGATAGCGGTCCTTGAACTTGGAAGCGGGGCGGAAGAAGCAGACGATTTTCTCGTCCGCATTGGCGTAGGCGGGCATGCCGTACCAGGTCTTCGGCAGGAGCTGCGGCGTGGCGTCGCGGATGACCTTGTGCAGCCGTTCGCACAGTGCGCGCTCCGATTCCGGCGTTTTCGCGATGGCGGCCAGCACGTCCTTCTCGCCGTCGGCGCCGCGTTTCGCGTTTTTCAGTTCGCGCGCACGCTGCTTCATCGCGGCGCGTTCTTCGGCGGTGAAGCCCGGCGACTTGCCCGCACTGCCGGCTTTTCCGGTGGCCATGATTGCTTTCCCGTGGGTCATTGCCGGCGCGATCGTGCCACGCCGTGAAGGTGTGCTCAATGGATGGAAGCCGCGCGTTCAGTCGCGATCGGGCGCCCCCAGCGGAAACAACGAACGATACGGCCGCCCGCCTTCGACGCAACGCGCGAACGAAGGCCGCTGCAGCAGGCGTGCGCGGTAGGCGTGCACGTTGCCGTATTGCCGGCCGATGGGGTGGGTCCAGTCTGCGTAGAACAGCGCCGGCGCGGCCGCGCAGTCGGCGAGGCTGAAAGTGTCGCCCGCGGCCCATTCGCGACCGGCCATGTGGCCGTCCAGCCACGCGCAGGCCGTGTCCAGCATCCGGCGTGCCTCGGCCACGCCGTAGGGATCGCGGTCTGCCTCGGGCCGCAGTTGGTTGAACACGATTTTTTGCAGGGACGCGTGGATGTAGTTGTCGAAGAAGCGGTCCAGCATCCGCACTTCGAGAGCCGCATCCGGGTCATCCGGGATCAGCCGTGACGGGCCGGGATGGTGGACGTGCAAATATTCGACGATGCTGGTGGCCTCCATCACCTGGCGCCCACCGTCCACCAGCAGCGGAAACTTCCGGATCGGCCAGCGTTGCGCGAACTCGGCGTAGATGTCGGGATGCTCGGGCGAGAGATCCAGGAATTCGAACGGGGTGTCGTTTTCGTACAGCGCAGTCAGCGCCTTCTGGGTGTAGGACGAAAACCGGTGGCCGAACAGTTTCAGGCTCATGGGCAGGCTCCGCGGAGAGGGCGACTTTACTCCACGACGATCGGCGCTTGCCGGAATCGACGAAGGCCCCTCTGCTTGCATCGCGGTCCCGCCGGCCCTACGTTGGAAGCATGGCCAAGGGTTTCGTCAACGACGACGCGGTGCAGGACCAGATCGACGCGACGGTCGCCGATGCGGTCGCGCGTGCGCGCAGCAAACAGCGCAAGGGGCCGGGACTGAGTCACTGCGGGGAATGCGGTGCGCCGATTCCGGAAGCCCGGCGCAAGGCCGTGCCGGGCGTACGCCTGTGCGTGGCGTGCCAGGCCGAACGCGACCGCGAGGACTCCGCGTTCAGTGGCCACAACAGGCGGGGCAGCAAGGACAGCCAGTTGCGCTGAAGGTCTATTATCCCTCGACGAATTTCTTCAACCGCGCCAGCGCCTGATCCCATTGCCGCGCGATGGCCTCCAGCGAGCGGCGCGCCTCGTCCAGTTTCGACGGCTCGAGTTCCCACCGCCGTTCGCGGCCATGCCGGATGTCGCGCACCAGCCCGGCATCGGCCAGCACTTCCAGATGCTTGGTGACGGCCTGGCGGGTGATCGCGGTACCGGCGGTGAGCTGCGCGATCGACAGCGCACTGCCGGCGCACAGCGCGGCGACGAGGCGCAGCCGCGTCGGATCCCCCAGCGCGGCGAACACCGGCGCGGTTTTGTGCAGCGAGATTCGTGTTCGCGTTTTGCGCATCGCTTCGGCGTCAATGCAGGGCGAGATATTTCTCGATCAGCTTCATCTGGTGCGTCCAGCCGCCCTCGTTGGCCGCGAAGGCTTTCGCGCGCCGCTCGGGCGGCAGCTTGTCGAAACCGGATTCGGTGACGGTCAGCAGGATGCCGTCGGGGGCATCGTGCAGTTCGAACACGATCAGCGTCATGGGCTCATGGGAGTAATCGATGGTCTTGTCGACCCCGAACGGGTGCCAGCGGAACGCGATCCGCCGCATCGGTTCGATTTTCTCGACCAGCCATTCGAAGGGCGTGCCCTCGTAGGGCGTCTGCATCGCGGCGACTTCCGCGTCCACCCGGGTGGGCGTGATCCTGCCGGTCAGCCGCTCGCCCTCGACGAACGGACCGTCGAAGCGGACACCGAACCATGTGCCGAACTGGTCGGCATCGCTGACTGCGCGCCACACGCGTTCACGCGGCGCCTTCAGCAGGACCTGTTTCTCGATGCGGTCGGTGTTCACGCCCATGGGATGGCTCCGTGTCACGTGTCAAGCAACCTGTTGGTTGCATATTACACGCGGTTCGGGAAATAGGCAACTGCATGGTTGCGTGTGACGGCGTCTCCGCTTCGACCGATCCTTGCCTGCTTGGCGAACATCGACGCATCGGGGAATGGTGTTGCTGGTCGAACATTCGTGGCGAAAAGCGGCCGCATCCATTCACGCAAGGCGGCGCATTGAGCGACGCGCGATCTTTTGAGTCATGGCGTCCCCGAATTGGGTTCTAAGCTATTGGGTACTGAGCCCGGATGACTTTCTTCCGTTTTGTCAGTTCGGCACGGCTTGCAGCTTTACCGCAGGCCGAACCCGGAATCCGGGTTTTGTTGCACTACCCAATATCGCCAAGGCTGGATTCCGGGCTCCGCCCGCAAACAACGCGGGCGGCTTCGGAATGAGAAGATTCAGGCGATGCCATGGCTGAGGATTCGACCTGGCCAGATGGAACCTTGCGCGCCGATCCCGATCAGAAATACAATACCAACCAGTTCATTTTCTCTTCCCCCATGTACGCAGCCGAAGACGCGAACGGCACGCACGCCGATCCGATGATCGTGGTGCGCGGCCTCGACAAGACCTACGCCTCCGGCTTCCGGGCGCTGAAGGGCATCGACCTCACGGTATGTCGCGGCGAGATCTTCGCGCTGCTGGGGCCCAATGGCGCGGGCAAGACCACGCTGATCAGCATCATCTGCGGCATCGTCAATCCCGGTCACGGCTCGGTCACCGTGGACGGTCACGACATCGTGCGCGAGTGGCGCAAGACGCGCTCAATCATCGGGCTGGTGCCGCAGGAACTGCACACCGACGCCTTCGAGACGGTGTGGAATACGGTGCGCTTCAGCCGCGGCCTGTTCGGCAAGGCGCCTGACGATGCCCACATCGAGCAGGTGCTGAAGGACCTCTCGCTGTGGGACAGGCGCCACAACAAGGTATTGACGCTGTCGGGCGGCATGAAGCGGCGGGTGATGATCGCCAAGGCGCTGGCGCACCAGCCGACCGTGTTGTTCCTGGACGAGCCCACCGCCGGTGTCGATGTGGAACTGCGCCGCGACATGTGGGCGATGGTGCGGCGGCTGCGCGAGTCGGGGGTCACCATCATCCTGACCACGCATTACATCGAGGAGGCCGAGGACATGGCCGACCGGGTGGGCGTGATCCACAAGGGCGAGCTGATCGTGGTCGAGGACAAGACCACGCTGATGCACAAACTCGGCAAGAAACAGTTGCGCCTGCAACTGCATGAACCGGTCACGGTGCTGCCGGACGCGTTGTCGGGGTACAAGCTGGAACTCAACGGCAATGGCGACGAACTGATCTACACCTACGACACCCGGGGCGAGCGCACCGGCATCACCGCGCTGCTGCGCGATCTCTCCGCAGCCGGAATCGGCTTCAAGGACCTGAGCACGCGCCAGGATTCGCTGGAGCAGATCTTCGTGGACCTGGTACGGGAGCGGGCATGAACATCAATTTCCACGGCATCCGCGCGATCTACCGCTTCGAGATGGCACGCACCGGCCGCACCCTGATGCAGAGCGTGGCCTCGCCCGTGATCTCGACATCGCTGTACTTCATCGTGTTCGGTTCGGCTATCGGTTCGCGGATCACCAGCGTGGAGGGCGTCAGCTACGGCGCCTTCATCGTGCCGGGATTGACGATGCTCTCGCTGCTGATGCTCTCGGTGTCGAATGCCTCGTTCGGGATTTATTTCCCCAAGTTCGTGGGCACGATCTACGAGGTGCACTCGGCGCCGCTGTCGTACCTGGAGATCGTGACCGGCTACGTGGGCGCGGCGGCGACCAAGGCGATAATGGTGGGGCTGATCATCCTCGCGACGGCACGGCTCTTCGTGCCCTATTCGATCGCGCATCCGGCCGTGATGGTGCTGTTCCTGGTGCTGACCACGGTCGCCTTCAGCCTGTTCGGTTTCATCATCGGCATCTGGGCGGACAACTTCGAGAAGCTTCAGGTTGTGCCGCTGATGGTGATCACGCCGCTGACTTTCCTGGGCGGCAGTTTCTACTCGATTCACATGCTGCCGCCGTTCTGGCAGAAGGTGACGCTGTTCAATCCCGTGGTGTATCTGGTGTCGGGTTTCCGCTGGAGCTTCTACGGACTGGCCGACGTGAACGTGGGCATCAGCGTGGCCGCCACCGTGGTGTTTCTGGCGCTGTGCCTCACCGCGGTGTGGTGGATCTTCCGGACGGGCTGGCGGCTGAAGGCGTAACCGTCGATCGCCGACGGACGCGGCCGCGCATCCGGCAACCGCAAACAAATGTATCGCGGGGCGCAATCCGGCCCCGGACCGGGATGCGCGTCACGTTCGCATTTCCGCATGGCACCGCTTTTGCTCCGGACCCCAGTGAGCGAATCAAGGGGGTTCGTGCGGTCATGTCCACCAGCGGGATGCCCGAAGCAACCGCGGTTGCACCCGACGAACGGGTCCGGCGTTTCGTGGCGCGCGCATACGGCATCCGCACGCTGGGACTGGCACTGGGCGCGCTGATGGTGGGCGTGGTGCTTTACCGCAACGGCGCACCCGTGTCGGTGTGGGGCCTGATGGTCGCGCACGGCTTCTTGTGGCCGCACGCCGCGCGCCTGCTTTCCGGCCGCAGCATCGAGCCGGCCAGGACCGAGCGCAACAACCTGATGGTGGATGCCGCGATGGGCGGTGTCTGGGTCGCATTGATGCAGTTCAATCTGCTGCCCAGCTTCGCGCTGATCGCGATGTTCGGCATGAACCTGATCGCGGTCGGCGGCCCGCCTCTGCTGGTGCGCGGGGCAGCCTTGCAGGCCGCGGGCTGCATCGTCGCGGCGGTGGCCGGCGGCCTCGCGTTCGCGCCGCACACCAGTCTGGCCGAGATGCTGGCGACGCTGCCGCTGCTGACGGTGCTTCCGCTCACGCTCAGCGTGATCATGCACAGGCTGGCCCGGCGGGTGCAGCGGCAGAACCATCTGCTGGTCCAGTTGAGCAGCATCGATGGCCTGAGCGGATTGCTGAACCGCCGGCACTGGGAAGAGGCGATCGCCGCCGCGCTGGCCTGCCACCGTCAGCACGGCAGGCAGGCGACCATGCTGCTGATCGACATCGATCACTTCAAGCACATCAACGACCAGTATGGCCACACAGTCGGCGACGAGGTGGTGCGCCGGGTCGGGACGATGATCCGCACCAGCCTGCGCGACGGCGACTTGGCCGGACGCTACGGCGGCGACGAGTTCGGGGTGGTGCTGGCCGATACCGATCCCCACACCGCCGAGATGGTGGCCGAACGCATCCGTTCCGGCGTGGCCTGCACACTGTTCGACCGCGCGCCCGGCCTGCGCTGCACGCTGAGCATCGGCATCGCCCGCAGTGACACCGGTACCGGCGATGTCCGCGAGTGGATCAGGCGGGCCGACGCCGCGCTGTACCGGGCCAAGCTGGCCGGACGCAATTGCTTCTCCGGCGCGGTGTAAGCGGTACGTGCGGCAACCGGTCTGCGGGTGCACAATGATGGTTCGTTCCCCGTCGTGGAGGGTGTCATGCGTGTGCTCGCTGCCGTCGTATTCGCTTGTCTCGCGCTTCCCGCCGCCGCGATCGCCCAATCGCCGCCCGCGCCGTCCGGCGCGGTGCCGGCCTACGTGACCAAGGCGATCAACGATCCCGCCCGCGCCGCCGACAGGAAGGACGACGCGCGCCGCCAGATGGCGGCGGTGATGACCTTCACCGGCGTCAAGCCCGGCGACAAGGTGCTGGAGCTGGTGCCGGCATCCGGCTACTGGACGCGGGTGTTCAGCGCGGTCGTCGGTCCGAAGGGTCACGTCTATACCGTGTGGCCGGACGAGAT
>JAJPHQ010000007.1 GCA_021325195.1 Gammaproteobacteria bacterium | reverse complement strand
CTCTCCCTCCGGGAGAGGGTGGCGCGCAGCGCCGGGTGAGGGTACGTACACGCGCATGGTTTCGAGTTCACGCGTATCCCGAACCCTCACCCCCACCCCTCTCCCGGAGGGAGAGGGGTCAAAAATCGGCTCAGCCGGATGGTGAAACGATGTATTGCTCCAGCTTGCCGTCCGGCATCGCGTACGTGCTGATGTCGAGCTTGGTCTTCGGGAAGGTGACCTCGTAGGCGCGCATGGTCATGCCGCCGCGCAGGCGTTGCGCGCGCTGCGTGAAGGAGACCGGCTTGCCCAGCGGGGCCAGGCTGGTCTGGTAATCGTGCAGCGCGGTCGCATCGAAATAGCTGTTGGCGTCGGCGGTGAACAGCGCGCGGTCGATCCGGCCGTGCTGCAGGCCCGCGAAGATGGTCTTCGCCTGCGCCAGCGCCCGGGCGGCGGTCGGGTCGCGGACTTCGAACAGGGCCTTGGCGATGCCCGTGCCGATGCTGCGGAACGCGGCGACGGCATCCTGGTTGGTCAGCACCACCACCGCGGTGCGGTCGTCCGGGAAAATGTAATTGCCGGCGGTGAAGCCCATCACCTCGCCGTCGTGCGAAATCATCCGGTGACCGTCCATCTGCCCGACGAACACGCCGAGGCCGTAGCCGGAACCGAGCCCGTTGTTCAAGACGACTTCGGTCTGCATCGCCTTCCACGAGGCCGGCTGCAGCAGCGTCTGGTCGATCATCGCGATGTCCCACTTGGCGAGATCGCCCGCGGTCATCGCCAGCTCGCCTGCGCCGAACATCCAGTTCACGCCTTCCTTCTGCGAAGGCCGCAACGGGCCCAGCGCGTAGCGCGAATAGCCGCGCGCGTCGCCAGCCGGCAGCGCGTGCAGGTTGGTGTCGTACGCATCGCCGATGCCGAGCCCGGGAAACAGGTGCCGCTGCAGGAACTCGAACGGCGTCTGGCCGGTGACCTTCTGCACGATCGCGCCGGCGATCACGTAGCCGGTATTGCTGTACTGCCACTTGCTGCCGGGGGCGAAATCCAGCGGCTTCCTGGCCCAGGTGTCCATGATCTGCTGCGGCGTGGTCGCGAGTTTCATCGCGGGCATCAGGTAATCCTGCGGCCAGAAGTCCTGGTAGCCGGAGGTATGCGACAGGATCTGCCGGATCGTGATGTGATCGGCGTCGGTGAGACCGGGAAAGAATTTCGCGATCTTGTCGTCGAGGCTCAGCTTGCCCTGCTGCTGCAGCATCAGGATCGCGGCCGCGGTGAACTCCTTGCTGATCGAGCCGATGCTGTAGCGCATCGCCGGCGTGGCCGGCGTTTTCGGATCGAGCCGCGCATCGCCGTAGGCGTGCACGTAGGCGAGCTCGCCGTTGCGCACCACCGCGATCGAGGCACTGGGCATGCCGGTTTTCGCGAGCGTTTCCATCGCGATCTTGTCGATCTGCCCGGCCAGATCCGGGGGCAGCGCGGTGTTCTCCGCGAAGGCCGGCGCGCTCGCCAGCGCCAGCAGGGCGGTCAGGATCAGGCAACGCGGGATCGTTCGCATGGCACGGGACCTCGGACGGATGGCGCAGGCGCAAACCTTAGCACCATCGCGGCCGCGCGGCCGTCCCGGGCCGGACCGCGCCTACCAGAAGTACACCTGCAGCGACGGGTTCTTCGGCTTGGGCGGAATGGCGCGCAGGAACTCGCGATGATCGGGGAAGTTCATGGCGCTGCGCGCGATCAGGGTATCCACCTCGGCCATGTCGTACTTCGCCTCCTGCGCCGTCGGCGGGCGCGTGTCGTCCGGGAACAGTCCCACGCCGGCCAGCAGGCTGTACCACGACATCACGGGATAGCCGCGGCCGAACGTGCCCTTGGCAATGCCGGCGCTGATCGGCCGGCGCGCGAGCCAGGTGCGCAGCAGTTGCTGCAGCGGCGCGGACAGGTTCGTGTTGGCGGCGTTGGCCCGCCAGTAATCGGTGTCGGTGCGGGTGTTGGTCTTGAAGTGCGTGACGATGTAGTCGCGCGTGCCCTCGATCCGTCCGTTGAGCGTGTCGTTGAATTGCCTGCGCGCTTCTTCGCCAAGGTCGCCTTGCTCCAGCGCCGCCACCAGCATCTCCGCGGTGCGTTGCACGAACAGCAGGGTGGTGGCTTCCAGCGGCTCGATGAAGCTCTGCGCGAGGCCATTTGCCACGCAGTTGCGGTGCCACGGCTGCGCCACGCGCCCGGGGCGGAATTTCAGGTGGCGGGCGGGCAGCCCGGAATCCAGCAGGCCCAGGTGCGCGCGCAATTCCCTTTCGGCCTCGTCGGGCGAGCAGAAATCGGTGCTGTAAACGTAGCCGCAGCCGTAACGGTTGGTCAGCGGAATTTTCCAGGCCCAGCCGTGGCGCAGCGCGGTGGACACGGTCCGCGGCGTGATCGGCCCGTCGTGCGGCACCTGCATCGCCACGGCCGCGTCGTTGAACAGGTTTTCCCGGAACGAAACGAACGGCGTGCCGAGCGCCTTGCCGGCCAGCAGCGAGGCGAAGCCCGTGCAATCCACGTAGAAATCGCCGGCCAGGGTGGCGCCATCCGCCAGACGCAGGGCGGCGATGTCGCCGGTTTCGTTCAAATGCACGTCGGCGACGTGTCCGACCACGTGCCGCGCGCCGCGCTCGACGGCCTTCTTCTGCAGGAATTGCCCCAGCAGCACGGAATCGAAGTGGAAGCCGTACCACACGTCGAACGGAAAGCTCTGCTGCGGCCGCGGCGCCTTGCAGTCACGCGCCAGCCGCGCGGAAATGAAGAAGCGGTCGGGATGCGCGTGCACCTCGGCGCCGTCCAGGCGCGCATGCACGTTGTCGATGAACGGCGCCATCGTCATGTTGTCCAGCATGGACGCGAAGGCGTGGAAGTAACTTTCGAAGCCGGGCCGCGTGGACCAGCCCTCGAAGCTGATGCCGGCCTTGTAGGTGGCATGGCAGGGCGGCATCCATTCCGATTCCTCGATGCCGAGGCTCTCGAAGAACCCGCGCAGCCACGGCGTGGAGCCTTCGCCCACGCCGATCACGCCGACCTGCGGTGATTCCAGCACGGTGACCTGGAGCCGCGCGCCGTAGGCGGAGCTGGCCAGCAGCAGGGCGGTCATCCAGCCGGCGGTGCCGCCGCCGACCACCACGACGTGCTTCACCGGCGGTTCGGCATCGCCGCGCACGCCCGGACGCCGGGCGGTGACGTTGCAGTTGAACACCGTGGCGGTGGGTTCGGACATGGCAAGTCCTTCGAGATGGCGCGCGCCGATCGATCGGCGCCCTCGCGGAGATCGCGGACGAGAACGATAGCACCGCCGCGGATGGGCGGCGGCGCTGCGCAGTCAATGCGCGGATTCGCTGGCTATCGGATCGGCATCCGGAATTTCCATTTCCGGCCCGCGCGGGTGGTGGCGCCGGCCGGCGCGAAGGTGACCTGGACCAACCGCGACGAGGAACCGCACGTCGTGGTCAGCGCGGCTGCTCAATTCAAGAATTCGCCCGCGCTGGACACCGGCGACAGCTACAGCGCGGTGTTCGACAAGCCCGGCACCTACGCCTGCTTCTGCTCGATCCATCCGCAGATGACCGGCACGATCGTGGTGCGTTGAAACGCAGACGGGGCAGCGCAAGGCTGCCCCGTCCACGTCACGAACCACCTGCTTTGATTATTGAGGCTGCGGCGCAGGTGGCGGCAACACTTCGGACTCCTCCGCGCGTTCGGCGTGGTGATCCTGGCCCAGCAGCAGATACATCGCCGGCACCACGAACAGCGTGAACAGCGTGCCGATCGAGATGCCGGTGAAGATCACCAGGCCGATGCTGTGGCGGCCGGCCGCACCGGCGCCCCCGGCGATCACCAGCGGGATCACGCCCAGCACCATCGCGAAGGTGGTCATCAGGATCGGGCGCAGGCGCACCGAGGCGGCCTCCTCGATCGCGTCGCGCTTGCTGAAGCCGTGCAGGCGCTGGGCGTCGTTGGCGAACTGCACCATCAGGATGCCGTGCTTGCTGATCAGGCCGATCAGCGTGACCAGGCCCACCTCGGTGTAGATGTTGAGCGTGGAGAAACCGAGGTTGATGAACAGCAGCGCGCCGAAGATCGCCATCGGCACCGACACCAGGATCACGACGGGATCGCGGAAGCTTTCGAACTGCGCCGACAGCGCCAGGAACACGATGATGATCGAGAACATCAGCGTGAACAGGAAGCCGCCGGATTCCTGCATGAACTGGCGCGATTCGCCCGCGTAGTCCACGGCATAACCCGACGGCGCGACCTGCCTGAGCGTGTCGCGCATGAACTGCAGCGCCTGCCCCAGCGAGACACCCGGCCCGATCACGCCGCCGATGGTGGCCGAGTTCAACTGCTGGAAGTGGTTGATCGATTCCGGCACGGTCTGGTACGTCAGGTGCGCCACGGTCGAGGCCGGAATCATGCCGCCCGAGGCCGTCTTGATGTAGTAGTTGTCGAGCTGCGCGGGATTCAGGCGATCGACCTGCGGCACCTGCGAAATCACGCGGTAGGCGCGCCCCGAGATCGAGAAGTAGTTGACGTAATTGCCGCCCAGCGCCGCGGACAGCGCCGCACCGACACTCTGCTGGGTCAGGCCCAGCGCCGCCACCTTGTCGCGGTCCAGGGTCAGGGTCGCCTGCGGCTGGTCGATCTTGAGGTCCGAATCGACGTAGAAGAACATGCCCGACGTCTTGGCCTTGGCCAGCACCGCCTGTGACACCGCGTCCAGGTTCTCGAACGGCTCGG
>JAJPHQ010000002.1 GCA_021325195.1 Gammaproteobacteria bacterium | reverse complement strand
GCGATCACCGAGATTGATCTCGATCCATTGCCGGGCGAACCGGAGATTGCCCATTTCGGTGCAAACGATCTCGCCTATCTTTCCGACTGCTCCAATGGCCGGATTTTCGCCGTCCAAGGCCAGGGTGGCAGCGTCCTGACGCCCACCGGTGCCAATTTCACCGCGCCGCAGGCCATGCAGGGCACTGCCGCGCCACGTCTCTACGACTTCGACCAGGATTTCCTCACCGTTACCTATTACCTCAAGGTGGTCGATGCCGGCGATGGCCGTACCACCGGCGCGCTGATTCGTCGCGTCAACGGCAACAGCGAGGAAATGGTGCGCGGCGTTGAGCGGCTGGATTTCCGGTACGGGGTGATCAACGCCAGCGGCGAGACGGTATTCCTCAGTGCCGATCAGATCGACAAGGGCGTCGATGCCGGCGGCAGCAGCATTCCCTGCCCTCCGGATGTGCCGTTGCCCGGCGGCATGCCGACCGCGGGATGCCTGTGGCGTGCCGTGAATACCATCGAGGTGCACATGCTGCTGGATGGACAGACTCCGCTGTACACCCTGACGCCGAACGAACTGGCCTATGCCTACACCATCGACGGCGCCTTTGCGCCCCGGGCGCCATCCACGCACGCTATCAAGCCTTCCGATCAGGGCTTTCCCGATCAACTGCTGCGTCGCGAGTTCGTGACGCTGGTCTCGCTGCGCAACTACAACCCGTGAGGTACCAGGAATCAGCCATGTTTCCGCATCGTCCGCCCTCCGGATTCTCGAGTCGCCTGCACGACCAGCGTGGCGCGGTGCTGCTGGTGGCGCTGATTTTCCTGTTGCTGCTGACCCTGCTCGCGGTCGGAGCATCCAGCACGTCGTTGCTGCAGGAGCGCATGGTGGCGGCTACGCGTAGTGCGCAGCTCGCCCTGATGAGCGCCGACACGGCACTGCGCGGCGCCGAATGGCGCCTGTGGAGCTCCACCGCCGCGGTCGGTGGCCACATGACCTGCCTCACCGGCAGCATTTCCACGGAAAACGGCTGCGTGAAATACGCCCCCGGTGCACCACCTTACACCGCCGATGGCGATGTCACGAAATTCCGGGCAGGCAACAACCAGTGGCTGACCGGCATCGGAATCACGTACACCGGGCCGGCGGGGCAGGGCGGTTACACCAGCAACACGGACGACAAGCTGATCACGGCCAACATCGCGCGCAACCCGCAATACATCATCGAGGACATGGGCCGCGCGTTGCCGCCCGGCGCAGGCGCGCAGCACGAATCGGGCGTCACCGGCACGCTGAACGATGGCCCCGGCCAGGTATCCACGCACATCTTCCGGATCACCGCGCGCGCCACCGGCGGTGACAAGAACACCGTGCGCGTCGTGCAGACCACCTTCGACGCACAGGCCACCAACTGAGGGGAACCGGAGCCATGTCCAATCCCGTCCGTGCCGTGCAACTTTGCCGCCCCCGCGCTCTGGCGCTTGCGCTGTCGCTGGCGGGAGGACTCTCCTTGCCATTCGTGATGTTGCCGCGCGTGGATGCCGCCACCATACCGCCCGCCGGCACCGTCGAGTTGAGCCCCACGCCGGTGAACCAGACCCAGTCGGTGCCGCCCAACCTCGTGGTTACATTCGACGATTCGGGATCGATGGCGTGGGACTACATGAGCGACAGCCGGCCTTTCGATGACGGATCCTGGAGCGGCCCCTGGAAGTGCGCCGGGGTAATCGATCCGGCCGCGACATCCGGGATCGGCACGCACGTGATGAACGGGGTGTACTACAACCCCAATGTGACTTACGTGCCTCCCGTGAATGCCAATGGAATGGTTTTTCCGAATGCGGATGCCACCTTGAAGGCGGTATGGAATGACGGCGTTACCGCCAACCGCCCACTCAATCCAGGGGGCAAGACCAGCACGACCGATTTCACCAACCAGGTCGTCACCCAGGGCAAAGCCACGACAACCCAATATTGGCAGTGTCCCTACGATGCAGGCACGGCCTACAGCCTGGGCGTTTCCGGCAACAAATATTCAACGACCAGTCGTGTTGCTGGCGGCGGACCTTATTACTATCGCTATACGGGGCCGGCCATTGCAGTGGACCAGTATGGCAACCCGACTTCGGCCGGCCGCACCAATCTCTACAAGGCCAGCAACTGGACCGCTGTCGCGGTGCCGGCCGATCAATATCAAAACTGGGCCAATTGGTGGGCCTACTACCATACCCGCAACCAGATGGCGCGAACGGCTGCCTCGCGGGTATTCGCTTCGCCTGCTCTTGCGAGCACGACTGCTGACGCCGGTTATGGCGGCAATATCCGCGTCGTATGGCAGAACCTCAATGTCGGCAACTTTAAATTGCCGGATAACGCGATCATCTCGGCATTGATCGACACGTCTGGCTGCGGCAATGGTGCCGCAGCAGATCCGCAAATGACGCAGCAAAAGACGGGGTCTGTCAAAGTGCCGCCGGATTGCTACCGGAGCGCCTTCTACAACTGGCTGTTCCAGATTCCGGCCAGCAACAGCACGCCTTCGCGCAGTGCGCTGATGCGTGCTGGCGAGTTTTTCAAGCGCGGAAATGGCAATACCGGCGGGACAGGTGACCTGCATGATCCGTATTGGCAGCCGCCGGCAACCGGAAAGGGTGACGGCAATGAGCTCACCTGTCGCCAGAACTTCCATCTCCTGATCACCGACGGCCTGTGGAACACGGACACCGGCCTGCCTGCCGTTTCAAGCCTCACGCAACCCAAATCCGGCACCACGCTCCCGGATGGCGTGGCGTTTCCGGCGACGGCCGGCAATTCGGTAACCGCTATCTACGCGCCTCAGCACGACAACGGCACTGCCTCGTCCCTCTCGGACGTGGCGTTCCATTATTGGGCCACCAATCTGCGGCCGGATTTGTACAACCCGAGCATGGGCAATTTCGTGGCGCCATATCTGCCCGATCAAACCATCAGCATTTTCAACCTTGCGACCAAGTCGAATTCCAGTGTCGCCGCGGCAAACGTGAACCAGGAAATCTATTTCAATCCCAGGAACGATCCCGCGACATGGCCGCACATGTCCGAGTATCTGGTGGGACTTGGCGTCAACGGTGTGCTCAATTTTTCCGATAACACCGATTGCATTGATACGAGCACGCCCACGAAACAGGATGCATGCAACCTGCGCAAGGGCATGACCAATTCAAATGGAACTGTCGGATGGCCACAGCCGAGCAGCACCGCCAACAGCAACAATGGCAGTCCCGCCAACATCGACGATACCTGGCATGCGGCACTGGCCGGACGCGGCCAGTTTTTCAGTGCCGGAAACCCGCAACAACTGGTTGACCAGTTGAGCAACATCCTGAGCAACATCCTGGCGCGCGCCGCGACGCCCACCACCGGCGCGGTCAATGCCAGCGTGGCGACCAGCGGCGCGCTGAGCTTCAACACCGGCTACAGCACGCAGGACTGGTCCGGCGTGCTGCAGGCTGTCACGCTGAAATCCGACGGCACTTTTGGCGGCACGGTCTGGGACGCGGGCGCGATGCTCAACGGCCGTTCGCAGGATTCGCGCCTGATCCTGACCGCGAGTCGTGGAGGCAACGGCATCATCGGCGGCATGGCCTTCACGACGACCGCATCGTTCGACGCCGTTGAACTCGCCGGCCTGAAAAATCCTGCACTGACCGGCGGCAACGATACGCTGGCCAACCGGGTCCTTTACCTGCGCGGCGATCGCAACCACGAAGCAGACGGCACCTACCGAACACGCAGCAATCTTCTGGGCGCCATAATCAATGCGCAACCGGTGTATGTCAGTTATGCCGCCGGCGGTTACAGTGATCGCTGGCCCAGAGGCTCGGCGGAAGCCGCGACGGGTGCGCAGAGCTACGACGCGTTTGTCGGTGCGCACCTTGCCCGTCCCGGCACCGTGTACATGGCCGCCAATGACGGCATGCTGCACGCCTTCAGTGCCGCGCTAAAGAAGAACGCCGATGGCAGCTACGGTCCGGACCAGGAGGCCGGCGCCGGAACGGAACGCTGGGCGTTCATTCCGCGCGCGGTGTATGCGAACCTCGGCAACCTGACCAATGTCGGCAGTTTCAAGTACGCGCCGACAGTGGATGCCACGCCCGTGACCCGCGACGTGTTTTTCACGAGCGACCGCAAGTGGCACACCATCCTCGTGGGCGGAGTGGGGCTGGGCGGCCGCGGTGTGTACGCGCTCGACATTACCGACCCTGCAGCGGTGTCTGCCGGCAGCGTGCTGTGGGAATTCGATTCCGATGCCGGCAGCAACGGCCCGTCGCAGATGACCGGTTGCGTGTCCAACATCGGTACGTGCCGCTCCACCGACCTCGGCTTCACTTTCGGCCAGCCCAACATCGGACGGCTTGCCAGCGGACAATGGGTGGTGATCGTCCCAAATGGTTACTTTCCGGATTGCAGCCAGACCGACAAGCCGCCCAATTGCGACTCCGGTCAGGCTCCCAAGGACGTTGCTGGCAACCCCTACAGCGCGTTGTTCGTGCTGGACGCACGCACTGGCGCGGTGGTCGCTGAACTGAAAACGCCTACCGACATCAACGGCGTGACTAGCTTTGGACTGGCGACGCCTGTCATGGGTGACTACGACAACGACCAGATCGACGACGTTGCCTTCGCCGGTGACCTGCAGGGCAACCTGTGGCGGTTCGACCTCTCCAATCCGAATCCCTCCCGGTGGACGGTGGCCCTGGCCTATCGTGGCACCACCGACGCCAACGGCAAGCAGGGTGTGCAGCCGATCACGGTGATGCCCCGCCTGTTTCCCGATCCGACCACCAATCGTTTCATCGTGGTGTTCGGCACCGGCAAGTACCTGGGGGCGGGCGACAACACCAGCAACAGCGCGGCAATCCAGTCGGTGTACGGCATCCGCGACAAGCTGGACGGCAACGGCACGATTGTCACCGTCACGCAAGGTGATCTGGTGAGGCAAACCTTGAGCGAGGAGCTTGCATCGGCGTCGCTGCCCGACGGGAAACCGAATCCGGTGGCCGGGGCGATCCTGCGCAAGCTGACCAACTATGCAGTACCCGCCAGCGCCGGTGGCTGGTATTTCAACTTGATGACCACGACCAACAGCGGCGTCATCAACGACGCAGGCGAACGCGTGGTGGTCACGCCGGGTGCGATATTCAGCAGCAATACTGCGGTCATCAGCACGTTGATTCCAGGAAGCAGTGATCCCTGCAATCCGTCGGCCAAGGGCGCGATCATGTTCATCGACGCCGCCACCGGCGGCGCGGGCAAAGGCCAGTCTTCGCTGGGTGGTAGCGGTTACGTTGGCGGTCGTGCCGACAACGTGCGCACAGGTGGCTCGCTGCCGGTCGTCTCTGCGCTGGGCGGCGGCAGGCTGTACCTGCCTGGGGTCACATACGCGGGAGCCAAGGGCAACAATCCGGTGTCGGGCGACGCGCCGATCTGGCGACGGCGCTCGTGGCAGGAAATCCAGAGCCAGTAAGAAGGTTGGGGGTAATGTGGTCATGACGGGGACGGGTAGGACAAAGGTCGGAGGCTTCACCCTGATCGAATTGATGATCGTAGTCGTGGTCATCGCGATCCTCGCCGCATTCGCGGTGCCGTCGTGGCGGCGCTACGTATACCGTTCGCACCGCGTGGACGGCCAGAACCTGCTGATGCAGGTCGCGCAGGCGGAGGAGCGTTATTACACCAACTACAACCGCTATCCGTTGTCTGCGACCTCGCTGGGGTTCACCACCGATCCAGCCATATCCGAGCACGGCTATTACAGCGTGGCACTTTCGCTGCCTGCGGCTTCCAGTGCGGGCCAAGGCTATCTCGCTACCGCCACGCCGATCGGCGCGCAGGTCGGCGATGCCTGCGGTCCGCTCAGCATCGACAACACCGGTCTGAAGCAACCGTTGCCGACCGATACCGCCCACAACAGCAACGGCTCGTGCTGGTAGCGAAAGCGACATGACTGCGTGAGCCAGGATTTCCAGCAGGGTGCGCAGATCGGCATGCACGCAGGGCGGTTCAACGCGGCATAACCCGCTCCGGTACGGCGCAACGGCACTGACGCTGTCGAACAGCGAGAGCCGATAGGCATTGCCGTCTGCTGGCTGCGCAAAATCGGAACGGTTCGTTGTCGCGACAGGACCGAGGGTTGCATGACAACCCCGTGACCACGACCCGCAAGATTGCCTTTCGGCGTGCGGTCGGCATGCGCGACCACATGCATGACCATGCAGACACGAAAATGGCCGACTTCAAAAAGTCGGCCACTCTCGCAGGCGCTTGATTCTGGTGGGCGGTGCAGGGATCGAACCTGCGACACCTGCCGTGTGAAGGCAGAAATATGCACTTTCGCGGACGTGGGCGGACGCAATAAATCACTGAAACCCTTGAAAACATGTGCATCCACGTTCACCGAAGTGTGTTATAGTTTTTCCGTACAGGCGTACGTACGGAGAAAATCATGGCACGACAGAGCATCGACAAGGCGCGCACCCGCGATCGTCTGGCCGTCCGCCGAGAGCCGTATTGGGGTGCGCCCATTCAGCGCGGCTTGTTCGTCGGCTTCCGCAAACTGGAATCCGGCGGCACGTGGATTGCCCGCCAGCGTGACGACGATGGACGCCAGCGATACCAGAGCATCGGGCATGCCGACCGGATGCCGTACGAAGATGCCGTCAAGGCTGCGCGGGCTTGGGCGAAGCAGGTGGAAGCCGGCGTGGATACATCCGAAATTCAGACGGTCGCCGATGCGTGCCGGGCATACGTCAAGGATCGCCGCCGCGAGAAGGGCGACGCGAATGCGAACGATGCAGAAGGGCGTTTCGAGCGCACGGTGTACGAGGATGCCATCGGCAAGGTGAGGCTCGTCAAGATCAAGGCCGGGATGATCAAGGCATGGCGAGCGGAATTGGACATGGCGGATGCAAGCAGGAACCGCACGCTCGCCGCGCTCAAGGCCGCGCTGAACTTCGCTGTCGCCGAGCGCTACGTCACCGCCGACAAGGCTACGGAATGGGAGCGGGTGAAGCCCTACAGCGTCACCGCGCGTCGTGACCTGTATCTGGACCGTCACCAAAGGGCGGCATTGGTCGATGCGCTGGATACATCGGCGAGGCCATTCGTGCGCGCGTTGTGCCTGTTGCCGCTGCGTCCTGGTGCACTCGCTGCCGCAACCGTCGCCGACTTCAATACCAAGGGCGCGACGTTGCGCATTCGCAAGGACAAGGCCGGGGCTGGGCGCACCATAGCGTTGTCACCGGAAGCGGTTGACCTGCTGCGGGCCGAAGCCAAGGGCAAGACGCCGGGCGCACCGCTGATCGCGTATCTGGGCGCGTCGCATTGGCCGAAGGAACGATGGAACGCCGCCATCAAGGATGCTGCTGCCGCGGCCAAGCTGCACCCGGATACGTGCGCGTACACGCTGCGCCATTCCGTGATCACGGACATGCTGACCGGCGGCATGGACTCGCTGACCGTCGCGCGGATCGCGGGCACGTCGCTGGCGATGATCGAGAAACACTACGGCCACCTGTTGCACGACCACGCCGCCAAGGCGATGGCCGGGCTGGCGTTGTGACGCGCGACTCGCTATTGTCACGCAATGCCGTATAATAGTCCCCTGTTCGGGTTCATCGAACTTGCGCCGTTTGCACGAGCGCGGGAAGCCTACGGCATGGGCGATGCGGAATTTGCAGCGTTGCAGGCCGCTATGCTCGCCGACCCGGAAGCGGGCGACGTGATTCCCGGTTCCGGCGGTTGCCGCAAACTCCGCTGGCGAGCGCCGGGGCGCGGTAAGCGCGGCGGCTATCGCGTGATCTACTTCCTGCGCAACGCCGAAGGCTTGATCGTGCTGGTGCTGCTGTACGCGAAGAACGTGCGCGACAATGTGGAGCCCGGACTGTTGCGCGAACTGAAAGAGGCATTCACACCATGACCAAGATGACCGCCAAGCAACGCGCCGCATGGGAACGGTCGCGCGACCTGAACGCCGAACTGCGCGAGGCGATTGCCGATGCCAAGCATGACCGCTGGGCGCGCAAGACCGAATTCACGCCGCTGGCGAATGGGCGCATGCGCCGCCGCATCACCCGTCGTGACGGCACGGTTGAAAAGGATGAAGTGATACCGGCATCGCGTGCCGCATTGGTTGCCGCACGCGCGGGCACCGGCCTGTCGCAGTCGCAATTCGCCGAGATCATGGGCGTATCCGTGCGTACCTTGCAGGATTGGGAGGCTGGGCGCCGCCAGCCTAGCGGTGCGGCGCAAACACTGCTGCGCATCGCGGCCACGCATCCGCGGATCGTGCGGGAAGCTGTCGCGTAAACGAACCGCCACGGCTAGGCTGGCCAGCCGAACGCGGGACATTCTCACCCGCTGCCGTGGTGCCTTTCTTGAGAGCGCACAAGAGAGGTGCGCGCCATGCACTTTGCCCACTTCGAGCAACCGCACTCGGCTTCGGATGCAACCGAGTTTGCCGACTATGTGAAGCGGGCGAAGCAAGGGGATCGGCACGCCGAAGTGGCGTTGCGTCTGACGGTTTACGTGGCGATGGCAGGCACCGCGCCGGTGCCGCGATACATCCGCGATTACGTCGCCCATGAGTACAGCACACCAAAACCGCGCGCCGCGACGAAACCGCCGAATAGGCCGAATCACTCGCTGCGCGATCAAAATCTTGTGAGTTGGATCGACAGTGCGCGCTACGTGCGGGATGCAGTGCAAAGCGCCCTGAACGTGGAGGAATGGGCCAAGACCCAGCCAGGGATGCCAACCAAAGCGACGACCAATGCGGACATCTACCGCGAAGCTGCTTTGAAATTCGGCGTCAGCGCCAAGCGGTGCAAGTCCATCTACGAGGCTGCGAGCAAGCACCGGACGGGAGAAACGCTAGCCTGAAAAGTACCCCTGTTTTCGGGTCAGCCGTGGCGTCCAGCATTCGGGGTGCGTGTAAACCTGCACGCTCACCGAGAAACCAAGATGGACGCACCCATTGTTGAGAGTCGCCCGCCCTACGGGCCGCTAGTTGACAGTTGCCGCCGGTACGGAATCGCACGCAGCAAAGCATTCCAACTGGCCCGCGAAGGTCTGATCCGCACCTTCTCCATCGGGAGCAGGCGCTTCGTTTATTTGAGCTCGCTGGATGAGCTGCCGGATCGGCTCGCCGAACGCGACGCAGCGTGACGCCATGACTGCCGAACTTCTGCTGTCGAGGTTGAAGCATGTTCGCGCGACCGGCCCAGCATCGTGGCGTGCAGACTGTCCGAACGGGCACACCAAGGCGCGCGGCTCGCTGGCCGTCACTGAATCCGCCGATGGCACCGTATTGCTGCATTGCTTCGCGTGTAGTGATGTTCACGGCATCTTGTCCGCTGTCGGGCTGGAAGTCGCCGACTTGTTCCCCGAACGAATCAAGGACACGTCACCGGAAGCGCGCCAGCGCGCGCGCGAAGCGCTCAAACGCACCGCATGGGCGGCAGCCCTGAGGGTGCTGTCGCGCGAGACGTGCGTGGTCAACGCTGCCGCCGGTTGGCTGCGACAGCGCAAGACGCTGGAGGATTGAACCGCCCCGGCTTTCCCGGAGGCTCCAACCTTTGAGAAGATTGGAGCATGAACACCGAGAAGCGGTACTCACCTGAGGTACGGGAGCGGGCGGTGCAGATGG
>JAJPHQ010000078.1 GCA_021325195.1 Gammaproteobacteria bacterium | reverse complement strand
CCGCAACCCTTTGCGCGCCATGTCTGGCCGCGGCGCAGACGCCGCCCGGCGGACCGGCCGTACCTGCCTCGGCAGCATCGGCGCCTATCCCCGTTTCCGCGGCAACGTCCGCAAGTTCGGCGCCGGCCAGCGTCCCCACCCTCGACGCGCAGGACCTCGGCACGTTCTTCGACGGGCTGGTGCCGTACATGCTGAAGCGCAACGACATCGCGGGCGGCGTGATCGCGGTGGTGAAGGACGGACACCTGATCTTTGCGCAAGGCTACGGCTACGCCGACGTCGCCAAGCGCACGCCGGTGATCCCCGACCAGACGCTGTTCCGGATCGGCTCGGTGTCCAAGCTGTTCACCTGGACCGCGGTGATGCAACAGGTCGCGGCCGGCAAGATCGATCTCGATGCCGACGTCAACCAATACCTGGACTTCAAGATCCCCGAGAAATTCGGCAAGCCGATCACGATGCGCGACCTGATGACGATGACGCCGGGTTTCGCCGAAGTGATCCGCGACCTGATCTTCGCCTCGCCTAGGCAACCGTATCCGCTGCGCCAGTACCTGATCGAGCGGATGCCGCCGCGGATCTTCCCGCCTGGCAAGGTCGTGGCGTATTCGAACTACGGCGCCACGCTGGCCGGCTACATCGTGCAGCGCGTGTCGGGCGAACCGTTCGACCAGTATGTCGAGGACCACATCCTGAAACCGCTGGCGATGTCGCATTCGACCTTCGTGCAACCGCTGCCCGCGGCGCTGCGCGACGACATGGCGACCGGCTACATCACCGCCACCGACAAGACCACCGTGCCGTTCGAGGTGATCGAGGCGTATCCGGCCGGATCGTTCACTTCCAGCGCGACCGACATGGCGAAGTTCATGATCATGCAACTGCAGGATGGCCGGTTCGACGGCAACACCATCCTGCCCGCCGCCACCGCGCAACTGATGCACAGCCCGCATTACAGCGCGGCGCCGGACATGAACGGCTACGACTTCGGTTTCTATCGCGAAAACCGCAACGGCCTGCGCATCATCGGCCACGCCGGCGACACCCTCGCCTTCCATTCCGACCTGCACCTGCTGCTCGACAAGGACGTCGGCGTGTTCATGTCGTTCAACAGCGCCGGCAAGGCGCCGAACGGCACGGCCGAGGGCGTGCGCACCGAACTGTTCCGCGCCTTCCTCGATCGCTACTTTCCGTACACGCCGCCGGCGCAGCCGACCGTGGCGTCGGCGAAGACCGACGCGGCACGCGTGGCCGGCTGGTATTGGGCCAGTCGCCGCGAGGACAGCGGGCTGCGGCTGATCTTCATGCTGGGCCAGGTAAAAGTCGCGGCGCTGCCGGACGGCGAGATCACCGTCAGCATGCTGAAGGACACCTCCGGCACGGTGAAGCACTGGCGCGAGATCGGCCCGCTGCTGTACCAGGAAGTGAACGGGCAGTCGCGGCTGCGTTTCGTCACGAACCCCGACGGTTCGATCAAGTGGTGGACCACCGATGATTTCCCGCCGGTGGAGGTGTTCCAGCCGGTGCGCGGCCTGCAACAACACGGCTGGTTCGTCCTGCTCACCGAAATCGCCATCGCCGTGTTGGTGCTGACCGTGCTGGTCTGGATCGGCGGCGCGATCGCGCGGCGGCGTTTCGGGCGCAGGCCGTTGATGCCGGCCACCGATCGATTGGCGCTGCACCTGGCATCGAGGATCGGCGTGTGCCTGATGCTGGCGGTCGTGATCGGCTGGCTGCTGTTGCTGACGGCCTTCTCGAAACCGATGGCGCTGATGTACAGCGACTTCACTGGCTGGCTGGTCGTGCTGTACGTGATCGGCGTGCTGGCGATCGCGGGCGGCATCGCGATCGTGCTGGAAGCGGTTTCGAGGATCGTGCGCGGGCCGGGCGGCTGGCTGGTGCGCGTCAGCGAGTTTGTCCTGGGGCTTTCCGCGCTGTACGGCATCTGGGCGATCCTCGCGTACGGCCTGGTCAACTTCAATACGCAATTCTGATCGAAGCCGCCGCGCCGTGCAGGAAGGATCATGCAGGAAGAGCCAGGCCATCCCGATCCATCCACGGCGACGGCGGTCGCCGCGGATCTGCACGCCGCCACGGGTTACCGCCAGGAACTCGACCGCGCGCTCAGCCTGCGGCATCTGCTGGTGTACGGCATGGTGTTCATCGTGCCGATCGCGCCGGTGGCCGTGTACGGCTTCATCGCCCACGCCAGCCACGGCATGGTGCCGCTGGTGTACGTGGTGGGCATGGTGGCGATGCTGTTCACCGCATTGAGTTACCGCGAGCTGAGCGCGGAATTCCCGTACTCGGGTTCCGTGTACGCCTACGTCGGACGCGGGATGGGGCCGTTTCCGGGCTTCATCGCCGGCTGGATGATCCTGGCCGACTATCTGTTGGTCCCGGGCCTGATCTATGCCTTCGTCTCGAGCTGGCTGCACGGGCTGCTGCCGGATGTGCCGCCGTGGCTGTGGATCGTGGTGCTGGTGGCGATCAACACCGGCGTCAACCTGCTCGGCATCCGGCTGTGGGCGCGCACCAATTTCCTGCTGCTGGGTCTGGAACTGGTGGCGCTGGCGGTGTTCGTCGCGCTGGCGATCTGGTTCGTGTTCGTCGAGCGGCACGGCACCGGCACGTTTTCGTTCGCGCCCCTGTATCAGCCCGGCCAGGTCGATCCCGGATTCGTCGCCACCGCCACCTCGATCGCGGCGCTCAGCTTTCTCGGTTTCGACGGCATCAGCACGCTGGCCGAGGAGGCGCGCGATCCGCGCCGCGACGTCGGCAACGCGACGCTGCTGACCCTGTTGCTGCTGGGCGCGCTGTTCGTGCTGCAGACCTGGCTCGCGGCGCTGGCACATCCCGATTATTCAACGCTCGACCCGAAGCTCGGTTTCTTCCAGATCGCGCGCGAGGTCGGCGGTGTGTGGTTTTTCGCCATGCTGATCGTGATCAAGGCCATCGCCACCGGCGTTGCCAACGCGCAGGCCGCGCAGGCGGCCAACGCGCGCGTGCTGTACGCGATGGGCCGCGACCGCGCGCTGCCGTTCGGCGCGTTTCTCTCGAGCGTGAACCCGCGCCGGAAACTCCCCGCCAACGCGGTGGTTTTCGTGGCCGTGCTGTCGCTGTTGCTGGCGCTGCTGGTCCCGGAAGACGCGCTGCTGAAGCTGGTCAATTTCGGCGCGTTGAGCGCGTTCATCCTGCTCAACCTCGCGGTGCCCGTTTATTTCCTGCCGCGCACGCTGCCGCGGCACTGGTTCCGGCATCTGCTGCTGCCGGCGGCCGGTCTGGTCGTGACCGGTTTCGTGTTCAGCGGCTTCGACCGCCGCACCCTGCTGTTCGGCTCCTGCTGGCTGCTGGCGGGCATCGCGCTGGGCCTGGCGCGCCGCGGCCGGGTCGTGACCTTCGAGGGGTTGTGAGATGGCGACGATTGCACGCGAGTCCGCAGGCATCCGCATCGAGGTGCGGCCACAGCGCCTGCGCGCGAAGCGGGTCCTCCGGATCAGCGGCTACACCTTCGATGCCTTCGACGTGATCACCGCCGTGCTGCACCAGGACGGCCTGCGCGGGCGCGGCGAGGCAGCGGGCGTCTATTACCACCACGAGACACCCGAGGTGATGCTTGCGCAGATCGAATCGGTGCGCGCGGCGCTGTCCGAAGGCATTGACCGGATGCAATTGCTGGAACTGCTGCCGCCGGGCGGCGCACGCAACGCGCTGGATTGCGCGCTGTGGGAACTGGAAGCGCAGCGCACCGGCAGGCACGTCCGGGAACTGGCCGGCGTCGGCAAACCGAAACCGCTGCGCTGCACCTACACCATCGGTGCCAACGATCCCGCCGCGATGGCCGCGCAGGCGCGCGCATGGCCCGACGCCGTCGCGATCAAGCTCAAGCTGACCGGCGTCGAGGAAGACGCCGCGCGCGTGCGCGCGGTGCGTGCGGCGCGGCCCGACGTGTGGCTGATGGTGGACGCCAACCAGGGCTTCACGCCGGATTCCTTCGACCGCCTGCTGCCGGTGCTGATCGAGGCCAGCGTGCAACTGGTCGAGCAGCCGTTTCCGGTCGGCCGCGACGCCGACATGGACGGACTGGACAGCCCGATCCGGATCGCCGCGGACGAGAGCTTCCAGGATCACCACGACCTCGAACGCATCGCGTACCACTACGACGTGGTCAACATCAAGCTGGACAAGTGCGGCGGCCTGACCGAGGCACTCGCGATCGCCGCGCAGGCGCGGCAGCGTGGACTGGGCCTGATGGTCGGCAACATGTGGGGCACGTCGCTGGCGATGGCGCCCGCCTTCGTGCTGGGCCAGCTTTGCGACGTCGTCGATCTGGACGGCCCCCTGCAACTGGCCGATGATCCCCCGCCGCGCGTACGCTATGAAAACGGCTGCGTGGATTGTCCGGACAAAGTGTGGGGCGCACCGCCCGCCGGCTGACCGCCGCATGGACGAAAGCAATCCGTGATCAAGGATCTTCAGCAACGCTTGAACCGTCATCAGGCGGCCTTCACGCCGTCCGAGCGGCGCATCGCCACCTGGCTGCTGCACAACCTCTCGGCGATTCCGTTCGAGACCGCGGCCTCGCTGGGCCGGCGCGTGGGCGTCAGCCCGATGACGGTGGGCCGCTTCCTGCGCACGATCGGCTACCGGGATTTCGGCGAACTCAAGGACGAGATGCGCCACGAGGCGCCGTGGGTCAAGCTGTACCGGCCGCGCGTGGCGACCGACGGCGATCCGCTCGCGCAAGGCCTGCAGAACGAGATCAAGGCGCTGGCAGCGGTCTATGAGCTGGCGCGCGATCCCGCGTGGAAACCGGTCGCGCACAGGATCGCGCACGCCGACCGGGTCACGGTCGCCAGTTTTCCGCTGACGCGCTTTCCGGGCCTGGCACTCGCCGACCTGCTGCGCCACGTGCGCCCCAACGTCGCGTTCGCCGACGGTTCGGACGGCGCCTACACCGACCTGCTGCTGGATTCGGGCCCGGACAGTTGCGTCGTGCTGTTCGACGTGCGCCGCTATTCGCGGCATTTCCGGATGCTGGCGGAGGAAGTGCACGCACGCGGCATCCCGCTGGTGATCATCACCGACACGCTCTGCCACTGGGCGCGCGACCTGACCCCGGAGGTGCTGATGATCCCCGTCAGCCAGGACCTGGCGTGGCACAGCTTCGGCGCGGTGATCTCCCTGTTCGGCCTGCTGGTGGACGCGGTAATCGAGGAACGCGGCAACGTGTACCAGCGCATCGAGGACATCGGCGAGCTGCGCGGCCGCTTCACCGGCTACGAAAGACCGGCGCGCCGCCGCGCCGCGCGCAAGCGCCGCTGAAACGTCTCACGCCGCTGCCGCGACGTGCCGCCCGGGTGTCGCAGCATTCCCTTGCTCCAGCGTCACCGCCACGGCGTGCAGCACCCCGGCGATCCGCACCGCGCTCTGCACGGCCTGCGCGGACACGCCTTCCCGGCGCAGCGTCCGTTCGTGCGAGGCGATGCACTTGCCGCAGCCGTTGATCGCGGACACCGCCAGCGAGGCCAGTTCGAAATCCGGCTTGTCGCAGCCCGGACGGGCCATCGCGTTCATCCGCAATCCGGCACGCAGGCTCGCATACTCGTCGTTCTCGACCAGGTGCAGGAAGCGGTAATAGACGTTGTTCATCGCCATCAGCGCGGCGGCCGTGCGCGCGCCGTCCAGTTCCTGCGCCGTGGCGTGTCGCGAGGCGAACCGCGCGACCGCCTCGGTGAGCGGCGCATGGCGCGCGGCGATCGCGGAGGCCAGCGCCACCAGTGCGATCTGCTTCTGCGAAAGACCGGGCGCACCGCCTTCGCTCAATACCGACTCGAGGTTGAGGCGAAGATCCCTGGCGTAGTCGGGCAGGCTGGATTTGAGTTCGTCGAGTGTCATGCGCTATCTCCAGAGAAAAAATCCTTCCCCCGCGAGGCGGGGAGCCGCCGTCCATGGCAAAGAGTTCCGTAGCGCCCAGAAGGGGCGGATGAGGGTACGCAATTCGCAAAACGCCCGTACCCTCATCCCGGCGCTACGCGCCCGGCCTGCGGCCGCCGCTCCCGGAGGGAGAGGGGTTCTTCGCGTCACGCGGCCTTCAGGGTTTCCTCGCCCCTGGTCCAGTTGCACGGGCACAGCTCATCGGTCTGCAGCGCATCCAGCACGCGCAGCACTTCCGCCGGATTGCGGCCCACCGAGCCTTCGGTGACATAGACGAAGCGGATCACGCCTTCCGGATCGACCAGGAAGGTGGCGCGCTTGGCCACGCCCTCCTCGTCGAGGATGCCCAGCGCGCGCGACAGGTCCTTGTTGATGTCGGCCAGCATCGGGAACGGCAGGTGCCTGAGATCCTTGTGGTCCTTGCGCCATGCCAGGTGCACGAATTCGGAATCGGTGCTGGCCGCCAGGATCTGGCAGTCGCGGTCCCTGAACTGCCCGTCGAGATCGGCGAAGCCCTTGATCTCGGTGGGGCACACGAAGGTGAAATACTTGGGATAGAAGAACACGCACAGCCATTTGCCCTTGTAGGTGTTGTGGTCGATGTTCGTGAAGGCCTTGTCGAGGTTCTCGATCGACACGGTGGCCTTCAGGTTGAAATGCGGAAAGGGGTTGCCGACGGTCAGCATGGATTGCTCCTTGAGGTGGTGAAGGGAATCGGCCGTCTCGCGGCCTCGTGGTCAAAGATACGGGCGGGACTTCCATAACTCAACTCAATTGTTTTTATCGTTGTGATAGCTATACTGAATGACAAAGCGGCCAACCCCGCCGCCGTTCGCGGAGTCAGCCCATGAACCTGCGCGATCTCCAGTACCTCGTGGCCCTGGCCGACCACAAGCACTTCGGCCGCGCCGCGGCGGCCAGCTTCGTCAGCCAGCCCACGCTTTCCACCCAGATCCGCAAGCTCGAGGAGGAACTGGGCGTCGCGCTGGTCGAACGCACGCCGCGCAGGGTGCTGCTGACCGAGGTCGGACGCGAGATCGTCGCGCGCGCCCGCGAGGTGCTGAACGAGACCGAGCAGATCCGGGCGATCGCACGCCGCACCCGCGATCCGGAATCGGGCACGGTGCGGCTGGGCATCTTCCCCACGCTGGGGCCCTACCTGCTGCCGCACGTGCTGGGCACGCTCCGCGAGCGCTTCCCGAAGCTGGAACTGCTGCTGGTCGAGGAGAAGACCGCGGAAGTCCTTGCGCGCCTGCGCGAAGGCCGGCTCGATGCCGGCATCCTGGCGCTGCCCGTGCACGACGACACCCTGCACGCGGAATTCCTGTTCGAGGAACCGTTCCTGCTGGCGGTGCCGGAAGCGCATCCGCTGGCCTCGCGGCCGGCGCTGAAACTCGGCGATCTCGAAAACCAGCACCTGCTGCTGCTCGAGGATGGCCACTGCCTGCGCGATCAGGCGCTGGAGGTGTGCCACATGTCCGGTGCAGACGAGAAGCAGGGTTTCCGCGCCACCAGTCTGGAAACGCTGCGGCAGATGGTCGCCGCCAACGTGGGCGTCACGCTGCTGCCGGTCCTGGCGGTGCAGCCGCCGGTCGCGCATACCGACAACGTGCACCTGACGCCGTTCCGCGGCCACGCGCCCAGCCGCCGGATCGCGATGTTCTGGCGCAAGAGTTCGGCGATGTCCGGCTTCCTGATGCGGCTGGCACAGGTGTTCAAGGCCCTGCCGCGCGATCTGCTCGATCCCGCGACGCTGCCGGAAAATCCGAACCCTGCGGTGCGCGGCATTGAGAAAGGCCGCAAGGGTCGTTATGGTGGAAACCATGCCCGCCCACGGAAATGACATGACCCAGCAACCGCCCATCACCCTGTCCCGCCTCGACGTCGAGCGTCTGGAACGGATGCTGGAGGCACCCGCGCATCGTGCCTCGCAGGCGGCCGCGCGGCTGCGCGCCGAACTGGACCGCGCCGAGGTGGTCGAACCGGCCGACATGCCGCACGACGTGGTCAGCATGAACGCCTCGGCCGACTGCGTGGAGGAGTCCAGCGGCAAGCACCACACGTTGACGCTGGTGTATCCGCAGGACGCCGACGCCGCAGCCGGACGGGTATCGGTGCTGGCGCCGGTCGGCAGCGCGCTGCTTGGCCTCAGGGTCGGACAGAGCATCGACTGGCCCGCCGAGGGCGGCCGCACGCTGCGGCTCAAGGTCACCGCGGTCCACAGACAGGCCGGGGCCGGCGACCGGCATTGAGCCGGCGCCTCCCAGCATAGATTCAGGCTATCGTTTTGATCGAATCAATCAATTTCACAACCGGACCGGTCCGCGCTACCGTCGCCCTGACGGCGCGCGGCGCCGCGCACCGCTTCTCCACACGAGGTGACATCTCATGGCAACCCTGAAAGGCTCCAAGACCGAGAAGAACCTGAAAGACGCTTTCGCCGGCGAATCGATGGCCAACCGGCGTTACCTGTATTTCGCGTCCAAGGCGGACGTGGAGGGCTACAACGACGTGTCCGCCGTGTTCCGCTCCACCGCCGAGGGCGAGACCGGTCACGCGCACGGCCACCTGGAATACCTGGAAGCCGTGGGTGACCCCGCCACCGGCCTGCCGTTCGGCGAAACCCACGCCAACCTCAAGAGCGCGATCGCGGGCGAAACCCACGAATACACCGACATGTATCCGGGCATGGCCAGGGCCGCGCGCGAGGAAGGCTTCGAGGAAATCGCCGACTGGTTCGAGACGCTGGCAAAGGCGGAGCGTTCGCACGCGAACCGTTTCACCAAGGCCCTGAACGACCTCGGGTGACGATGGTTCCGCTCGCTTTGCGAGCGGGCTACTTTTGTTTCGGCAAAAGTAGCCAAAACCATCGCGCGCGGACGTGACGGTCTCGGCAACTTCCTGTTGCCTCGACCTCCCTGCGCTTCTCGCGTCAAGCGGGCCGGCGCGAACTCGCACGTCCCTGTGCTCGGACATGCGCGCCTTGCTCCCGCTTGGCGCTGCGATGCTCGACGTCACGTACGGCGCTGTAATGCTCGCTCTGTTGACGGCCATCCATGGCCTGCGATGTTGCGAGATTGAGTGACGAAGCTGTGCCGAACGAAGCGCGCAGGATGCGCGCCAGTGGAACCCCTCGAACACGGCGAGCGGGCGACGGATGAGTCCGAAGGCCGGCCCACAGGAGGTGGGCCAGCTCGCCGAAGGTACACGGACGTACCTCCGGCGAACCCCGGCAACCGCGAGCGAATCCGCAGCACAGGGATGTGCGCAGGACGTGTTCGCGGGGCGAAGGTCATTGGAGCAGCCTTGAATGGCTGCTCGAATGACCGAGCGACCGGCAGGGACGCCGGGCCGGACTGCCGCTTCAGGGACGAATACTTGCGAAGCCGAGTGCGATTCGAAGGCCACGCAAGAGAAAGCCACCCGCCCGCCCGGGAGGCGGGCGGAAAAGCACAGGGATGTTGCGACGACCCAGAGGATGATCCATGACCAGCGAAATCACCGGCACCCGCGAAGGCAACCTGGAAGCCCCCACTCGCCATCCGCTGGGGCAGGACGAGCCGTCGTTCTGGGATCAGGCGGCGCTGGATGCCGAGCTGGAGCGCGTGTTCAACATCTGTCACGGCTGCCGCCGCTGCGTCAGCCTGTGCCACGCCTTTCCCACCCTGTTCGACCTGATCGATCAATCGGCGTCGATGGAAATCGATGGCGTGGACAAGGCCGACTACGGCAAGGTGGTCGAACAGTGCTACCTGTGCGACCTGTGCTACCAGACCAAGTGCCCGTACGTGCCGCCCCACCCCTGGAACGTGGATTTCCCCCACCTGATGCTGCGCGCCAAGGCGGTCGAATTCAGAGACGGCGGCGCGGGTTTCGCAAGCAAGCTGCTGTCCAGCACCACACGGGTCGGACGCATCGCCTCGATTCCGGTGGTTGCCGAAACCGTCAACGCGCTGAACCGCAGCAAGCCCGCGCGCAGACTGCTGGACAAAACGCTGCGTGTGCATCCGGACGCGGAGGTGCCGGCGTACAAGCATCCGCGCGCCAGAAGGAAACTCCGCAAGCTCGAAGCCGGCGGCCAGAACACGCCTGCCGGCAGGACGCGCGGCAAGGTCGCGATCTTCGCGACGTGCTACTGCGACAGCGCGCTGCCGCAGGTGGTCGATGACCTGGTCGCGGTGCTGGCGCACAACGGCATTCCGGCGAAACTGGTACCGAAGGAGGTCTGCTGCGGAATGCCCAAGCTGGAACTGGGTGATCTCGCCTCCGTCACGAAATACAAGGACGAGAACATCCCGGTGCTGGCGCGGACGGTGCGCGAAGGTTTCGACCTCACCGCCGCGATTCCGTCCTGCGTGCTGATGTTCAAGCAGGAACTGCCGCTGATGTTCCCGGACGACGAGAACGTGAAACTGGTGCAGCGCTCGTTCTTCGATCCGTTCGAATATCTCGAGGAACGTCACGAGGCCGGCCTGCTGAAAACCGATTTCCGGCACCCGCTGGGCAAGCTTGCCTGGCACGTCGCCTGCCACCAGCGCGTGCAGAAGATCGGTCCCAAGACCCGCGACATTCTCTCGCTGGTGCCGGGCACGGAAATCGTCACCGTCGAGCGCTGCTCCTGCCACGACGGCACCTACGGCGTCAAGCGCGACACCTATCCGCTGTCGCGCAAGATCGCGCGGCCGGTCGAAACGCGGATCAGGGATTCCGGCGCCGCCACCCTCACCAGCGACTGTCCGATGGCCGGCGCGCACCTCGCGCACGGGCTCGACGGCCAGCCGCCGCAACAGCATCCGATTTCACTGCTGCGCAAGGCTTACGGAATATGAAAGCGGGGATTTGAGGACGGGTAGCGGCGGCGCAAGCGCGGATGCTCCGGCACACCCGCATTGCCCCGCTTTGCGCCACAACCGCCGCCCCGCCCGCATCGTCCCGACGACGCACCCACACTGCCCATCCACCATCCACTCCCTCACGCCATGCAACCACTCAGGCAATCCGACCTGCTTTCCCTCGAAGCCTACGCGAAACAGCGTGCGGACTTCCGTGCGCGCGTGCTGGCGCACAAGCGCGACCGCAAGGTGCGGGTGGGCGAGCACGTCACGCTGCTGTTCGAGGACCGTCTGACGATCCAGTACCAGGTGCAGGAGATGCTGCGCACCGAACGGATCTTCGAGCCCGAGGGCATCGCCGAGGAGCTGGAGGCCTACAACCCGCTGATTCCGGACGGCCGCAATCTCAAGTGCACGATGCTGATCGAGTACGACGACGTCGAGGTACGCAGGCGCGAACTGGTGCGTCTGCGCAATATCGAGCACGACGTGCAGCTCGTCGTCGAAGGGCATGCGCCCGTCAAGGCGATCGCCGACGAGGACCTGCCGCGCAGCAACGAGGAGAAGACCGCGGCGGTGCATTTCCTGCGTTTCGAGCTCGACCCGGCAATGATCGCGGACTTCAAGCGCGGCGCCGCCGTGACGTTCCGGATCGAACACCCGAACTATCGCGCCGAAGCACGGCTGGGCGAGGCGCAGCAGAAGGCTCTGGCCGCGGACTTCGGTTGACGGTTCACCGCGTCAGGATGCGTCTGGGCTTGACCGGCAGCCTGCCGCGCCAGTATTGCAGCAGCACGTAGCCGCCCACCGCGCCGCCCAGGTGCGCGAAGTGGGCCACGCCCGCCTGCGTGCCGGTGATGCCCAGGAACAGTTCCAGCAGGATGTAGCCGATCACGAACACCCACGCGGGCATCGGGATCGGGAAGAAGATCAGGAACATCTTCACGTGCGGATACATCACGCCGAACGCCAGCAGCAGGCCGAAGATCGCCCCGGACGCGCCGATGGTGGGATAGAAGCCGCCGGTGAACCAGTGCACCACCGCGAGGTGCGCCAGCGCCGCGACGATCGCGCAGAAGAAGTAATAGAACGTGTAATGGCGCGCGCCCAGCAGGTGCTCGATCGGGCCGCCGAACATCCACAGCGCGAACATGTTGAACGCGATGTGCGTGATGCTGCCGTGCATGAACGCATAGGTCACGACCTGCCACACGTGGAAGCCGACCATCACCGGCGCACCGGTGGCGACGTCGTAGCCCGCCAAGTGTGCCGGTCCGACCGGCCACAGCGCGCCCCATATCATCATCGACGGCGCGAAGAACTGCTGCAGGATGTAGATCGCGATGTTGGCGATCAGCAGTGCACGGGTCACGGGCGGCAGGTCGAATTGCATAACCTTCCTCAGCCTGGCGCAATCGCGCAAGGGTAGCGTGCACGGCCGCCGGCGTCATGCGCGCGCGAACGGGCATTCATCACCGCTGCGGCCGCAGGCGCTTGACGAACACCGCCTGGCGCTTGGTTTCCGCGTAGCCCTCGCGCAGATAGAAGCGGTGCGCCCGTTCGCGGATCACGTTGGAACGCACCACCAGTTCGCCGCAGGCTTGCCCGCGCGCCCATTCCTCGACCGCGCGCAGCAGGGCCTTGCCGACCCCGGCGCCGCGCGCGGACTCGTCCACCACCAGCCCGGCCAGTTCCGCGCGCGCGTCGTGTTCCAGTCGATGCAACGGCATCACGTGCGCCCAGCCCGTGACCATGCCGCCGGCTTCCGCCACCAGCACCGCGCCCGCATGATGTTCGGCGATGTCGCGCAGACGGCGCGCGATGGCGGCCGCATCGGCGGGATAGCCGAGCTGGCCGGACAGCATCGCCAGCACCGCGGCATCGTCGGGCGTTGCCTCGCGGATCCGGATCGGCATCGTGGCGCGGCCGTCTTTGTCCCTCATCCGCCGCGCGCCCGTCTTGCCGATCCCGGCGGGGACGGAACCGGAACCGGAATGAGGGCACATCCCGGCCATCGGACAGGGCCACGATGCACACGATGCGTGCCGACAGCGCCGCTCACGTCAGATTTTTCGCGCTGGCCTGTGCATGCGCAGCCACCACGCTCGCCACCACCATCGACACGCGTTTGCCGGTCGGGATGTGCAGGAATTCGTTGGGGCCGTGCGCGTTGGAATGCGGGCCCAGCACGCCGGTGATCAGGAACTGGGCCTTGGGGAATTTCTCGCCCAGCATCCCCATGAACGGAATCGAACCACCCTCGCCCATGTACACCGGCGGCTTGCCGAACGCGGCGCGGCCGGCCTCGTCCACGGCCTTTTCCAGCCACGGCGCGAGCTGCGGCGCGTTCCAGCCGCTGGCGGCCTTTTCCAGTTTCAATTCCACCTTGCAGCCGCAGGGCGGATCCTTCTCCAGCAAGGTCTTGACGAACTCGCCGGCGCGCGCGCCGTCCAGCGTGGGCGGCAGCCGCAGCGACAGTTTCACCGCGGTGAACGGGCGCAGCACGTTGCCCGCGCTGCCCAGCGGCGGCAGGCCGTCCGCGCCGGTG
Organism: Gammaproteobacteria bacterium; assembly: GCA_021325195.1. Classification (GTDB taxonomy): domain Bacteria; phylum Pseudomonadota; class Gammaproteobacteria; order Xanthomonadales; family Rhodanobacteraceae; genus 66-474. Next base: position 38,982 of record JAJPHQ010000078.1, on the reverse strand, counting down.
ACCGCCAGCTGCGGACGCCAGGTGCGGTTCAACACCAGTTCGGTGCGGTCGGCGGTGACGGGCCGCATGCCCGGCAGGAACGGAAACTTGTCGTACACCGCATCGCCCAGCACCTCGGCGCAGTGACGCGCCTGCTCGATGCGCTGCGCCGGAATCTCCACGTACAGTTCGCGCGGAATGATGTTGCCGGTTCTGGAATCCTCCAGCCGGCCGATCAGTTCGCGCAGGATCCGGAAGCTGTCCGGCACCACGCCCGAGGCGTCGCCCGAATGCACGCCTTCGGTCAGGACATCCACCCGCAGGTTGCCGCCGGTCATCCCGCGCAGCGAAGTGGTCAGCCACAACTGCTCGTAGTTGCCGCATCCGGAGTCCAGACACACCACCAGCGAGGGCTTGCCGATGCGCGACGCCAGATGATCGACGTAGAACGGCAGGTCGTAGCTGCCCGATTCCTCGCAGGCCTCGATGATCACCACGCAGCGCGCGCGCGGCACGTCCTGTTCCTGCATGGCCAGCAACGCGGACAGCGCACCGAAGATCGCGTAGCCGTCGTCGGCGCCGCCGCTGCCGAACAGCTTGTCGCCCTTCAGCACCGGCGTCCACGGACCGAAGCCGTCGTTCCAGCCGGTCATTTCCGGCTGCTTGTCGAGGTGGCCGTACAGCAGCACGCAATCGCCGGCGCGCGCCTCGCTGCCCGATCCGGGAACGTCGATGAAAATCAGCGGCGTCCGGCCGGGAAGCCGCACCACCTCCAGCGTCGCGCCCGGCAGCGCAGCGAGCCTGGCGCGTGCCCACTTCTCCATCAGGGCGACCGCGGCATCCATGTGGCCGTGCGCGGCCCACTCCGGATCGAACAGCGGCGACTTGTTGGGGATGCGGATATAGTCGGTGAGTTGCGGCACCACCTCGTCGTCCCACAACTCGCTGATGAAGGATTGGGCCTTGCCGGCATCCATCGAATGCCCTCCAGGATCTTGACGAATCGCGTCAGTGTAACAGCCCGTCATCGCCAGCCGACGCCGGAGGCGGCGGCTGCATTACACTCGCCTCCCCCGCGCGAGTTCCGCCGTGATCCTGCCCCGCTATCGCATCGCCGCCTCGACCATTCCCGGTGCCGGCAAGGGATTGTTCCTGGAGGAACCGCTGCCGCGCGGCCGGATCGCGATCGCGCCGGACGCGATCGACAGGACCTGGTCGTGGCAGGAGATCGTTTCCGATCCGGAGCGCGCGGCGCAGTTGCACACGGCCGTGCGCTGGTTCGAGGACCGCTACACGCTCTCGCCCGACTGGCCCGACGAGTGCTACGTGAACCACAGTTTCGAACCCACCGGCCTGTGGCATCTCGGCTTCGTGTTCGCGGCACGCGATCTCGACCCCGGCGAGGAACTGACCGTCGATTACCGCCATCTGCTGGCGCCGGGTCAGGAAGAAACCTTCCGCGACGTGCGCACCGGCGAGCCCATCGTCGGCTACGCATGGCGCGAAGGCCTGGCGCTCAGCACCCGGGCGCTGGCGGCGCTGCTGGATTGAAGGCGTCCGTCCCCATGCCGGCTCTCCACCCCATCCCGCGTTCCGCGCAGCGCGAGGAAGCCTGGGCCAACGGCGCGGGCGTCACCCGCGTGATCCTGCGCGAACCGGATGACGGCAACTGGCGCGTCCGGATCAGCGTCGCCACGGTCGCTCACGAGGGGCCGTTTTCGGCGCTTCCGGATACCCGGCGGATGCTGGTGCCGCTGGATGCGCCGATGACGCTGCGTTTCCCCGACGGGCGCGAGCTCGCCGGGGCGCGTTTCGGGGTACTGCGTTTCGACGGCACGCCGGCGCCGCTGGGCCTCCTGCCCGGCGGCCCGACCCGCGACTTCAACCTGATGCTGCGCGACGGTGCGCGCGGCGAGGTGTATCCGCGCCCCCTGACCGGTTCGATCGTGCTGCCGCCTGAAACGGACGTGCGCTGGCTGCTGTATCTGGATTCGGGCAGCGCCGCCGTCGAAACCGGTTCCGGCGCGCCGCTTGCGCTGAACCCGCACGATGCGGTGCTGGTCCCAGCCGGCGCGGGGTCGCCGAGAACCGTCGTGGAAGGCAGCGGCGAAATCGTGCTCGTCAAGTTGTACGCTTGAAAGCCCGGAGCCGGGAATCGAGAATCGGGATTCGGACCGCCACGCGGATTCGCCTTTCGATGCTTCTTCCCGCACCCCTCCCTCATCTCTGATTGTCCGGTTCCAAATCCCATGCGCATGCTGGTAGTCGAGGACGATGCAGCGATCGCCGACGCGGTCTGCGCCACCCTGAGGCGCGCGGGCCACGCGGTCGATCACCTGACCGATGGCCGGGCAGCGCTGACCGCCCTGCAGTCGCATGCGTTCTCGCTGGTGGTGCTGGATCTGGGGCTGCCCGGCGAGGAGGGCGGCGAGATCCTGCGCAAACTGCGCGCCGCGCGCGACGGCGTGCCGGTGCTGGTGATCACCGCGCGCGAGGAGCTGGATCTGCGGGTACACACCCTCGACCTCGGCGCCGACGATTACCTGGTCAAGCCCTTCACCCTGGCGGAATTCGACGCGCGGGTGCGCGCGCTGCTGCGCCGCCAGGCCAGCCAGGGCGTGCCAGTGCTGAAACTCGGCAAGCTGTCGATCGACCTGCCGGGCCGCAGCGTCAACCTCGACGACAAGCCGCTGGACCTGACCGCGCGCGAGTTCGGCCTGCTGGAAGCGCTGGCCTCGCGGCGCAACCGGGTGACCTCGCGCGAACACCTGATCGAGGCGCTGGGCACCTGGAACGAGGCATTGACCGACAACGGCCTGGACATCGCGGTGCACCGCCTGCGCCGCAAGCTGGCCAGCAGCGGCGTCAGCCTGCGCACGGTGCGCGGACTCGGTTACCTGCTCGAAGCCGACGACAGTGCGTAAGCCCAGCCTCAAGCGCCGCCTGCTGTTGTTCGTCGCCGCGCCGCTGCTGGCGGTGCTGGTGTGCGGCGGCATCATCAGCTACGCGATCGGCATGCACTACGCCAACAAGGTGTACGACCGCTGGCTGCTGGACAGCGCGCGCGCGATCGGGCAACTGGTCAACAGCGACGCCGGCCGCAACGAGCTGAGCGAACAGGCGAAGATCCTCCTGCAGTTCGACGTCAACGACCGCATCGTGTTCGCGGTGCGCAGCATGCGCTACGGCGTGCTGGCGGGCGATCCCAACCTGCCGCAGCCGCATTCGGACACGCCTTATACCGATCCGCGCATGAGCACGCTGCACGAGAACGGCCAGACCTTGCGGATGGCCTCGGTGTTCCTGCCCAACGAGGACGATCCGCGCGACACGCTGGTGATCTCCACCGCGGAAACCGTGCGCAAGCGCCACGTGCTGGCACGCGAACTGCTGGTCGCGACGGTGCCGATCGAACTGGTGCTGATCGGCGTGGCGATGCTGCTGGTGTGGCTGGGCATCAACCGCGGCCTGCGCGTGCTGGAGCCGCTGGCGCACGAGATCCGGATGCGCGAGGCGGGCGACCTGTCGCCGCTGCGCACCATCGACGCCCCGCTGGAGGTGCAGCCGCTGGTCGCCACCATCGACGCGCTGCTGGGCCGCCTCGACCGGATGTTGCGCCAGCAGCAGCGTTTCATCGCCGACGCCGCGCACCAGTTGCGCACGCCGCTGGCGGGCCTGCGGCTGCAGGCCGAACGGGCGCTGGCCGATCCCACCCCGGAGACCATCCGCGAGGCACTGACCCATGTCGAACGCCTGTCCGCCGGCACCGCGCGGGCGGCCGGACAACTGCTGGCGCTGGCGCGTGCGCAGGCTCCCGACGAGGCGCTGGGCGCCGCGGCGCCGCTGGATCTGGCCGAACTGGTGCGCGACGAGGTGGCCGCGCGCGTGCCCGAGGCGATGGCGCGCGGCGCCGATCTCGGTTACAGCGGTCCGCATCACGGCGTCCGGATCATCGGCGATGCGGTGCTGCTGCGCGAAATGCTGGGCAACCTGATCGACAACGCGCTGCGCTACGGCAACCGCGGCAACACCGTGGTCACCGTCGCGCTGCAGCCGGACAGCGGCAACGGCTGCGTGCTGAGCGTGCTGGACAACGGGCCGGGCGTCGCACCCGAACTGATCCCGCGCCTGGGCGAGCGCTTCTTCCGGATCGTGGGCAGCGGCCACGAAGGCAGCGGCCTGGGCCTGGCCATCGTGCGCGAGATCGCCGAGCGCCACGGCGCCGAACTCAGCTTCGGCGGCAATCCCGACGGCCGCGGCCTGCGTGTGGAAATCCGTTTCCCGCCGATGCTGCAGCATATTTGACCGCGACCGGCGTTATCCCGGCATGGAGCGTGGCCGTGGACGGCAGCCTCGATGGGCCGAAACCCCGTACCGAGAGGGCGGAAACGCCTCAGCGATCGTCGCGTGTGTAAATCACGCCGTCTTCGATCCGCACCGGAAAGCACGCGATCGGCGTCACCGCCGGCGGCGCGGTGACCGCACCGGTACGCAGATCGAAACGCGCGCCGTGGCGCGGACATTCGACCTCGAAACCGTGCACCTCGCCGCCGGCCAGATCGCCGCCGTCGTGCGTGCAGGTGTCCTCGACGGCGTAGAGATCGCCATCGAGGTTGTACACCGCGATCGCGGTGTCGCCGTCCCACGCCACCCGGAATTCGCCGGGCAGCAGTTCGTCCTGCGCGCAGACTTTCACCCATTCGTCCGGCATCTCTCTTCTCCGTCATTTCTGCACAGGCAGGAATCCAAGCGCATTGACGTCCATGTCCTTTTCCGCCCGCCTCCAGGCGGGCGGGCCACTTTCTCTTGCCTCGCCAAGAGAAAGTGGCCAAAGAGAAGGCGACCCCGGTGCTGCGTTTTTCGTCCATCCATGGACAAAAAATCCGTTCGGGCCGGCCGGGCTTGCCGACGCGCCATCCCAGGCGCGGCGGCAAGTGGGCGCGATCCATCGCGCCCACCCTGCGGGCCTTGTCGTCCGGCCCTCACCGCAGCACAGGGGCCCCGTAAGGCGCGCGTCCTGCGCGCCATGCGGCGTCTTCCACGCGCGCAGACTAAATCGGCAGGATTGCCAATTTGAACGCCGCAGGCGCCCCGAAGGGCGAGCCACATGAATGTGGCAAGTCATGGCGTTGAAAGGGGCCCCTCGAACACGGCGAGGGGCGACGGAACAGTCCGAAGGATGACCCGCAGGACGCGGGCCAGTTCGCCGCAGGCACATGGACGTGCCTTCGGCGAACCCCGGCGCCCGCTCGCGCATCCTGAGCACAGGGATGTGCTCAGGACGTGTTCGCGGGGTGGCCTTTCTCTTGGTGACTTCTCTTTGGCCATGCAAAGAGAAGTAACCCGCGCCCCCGGGAGGGGCGCGGAAAAAAACAGGGATGTCGTCGAGCGCGATCGACAATCAAAGCTCCTTGACGAGCCATTCGAAGCGCAGATCGTCGCGCTTCGGGATGCCGAAGCGCGGATCGCCGTACGGGAACGGCCGGTATTCGCCGGTGCGGCGATAACCGCGCCGCTGGTACCAGGCGATCAGCTCCGAGCGCACGTCGATCACCGTCATCCGCATCGCGCGGCAATGCCACGTGTCCCGCGCGTGGCGCTCGGCCTCCGCCAGCAACGCACGGCCGATGCCCGCACCCTGGCCGTCGGGACGCACCGAAAACATCCCGAAGTAGCAGGCGTCACCCTGTTTCTCGACATGGCAGCAGGCCAGCAATTCGCGCGGTGCAGTGCCGTCATGGACCGACCCGCGCTCGGCCAGCAGGATCACGCTGCCGGGCCGCGCGATCAGCCCGGCGACTTCACGCGTATCGGTGCGCTGGCCGTCCAGCAGGTCGGCCTCGGTGGTCCAGCCGGCACGGCTGGCATCGCCGCGATAGGCCGATTCGGTCAGCGCGACGATCGCCCCGACGTCGGCCGCCGTGGCGGCACGGAAGTGCAAACCGGCGGTGTTCATGCAAGCAATTCACGGGCACGGCTGATCGCTTCCACCAGCGCGTCGATCTCGGCCTCGGTGTTCCAGAACGCCAGCGAGACGCGGCAGGTGGCGGCGACGCCGTAGAACTGCATCAGCGGGTGTGCGCAGTGGTGGCCGGAACGCACCGCCACGCCTTCCTGGTCCAGCAGCGTGGCAAGGTCGTGCGCGTGCACACCGTCGATCAGGAAGGAAATCACCGCGGCCTTGTCCGGTGCGTGGCCGATGATCCGCAGGCCCGGCACGTCGTTCAGGCGCCGCGTCGCGCAATCGAGCAATTCGCGTTCACGCGCGGCGATGTTCGCCATCCCGATGCCCTGCAGGTAATCGACCGCGGCGGCCAGCCCCGCGAAGCCGGCGGTGTTCGGCGTGCCGGCCTCGAACTTGTGCGGCGGATCCGCGAAGGTGGTACCGGAGAATTTCACCTCGCGGATCATTTCGCCGCCGCCGAAGAACGGCGGCATGGTTTCGAGCAGTTCGCGCCGCGCCCACAGCGCGCCGGTGCCGGTGGGTCCGCACATCTTGTGGCCCGTGATCACGTAGAAATCGCAACCGATGGACTTCACATCCAGCGCCAGGTGCGGCGCAGCCTGCGAGCCATCCACCAGCAACGGAATCCCGCGTTTCCTGCATTCGCGCGCCAGCCGTTTCACCGGATTGACGGTGCCCAGCACGTTGGACACGTGCACCACGCCGGCCAGTTTCACCTCCGGCGTCAGCAGTTCGACGAACTTTTCGACGACCAGCTCGCCGGATTCGGTGATCGGCGCGACTTTCAGATGCGCGCCGGCGCGTCCGCACACCAGCTGCCACGGCACGATGTTGGCGTGGTGCTCCATCGTGGTGACCACGATCGCGTCGCCGGCTTTCAGGCGCGGCAGCGCATAGCTGTACGCGACCAGGTTGGTCGCCATCGTGGTGCCGGAGGTCAGCACGATCTCGTCGCGGTGACTGGCGCCCAGGAACGCCGCCAGCTTGTCGCGCGCACCTTCGTAGAGCGCGGTCGCTTCCTCGCCCAGCTGGTGCACCGCGCGCGAGACGTTGGCGTTGTGCTCGCGGTAGAAACGGTCCACCGCCTCGATCACCTGGCGCGGCTTTTGCGCCGTGTTGGCGCTGTCGAGGTACACCAGCGGCTTGCCGTGGATGCTGCGCCTGAGGATCGGAAAATCCTCGCGCACCCGCAACCAGTCCACTGCGGCGTCTGGCTGCATCCTCTCGCGCAGGTTCATGGCAGGACCTCACCCGGCAGCACCGCCGCCAGCAGCGCATCGCAACGCTCGCGGAGGCGCGGCTCGATGCCGGCCAGCGCTTCCGCGCAGAACGCGCGCACCAGCATCCGGCGCGCCGCGGCTTCGGGAATGCCGCGCGAGCGCAGGTAGAACAGCACGTTCTCGTCCAGTTGCCCCACCGTGGCGCCGTGCGCAGCCTTGACTTCGTCGGCGTGGATCTCCAGCACGGGCCGGGTGTCGATTTCGGCCGAACGGGACAGCAGCAGGTTCTTGTTCGACAGGTTCGCGTCCGCACCGTCGGCGCCCTGCGCCACCGTGATCGAACCGTGGAACACGCCACGCGCCCGGCCGTCGGCCACGCCGCGCCACATCGCATCGCTGACGGTGTCGCGGCCACGATGCTCGACCAGCAGTTCGGTGTCGCCGTGCTGGCGGTCGCGCAGCACGAACGCGCCACGGCCGTGGAAACGCGCACGGTCACCGGCCAGGGTCGCGCGGATTTCATGCCGGGCCAGCCTGCCGCCCAGTTCCAGCGCGTGCAGCGTGAGACGTGCATCGTCGTGCAACTGGGCGTCGCTCCGTCGCAGCAGGGTCATCGCACCCGCCGCGTGCTGCAGCACGGTCCAGTCCAGTCCGGCGCGCGGATGCAGCATGACCTCGCAGACAAGATCGGCAAAATGGCCCTGCGCGCCCCCGCCGACATGATGCTCGACCAGGTCCAGCCGTGCGCCCTCGCCCACCTCGATCAGGCTGCGCGCGTGCCACGCGATTTCGCCGCCTGCATCCGCACCGGCATGGATGACGTGCACCGGCGGATCGGCCCGCACGCCCGGCGCGACCCGCAGGATCACCCCGTCCGAGGCCAGCGCAAGGTTCAGCCAGGCGAACGCGTCGTCGTCGCGTTGACGCGAGCCGAGCAGAAACCGCAGCGGTTCGGGGCGTTCGGCGAGTTCGCGCGACAGTGGCGCCAGCGTGACGCCCCCGGGCAGGCCGTCCAGCCGCGACAGGTCGGCACGGAAAGCGCCGTTGACGAACACGATCCGCGCGGCGCCGCGCGTTCCCGGCGCCAGCGCGTCGATGTCGAGCGTGCGCGTGGCCGCATCGGGATCGGCCGGTGCGAAAGCGCGCCGTTCCAGCGTGCGCAACGCGGTGTATTTCCACAGCTCGTTGCGGGTGTCGGGCAGGCCCCTGCCGAGAAACGCGCGCAGTGCCTCGGCGCGCGCCTGGTCCAGCCAGCCGATGCCGCTGCCGGGCAGACGCGCCGCCTGCGCGGCCGCGTGCATCGACTGCACGAAGGGCGAGAGGACCGCGTTCACGCTCCCGCCTCCGCCGGCTGGCGTTCGCGCACCCAGGCGTAGCCGTGCGCCTCCAGTTGCTGCGCGAGTCCGGCGTCGCCGCTTTCGACGATCCGCCCGTCGGCCAGCACGTGCACACGGTCCGGCACGATGTAATCCAGCAGACGCTGATAATGCGTGATCACCACGAAGGCGCGGTCGGGCGCGCGCAGCGCGTTGACGCCTTCCGCGACCTGCCTGAGCGCGTCGATGTCCAGACCCGAATCGGTTTCGTCCAGGATCGCCAGCCTCGGCTCCAGCACCGCCATCTGGAAGATCTCGTTGCGTTTCTTTTCGCCGCCGGAAAATCCCTCGTTGACGGCGCGGTTCAGCAGATCCGGCGAAAGCTGCATCACCTTCAGTTTCTCGCGCACTAGCTTGAGGAATTGCATCGAGTCGAGTTCGTCTCCGCCGCGCGCCTTGCGCTGCGCATTCAGGGCGGTGCGCAGGAAATAGGTGTTGTTGACGCCGGGAATCTCGACCGGGTACTGGAACGCCAGGAACACGCCCGCGGCGGCGCGCTGCTCCGGCGCCATTTCCAGCAGGTTTCTGCCGTCGAACTCGACGGTGCCCTGCGTGACTTCATAACCCGGGCGTCCCGCCAGAACGTGACCCAGCGTGGATTTGCCGGCGCCGTTGGGACCCATGACCGCGTGCATTTCGCCGGGCTGCACCGCCAGCGAAAGCCCCTTCAGGATTTCCCTGCCGGCGACACGGACGTGCAGGTTGTCGATCTTCAGCATGTCGATTCCTGGTTTCTTGCGAGCAATCTTTCCTGGTGCGTGGCGCCGGTGCGGCCATCCATGGCCGCCCGTTCGCAGCGACGCGTGATGCCGCTGGCATCAGACATGCGCCGCTCCTCACCCTCATCCGGCGCTTCGCGCCACCACGGAGCTCCTTGTCAGGGATGGCGGCTTTCCCGGAGCAAGAAGGAAAATCAGCCTATGGCTCCTTCCAGCGAGACTTCCAGCAGCTTCTTCGCCTCCACCGCGAACTCCATCGGCAGTTCGCGGAACACCTGACGGCAGAAACCGTCCACGATCATCGACACTGCATCTTCCTCGCCGATCCCGCGCGAGCGGCAGTAGAACATCTGGTCGTCGGAAATCCTGGACGTGGTTGCCTCGTGTTCGACGATCGCGGTGGGATTCTTCACCTCGATGTACGGAAAGGTGTGCGCACCGCAGTGCTTGCCGATCAGCAGCGAATCGCACCGCGTGTGGTTGCGCGCGTTCTCGGCACCGGCCTCGACCTTGACCAGCCCGCGATAGCTGTTCTGACCGTGGCCCGCGCTGATGCCCTTGGACACGATCTTGGACTTGGTGTCGCGGCCGACGTGGATCATCTTGGTGCCGGTGTCGGCCTGCTGCCAGTGATGCGTCAGCGCGACCGAATGAAACTCGCCGACCGAACGGTCGCCGCGCAGGATGCACGACGGATATTTCCAGGTGATCGCGGAACCCGTTTCGACCTGCGTCCACGAGATCCGCGAATCATTGCCCCGGCAATCGCCGCGCTTGGTCACGAAGTTGTAGATGCCGCCCCTGCCGTGCTCGTCGCCCGGGTACCAGTTCTGCACCGTCGAATACTTGATGTGCGCGCGTTCCAGGGCGACCAGTTCCACCACCGCCGCGTGCAACTGGTTCTCGTCGCGCATCGGCGCGGTGCAGCCCTCCAGGTACGAAACGTACGCGCCTTCCTCGGCGATGATCAGGGTGCGCTCGAACTGGCCGGTGTGGCCCGCGTTGATCCGGAAATAGGTGGACAGTTCCATCGGGCAGCGCACGCCTTTCGGAATGAACACGAACGAACCGTCCGAGAACACCGCCGAGTTGAGCGCCGCGAAGAAATTGTCGCCCCGCGGCACCACCGAGCCGAGGTATTGCCGCACCAATTCACCGTGTTCGCGGATCGCCTCGCTCATCGAACAGAAGATCACGCCCACCTTCGCGAGCTCTTCGCGCGCGGTGTTGGCCACCGACACCGAATCGAACACCGCGTCCACCGCGACACCCGCGAGCCTGGCGCGTTCGTGCAGCGGTACGCCCAGCTTCTCGTAGGTCTCCAGCAGCCGGGGATCGACCTCGTCCAGCGACTGCGGCCGGTTCTTCGGGGCGGAGTAGTAGCTGATCGCCTGAAAATCGATCGGCGCGAGCCGCAGCTTCGCCCAGCGCGGCGGCGCCATCGTCAGCCAGTGGCGGTACGCGGCCAGCCGCCACTCGGTCATCCATGCCGGCTCCTGCTTGCGCGCCGACAGCGCGCGGATCGCGTCCTCGTTCAGGCCCGGCGGCAGGCTGTCGCTTTCGATGTCGGTCACGAAGCCCGCCGCGTAACGGCGCGACAGCGCGGCTTCGATTTCGCCAGGACGAGTCGCCATCAGCGGTTCCTCAGGCGGCGCGGCCGTGCGCGGGGCGTTGCCGGCGCAGCATGTCGGCCAGGCTCACCGCACGCAGCGCGGCACCCACTGCCGCGCCCACGCCCTGCCAGTCACGCGATACCGCGCAATGCGCTTCCAGTTCGCAGCCCGCATGGCCCGCGCTGCATTCGGTCAGGCCGATCGGTCCGTCCAGCGCCTCGACGATCTCGGCCAATGAAATCTGCTGCGCGGGACGCGCCAGCCGGTAACCGCCTGCCGCGCCGCGGAACGATTCCACCAGCCCCGCGCGGCCAAGCTGTTTCAGCAGCTTGCTGACGGTGGGCAATTCCAGACGCGTGTCTTCGGCGATCTGCACCGCGGGCAGCACCTCGCCCGCACGGCGCGCCAGGCAGGCCATCACCACGGAGGCGTAATCGGCGAGACGGGAAACGCGGAGCACGGCTACACACGCTGAATAAGTACCAATATGGTACTGATTCAGCGCCTCGCGTACAAGCCTTCCTTTCCCCTATCCGAGGGGAACCGCACGGATGGAGGCGCGCCTCAATGCCCGCCGTCGCCCATCAGCGCCTCGATCACCGCGCGCGCGGAATCGGCCGCGGATTCGCGGTCGGAATGCAGGTGGATCTCTGGCTTTTCCGGCGGCTCGTAGGGCGAACCGATGCCGGTGAAGTTGGCGAGCTCGCCCGCGCGCGCCTTGGCGTACAGGCCCTTGACGTCGCGCTGTTCGCAAACCTCGAGCGGCGCATCGACGAACACTTCCAGGAACTCGCCCTCGCCGAACAGGTCGCGCGCCATCTGGCGTTCGGCGCGGAACGGCGAGATGAACGACACCAGCACGATCAGGCCGGCGTCCATCATCAGCTTGGCGACCTCGGCCACGCGGCGGATGTTCTCGACGCGGTCGGAATCGGTAAACCCGAGATCGCGGTTCAGCCCGTGCCGGATGTTGTCGCCGTCCAGCAGGATGGTGTGGAAGCCGTCCGCGTGCAGGCGGCGTTCAACCAGGTTGGCGATGGTCGACTTGCCGGCGCCGGACAGGCCGGTGAACCACAGGCAGCGCGGCGTCTGGCCCTTGATCCGGGCACGCGCGGCGCGGTCGATGTCCAGGTGCTGCCAGTGCACGTTGCTGTCGCGGCGCAGCCCGAAGTCCAGCGTGCCGCAACCGACCGTGGCACTGCTTTCGCGGTCGATCAGGATGAACCCGCCCAGCGTGCGGTCTTGCTGGTAGGGGCGGTACGCGATGTCGGCATCTAGCGACAGGTTGCAGTAGCCGATCTCGTTGGCGGCCAGGCGCGTGGCCGCCAGGTGCGCCTGCGTGTCGGGGTCGATCCGGTGCTTGATCTCGGTGACCCGCGCACCCAGCGTGCGGGTCGCGATCTTCATCAGGTACCGGCGGTGCGGCAGCATCGGCGCGTCGTCCAGCCACAGCAGGTGGCAGGCGAACTGGGCGGCCACCTGCGGCGGGTGCGCGATCTCGGCGATCACGTCGCCGCGCGACACGTCGATCTGCTCGGCCAGCGTCAGCGTGACCGATTCACCCGCGGTGGCGACGTCGAGATCGCGGTCGCCGCCGATCACGCGCGCGACACGCGCACGCTGCCCGGACGGCAGCACGACGACTTCGTCGTCGCGGGTGACCCGGCCGCCGGCGACGGTGCCGGCATAGCCCCGGAACGTGTGGTCCGGACGGTTGACCCACTGCACCGGCAGCGCGAACGCCTCGTCGCTGCGGCGTTCCACCGACACCGTTTCCAGGTACGACAGCAGCGGCGCGCCGGTGTACCAGGGCGTGCGCGGCGAATTCGCGACCAGGTTGTCCGCGTTCAATGCCGACACCGGGATCGCGTCGGCCCGCGCGATGCCCAGCGTGCGCGCCAGTTCCCTGCATTCGTGCTCGATCGCGGCGTAGCGCGTGCGGTCGTAATCGATCAGGTCCAGCTTGTTGACCGCGAACAGCACGCGCGTCACGCCGAACATCGCGAGAATCGCCACGTGCCGGCGGGTCTGCGTCTGCACGCCGGCGCGCGCGTCCACCAGCACGATGCCCAGTTCCGCGTTCGACGCGCCGCTGGCCATGTTGCGGGTGTACTGCGCGTGGCCGGGGCAGTCGGCGACGATGAAGGCGCGCCGGTCGGTGCCGAAATAGCGCCATGCCACGTCGATGGTGATGCCCTGCTCGCGCTCGGCATCCAGACCGTCCAGCAGCAGTGCATAGTCCGGCGCGCCGCCCTGGGTGCCGTGCTTTTTGCTGTCGCGGATCATCTGCTGCAGGCGGTCGTCGGGAATCATCCCGGCTTCGGCCAGCAGACGCCCCAGCAGCGTGCTCTTGCCGTCGTCCACGCTGCCGCAGATCGCGATGCGCAGGGTGTCGCGCGTTTCCAGCGCGTGCAGGCGCGCCGCCAGCGATGACGCCGGTGCGGCCTCGATGACGGGATCAGAAATAGCCTTCACGCTTCTTGCGCTCCATCGAATCGGAAGGATCGTGGTCGATGATGCGGCCGGCGCGCTCGGACAGGCGCGTGTCCAGCATCTCGGCGATGATCGCGTCGAGGTCGGCGGCATCGGATTCCACCGCCGCGGTCAGCGGCCAGCAGCCCAGCGTCCGGAAACGCACCCTGCGCATCACCGGTTCGCCGGGTTCCAGCGGCATCCGGTCATCGTCGCGCACCAGCAGCATGCCGTTGCGCACGATGGTGGGACGCTCTTTCGCGAAGTAGAGCGGTACCACCGGTATCCGCTCGCGCCGGATGTACAGCCACACGTCCAGTTCGGTCCAGTCCGACAGCGGGAATACCCGCAGTGTTTCGTCCGCCGCGAGCCGCGTGTTATAGAGACCCCACGGTTCCGGGCGCTGCCTGCGCGGTTCCCAGCGCTGGCCCGCCCCGCGCAGCGAGAACACCCGTTCCTTGGCGCGCGCGGGGTCCTCGTCGCGGCGCGCACCGCCGATCGCGGCATCGAAGCCGTGTTCGGCCAGCGCCTGCCGGAGCGCCTGGGTCTTCATCACGTCGGTGTGCACGGCGGCGCCGTGGGTGATCGGATTGATCCCGCGCTGCAAGCCGTCCTTGTTGATGTGCTCGATCAGCTCGATGCCGGTTTCGCGCGCGACGCGGTCGCGGAACTCGATCATCTCGCGGAACTTCCACGTGGTGTTGACGTGCAGCATCGGCAGCGCCGGCTTGCCGGGATAAAACGCCTTCAGCAGCAGGTGCAGCAGGACCGACGAGTCCTTGCCGATCGAATACAGCAGCACCGGCTTTTTGCACTCGGCCACCGTCTCGCGCAGGATGCGGATCGATTCGGCCTCGAGCCGGTCGAGGTGGGTGTGCAGACGCGCTGGTTCCATGAGGCACGCATCCCCCTGAAAGGGCCAAGAATAGCCGATCCGGCTCTTCCGTGATGCACGATGGTAGTGGCGACATGCCCCGCTTTTATACTGCGCCGTCATGCACGAAGCCGCCGCACTCTCGGGCACCGACCCGCACGCCGACGCGCGTCTTGCCTTTGCGCGCGCCGTCACCGGCGATCCCGGCGCGCGGATCGAGCGCGCCTCCGAGGATGCCAGCCAGCGCAGCTACTGGCGCGTCCGGACCGCGCACGGCAGCGCGGTGCTGATGGACGCCTCCGGCATGCCGCAGGTGATCGCCCCGTGGCTGGACGTGGCCGCGCGGCTGCGCGCGGCGGGCCTGAACGCACCGGCCGTGCTGGCCGAGGACCGCGCGCAGGGTTTCCTGCTGCTGTCCGATCTCGGCACCCGCACCTACCTCGCCGGACTCGACGAGACCAGCGCCGGCAAGCTGTACGCCGATGCGCTGGACGCGCTGCTGACGATCCAGACCCGCGTCGATCCCTCGGGCCTGCCGCGCTACGGCGCAACGCTGCTGACCACCGAGCTGGAACTGATGCCCGCGTGGTTCCTGCAGCGGCACCTGGGCATCGCGATCGGGTGCGACGACTGGGACATCCTCGAAGCCGCGTTCCGCCTGCTGATCGACAACGCCCTGGCGCAGCCGCAGGTGTTCGTGCACCGCGACTACCACAGCCGGAACCTGATGATCGTGCCGGGGCACAATCCCGGCATCGTGGACCTGCAGGACGCGGTGCAGGGGCCGATCGCCTACGATCCGGTGTCGCTGCTGCGCGACTGCTACATCGCCTGGGACGAGGGCCGCGTCCGCGAATGGGCGGAATCGCACCGCCTGCGCCTGCGCGAGGCCGGGGGGCTGGACGCGCGCGTCGATGCCGCGCGCTGGCGGCGCTGGTTCGACCTGACCGGCCTGCAACGGCATCTCAAGGTGCTGGGGATTTTCTGCCGGCTGTGGTACCGCGACGGCAAGCGCGGCTATCTCGCCGACCTGCCGCGCGTGTGGCACTACGTGCGCGGCGTGGCTTCCGCCTATCCCGAGCTGCGCGATTTCCTGGCGTTGATGGAACGCTGGGTGGGTGATCGCGACCTGACGGAACCCGCTGCATGAAAGCGCTGCTGCTGGCAGCCGGGCGCGGCGAGCGGATGCGCCCGCTGACGGACGCGACGCCCAAGCCGCTGCTGGAGGCCGGCGGCAAACGCCTGATCGAATGGCACCTGGAAAGGCTCGCGGCCTCCGGCGTGCGCGAGGTGGTCATCAATGTCGCGCATCTCGCCGACCAGTTTCCGACCGCGCTGGGCGATGGTTCGCGTTACGGCGTGCATGTCGAATACAGCCGCGAAGGAGACGTGCCGCTGGAAACCGGCGGCGGGATGCTGCACGCGTTGCCGCTGCTCGGAACGCAACCCTTCCTCGCGATCAATGCCGACACCTTCGCCGATTTCGATTTCACGCAATTGCCGCACGAACCGCGCGGCATCGCGGAACTGGTGCTGGTGGACAACCCCCCGCAGCATCCGCATGGCGATTTCGGCATCGACGCGAACGGCAGGCTGTCGCCGTACCCGGATTCGCCCGGCGCCGTGCGCGCGCTCACCTTTGCCGGCATCGGCGTGTACCGCCCGGACATCCTGCGCGACTGGCAAACCATCGTCGGTGACACGCCGGGCGCACGTGAAACGCCGCCACGCTTTTCGCTCGCGCCGCTGCTGCGCGCCGCGATCGCGCGCGGCGAGGTCGGATGGCGCCATCATCGCGGTTTCTGGACCGACGTCGGCACGCCGCAGCGGCTGGCGGAACTCGATGCCCGCTTGCGCGGGCGGCGGTAGGCAGCCGTGTGCAGGCGGCCGCGGCCAAGCCCGTTCCGGCTTGCCGGAGAGCCCGCGGCTACGTGCCGGATTCGAGCAGCAGCTCGCGCAGGAACGGAATGGTGACGCGCCGCTGCGCGGCCAGCGCGGCGCGGTCGATCCGGTGCAGCAGCGCAACCAGTGACGCGGGGTCGCGCGGATGGCGCGCGATGAGCCAGTCCAGCACCTCGTCGTCGAGGCCGAGACCCATGCGCCTGGCCAGCATCCACAGCATCGCCCGGCGGCCCGCGTCGTCCAGAGGCCGCAGCGCGTGCCGGGTGCACATCGCCAGGCGCGAGACCAGGTCCGGCAGCGCCATTCCCGCTTCCGCCGGCGGCGCCGAAGCGGCGAACAGCATCCGCGCATCCGCGGCCTTCGCGCGGTTGTAGAGGTCGAACAGCGCGCGCTCGGCGCCCCGGTCGCCAGCGATCGCCTGTACGTCGTCGATCGCGAGCAGGCCGCCGGCATCGACGGCGGCGATCGCTTCGCCGCGCGGCGCGGGCAACTGCGCCAGCGACGCGTAACGCGCCTGCCGCCCCGCTTCGATCGCGGCACGGCACGCCCCGATCAGCAGATGGCTCTTGCCGGTGCCGGCCGCGCCGTGCAGGTACAGCCACGCGCTGCTGCCGCCGCTTGCGACATCGGCAACGTCGCGCAGCGCCAGCGCGTTGGCGCCGGGCCAGTAGGCATCGAGGCGCTGGTGCGGCGGCCAGCGCAGGTCGAGGGGAAACTGGCGCGCGTTCATGGCGGGGGCGGATCGCTGGCGCCGGACTTCTGTCCGGCATCGGCCGCCGCGCCGTGATCCGCGGCAGCAGCGGGCGGCTCGTCCCCGGACGGCTGCGCCGCGTACAACGCGCTGGCGCGGTAGCGTTCCAGCGCATAGCGCAGCAGCACCGTCAGCACCGAAGCCATCGGCAAGGCCAGCAGCACGCCGATGAAGCCGAACAACTGGCCAAACGCCAGCACCGCGAACATCACCGCGACCGGATGCAGGCCGATCTTGTCGCCGACCAGCTTGGGCACCAGCACGTAGCTTTCCAGCACCGAACCGATCGCGAACACGATCAGCACCAGCACCAGGTGCAGCACGTCGTGGAACTGCATCAGCGCCGCGATCAGGCTGACCACGATCCCGACGATGAAGCCGAGATACGGCACGAAGCTGACCAGGCCCGCGACCATGCCGATCAGCGGCCCCACTTCCAGTCCGGTCAGCCGCAGCGCGAGTGCGTAGTAGATGCCCAGCGCGATCATCACCAGCAACTGTCCGCGCACGAACGCGCCCAGCACTTCGTCGGCCTCGCGCGCCAGCCGCCGGATGGTCGGTTGCGCCGCGCGCGGCAGCAGGCCGTCGATGTGCGCGACGAGCCCGCCCCAGTCGCGCAGCAGGTAGAACGTCACCACCGGAATCAGCACCAGTGCGATGACCCAGCCGATCAGCGCAAGTCCCGAGCGCGTCACGTAACCCAGCAGCGTGGCCGCCACGTTGCCGACGGTGCCGATGTGTTCCTTCGCGCGCGCCAGCAACGCGCTCACGTCGAAAGCGTTGGCCGGCAGATGGAGGTGCTGTTCCAGCCACGGCAGCGCCACCTGCCTGACCCACTCGGCCCACACCGGCAGCGCGCCGATCAGCCGGCCGATCTGGCGCTGGACCAGTGGAATCAGCAGCAGCAGCGCGACCGCCACGATCAGCAGCATCACCAGGAACACGATGCTGGCGGCAAGCGTGCGGTTGCAGCCGATGCGCTGCAGGCGTTTGGCCAGCGGATCGCCCAGATACGCGAATCCCGCCGCGATCACGAACGGGGTCAGCACGGGTGCCAGCAGCCACACCAGCACGCCGGCCGCAACCGCGATGGCCAGCCATTGCCAGCGCTGCACGGCGGTCATGCGCACCTGCCCCCGTGCAAGGCTCGCTGCGCACGCAGGCCCCAGCGCACGATGTAGTCGAGACCGCTGGCCGCGGTCAGCAGCGCCACCGTCCACACCGGCATCTGCATCGGCACGTGCCAGCCGAAGGCCTGAGCGGCCAGCACCAGCAGCACGAAACCGATCTGCGCCACGGTGGTGGCCTTCGATACCAGGCTGGGTTCGGCATCGAACCGGCCCAGCACGCCGCGCCAGGCCAGCGCACCCAACGCGATCACCGCATCCCGCGCGACCACCAGCGCGACCATCCACACCGGCGCTTCACCCAGCCACGCCAGTCCCAGCATGCAGCAGACCAGCATCAGCTTGTCGGCGACGGGGTCGAGGATGGAACCCAGCCGGCTCTGCCAGCCGCAACGCCGGGCGAGATAGCCGTCCACGCCGTCCGACACGCCGGCCACCGCGGCGATGACCAGCGCGGTTTCGTGACGCCGCGACAGCAGCGCCAGCATCAGCGGCGCCACCAGCAGGATGCGCAGCGCCGAAATCACGTTGGGCAGATGACGGATCACGCCGGCTTCCTGCCGCGGCGGCCGCTCGGGCGTGATCTTCAACACGCTGCCACGAATCCTCAGGGCACCCAGCGCAGCGACGCATCCGCGCCCGGATGCGCGGTGGCCGCGGGCGCGAGATGGCCGCCGGGTCCCGTGAGCGTGGCGAGGATGTTTTTCAGCGGCGCGTCGAACGCGACGTGCAGCAGCACGCCCTCGCCCTTCGCCGCCTCGGGCGTCACGTCGTGCAGTTGCGGCGTGCCGCGCAGCAGCGCCAGCAGGCTGGTGAAGGTGTGCCCGCTGTCGATGCCGTCCACCCACAGCGTGCCGGTGCCGCCCTGGCCCGCGGGCGCCGGTGCCGATGAGGACGGCGAGGCGGGACCGCCCGTGGCGGCCGTGCTCGCGCCGGTCTGCTGGATCAGCCGGTTCACCGAGCCCGGATCGAATTCCACTTCCAGCTCCAGCCCGTTCCCGGCCGGCGCGCGCTGATAGCGGAAATTGCGCGCCAGACCGGGGGCCTGCGCCAGCAGGTCCGGCGTCGCCACCAGGTTGGGCGCGAGCTGCTTCAGCACCTGGGCCAGCGCCGCCGAAATCGCGGCGTCGCGCTGCGTGTCCGAGGGGCCCGCGACCGGAACGGTGGCGCTGTAGGGATTGGCCGGCGCGGCGGATGCGGGCGGCGCAGCCTGGTCGGCCCGCGCGGTCGCGGCGCCGGCGAGGCAGCACACCAGCAAAACCGGCAGCAGGATTCGCGTCATGGCGTTCACCTCGTGGAACCCGGCGCAAGTCTGCCCAATCGCGTCGCCAGCGTCTATCATGGCGCACTTTGCCGCCGCCGCGGCGCGCACCGCCCCTGCCTGTGCCCACCCATCGCGACAGCCTGACCTACCGCGCCGCAGGCGTCGACATCGACGCCGGCAACGCAGTGGTCGAGCGCATCAAGCCGCTGGTGCAGCGCAGTTTCCGCCCCGAGGTGATGGGCGGGCTGGGCGGCTTCGGCGCGCTGTTCGATCTCTCCGGCAAGTACCGCGAGCCCGTGCTGGTGTCGGGCACCGACGGCGTGGGCACCAAACTGAAACTGGCACAGCAGCTCGACCGCCACGACACCATCGGCATCGACCTGGTGGCGATGTGCGTGAACGACGTGCTGGTGCAGGGCGCCGAGCCGCTGTTCTTCCTCGATTACTTCGCGACCGGCAAGCTCGATGTCGATACCGCCGTGAGCGTGATCGGCGGCATCGCGCGCGGCTGCGAACTGGCCGGCTGCGCACTGATCGGCGGCGAGACCGCCGAGATGCCCGACATGTATCCGCCCGGCGAATACGATCTGGCCGGTTTTTGCGTGGGCGCGGCTGAAAAATCGAAACTGCTCGACGGCAGCGCGATCCGCGCGGGCGACGCGATCGTGGGCATCGCGTCTTCGGGACCGCATTCCAACGGCTATTCGCTGATCCGGAAGATCGTCGAGCGCGCCGGTTCGCCATTCGACCTGAAACTCGGCGATGGACAGACGTTGGCAAACGCCTTGATGGCTCCCACCACCATCTACGTGAAACCGATCTTGCAGCTTTTGCGAGTCCCGGATCCCGAGTCCCGGGTCCCGGCAATCCACGGCATGGCGCACATCACCGGCGGCGGCCTGACCGAGAACATCATCCGGGTGGTGCCGGAAGGGCTGGGCATCGCGCTGGACAGCTCGACGTGGAAACTGCCGCCGGTGTTCGACTGGCTGCAGCGCGAGGGCAACGTGCCGCGCGAGGAAATGTGGCGCACCTTCAATTGCGGAATCGGCTACACGCTGATCCTCGCACGCGAGGACGCCAGCGTCGCAGCGGCTGCGCTGACGAAACACGGCCTCGCCTCGCAGGTGATCGGCGAAGTCGTCGCAACGAACGGCGACGACCGCGTGCACATCGCATGAGCTTCACCGCCGAGTCCCGAGTCCCGAGTCCCGGGTCCCGGGCTTTTCCCATCGCGATCCTCGCGTCCGGCCGCGGCAGCAACCTCGCCGCGCTGATCGACGCGCAGGAAGCCGGCAGGCTGGCCGCCGGGATCGTGCTGGTGGCGGGCGACAAGGCCGAGGCGCCGGCCCTGCGCCATGCCGAGACGCACGGCATCCCGACCCTGGCGCTGGATCCGAAAACCTTCGCCTCGCGCGCCGCGTTCGACGAAGCCCTGTTCGCGCGCGTCGCCGACGGCGGCGCGAAGCTGGTGGTGCTGGCGGGCTACATGCGCATCATCGATCCCGCGGTGGTCGAGCGCTGGCACGGGCGCATCATCAACATCCACCCGTCGCTGCTGCCGAAATACCGGGGCCTGCACACGCACCGGCGCGTGCTGCGCGCGGGCGATCGCGAACACGGCGCCAGCGTGCATTTCGTCACCGCCGAGCTGGACGGCGGACCGGTGATCGCGCAGGTGCATGTCCCTGTGCTGCCGGACGATACCGAAGCCACCCTTGCCGCGCGCCTGCTGGTGCAGGAACACCGGCTGCTTCCCGCCTGCGTGAGCGCGATCGCGCAGGGTCGCGTCACGCTGATCGGCAATACGGTGCATTTCGACGGCACCCCGATCGGCGCCCCGCTGCGGCTGGATGCCGGCGGCCGTCTGATCGCGGCATGAAGTCAGGGTTCAGCGTGGCTGCTTCAGGCTGCGCACGCTTCGATCGACGTCCCGGTGCATTGCATGAAACTTCCCCGTCTCCCCGCCGCGATGCTCGGCATCGCGCTCGCCATCATCGCCGGCGCCGCATTCGCCGCCCCGCCGCTGCCCGCGTTCACCGCGCGTTACCGGCTGCTGCAGAACGGCACGCCGATCGGCAACGCGACGCTGAGACTCGCGCCCGGCGCCGACGGCACCTGGACCTTCACCACCGAAAGCAGCGGCAGTGCCGGGCTCGCCGCGCTGCTGGGCGCCAGCGTCCGCGAGGTCTCGACCTTCCGCTGGTCAGGCGGCCTGCCGCAGGGCATCGCCTACGACTATTCGATGCAGAGCGCGCTCAACCAGAAGCAGCGCAGCGTCCGCTTCGACTGGCAGGACAACACCGTGACGGTGGACGACAAGGGCGAACACCATTTCGCCGCGCAGCCCGGCACGCTGGAACGCCACACGCTGCCGCTCGCGATCGCGGCCGGACTCGACGCCGGCAAGCACGATTTCGCATTGCCGGTGGCGGTGCTCGACCGCGTCGAGACCCAGCATTTCGCCGCCCGGGGCGACGAAACCGTGCGCGTGCCGGCCGGCACCTTCCGGGCGGTGCGGGTCAGCCGCACCGACAGCGGCGAGGGATTTGACGGATGGTTCGTGCCGGGCAAGCTGCCGGTGCCGGTGAGGATCGACCAGCACGGCCGGAACAACCTGGTGCTGGAACTGGAAAGCTATTCGGCGCAATGACCGGCGGCCGGCGCGTGCGTGCGCCCTACTTCGGCAGCCGCCGGATGTGCGCGCCGAGGCCGCCCAGTTTTTCCTCGATGTTCTCGTAGCCGCGGTCGATGTGGTAGATGCGATCGACGGTGGTGTCGCCTTCGGCGACCAGGCCGGCCAGCACCAGCGACGCCGACGCGCGCAGGTCGGTGGCCATCAGTTGCGCGCCGGACATCCGCTCGACGCCGCGGATGATGGCGGTGTTCCCTTCCAGCTTGATGTCGGCGCCCAGGCGATGCAGTTCGTGCACGTGCATGAAGCGGTTCTCGAACACCGTTTCGGTGATCACGCCGGTGCCCTCGGCCACGCAGTTCAACGCGGTGAACTGCGCCTGCATGTCGGTCGGGAATGCGGGATACGGCGCGGTGGTGACATCGACCGCGCGCGGCCGCCTGCCCTGCATGTCCAGTTCGATGGTGTCGGTGTCGGTGTTGATGTGCGCGCCGGCTTCCTCCAGCTTGGCCAGCACCGCGTCCAGCGTGCCGGGGCGGGTGCGCTTGGCCAGCACCCGGCCGCCGGTGATCGCGCCGGCCACCAGGAAGGTGCCGGTCTCGATCCGGTCGGGCAGCACTTCGTACTCGGTGCCATGCAGACGGTCCACGCCGTCGATCACCAGCGTGGTGGTGCCGATGCCGCCGATCCTGGCGCCCATGCTGTTGAGGCAATGCGCGAGATCGCACACCTCCGGTTCCTCGGCGGCGTTCTCGATCACCGTGGTGCCCCGGGCCAGCGTGGCCGCCATCATGATGTTTTCGGTGCCGGTGACGGTGACCATGTCCATCGCGATGCGCGTGCCCTTCAGCCGTTTCGCGCGCGCCTTGATGTAGCCGTTCTCGACGGTGATCTCCGCGCCCAGCGCCTGCAGTCCCTTGATGTGCTGATCGACCGGCCGCGAGCCGATGGCGCAGCCGCCCGGCAGCGACACCTCGGCCATGCCGTGGCGCGCGATCAGCGGACCCAGCACCACGATCGACGCGCGCATGGTCTTGACCAGTTCGTACGGCGCGAAGAAGCGCTCGGTCGAACGCGGATCGACGTGGATGCGCATGCGCTCGTCCACCACCAGCTGCGTGCCCATCTGGCCGAGCAGTTCCATGGTGGTGGTGACGTCGTGCAGGTGCGGCACGTTGCCGATCACGACCGGCTCGTCGGCCAGCAGGCTGGCGGCCAGGATCGGCAGCACCGCGTTCTTGGCGCCGGAGATCCACACCTCGCCGTTGAGCGGCGTGCCTCCCCGGATCACGATCTTGGCCATCAGGCGTTTCCGGGTCCCGAGTCCCGAGTTCCGGGTCCCGACGCTTCATCAGGCGTCAAGGTCCGCAGCGACAGCGCGTGGATCTCGTTGCCCATCCGGTTGCCCAAGGCAGCGTACACCATGCGGTGGCGGGCAAGGGTGGCCTTGCCGGCGAAGGCCGGCGCGATCAACCTGGCCTCGAAATGCACGCCATCGGGACCGTACACGTCCACCTCGGCGCCGGGAAATGCGTTTTGCAACAGCGACCTGATCTCGCCGGCGTCCATGAACCGCACTCTAACGGGAGGGCCGCTCCCCGCCCCGCGTGTGAACGGGGGCGCGGTGCCTGCGGCCGGGATGGTTACAATGATGACCCGTCATCTTACCGGAATTGCCGCGATGCAGGCACGCTCGCAAACGGAATGCCCGGCATGAACGCACGCACCGCACCGGTTCCGCGCGGCGGCGTGCACGAGGCCGCGAGCGACGCGCTGGCGGCCAGCGCGCGTGCGGTGATCCGGATCGAGTCCTGCGCGATCCGCGATCTGGAAACCCGGATCGACGGCGCCTTCAGCAAGGCCTGCCGCCTGATCCTGGCCTGCCGCGGTCGCGTGGTGGTGTCGGGCATGGGCAAGTCCGGCCACATCGCGCGCAAGATCGCCGCCACGCTGGCCTCCACCGGCACGCCGGCGTTCTTCGTGCATCCGGGCGAAGCCAGCCACGGCGACATCGGCATGGTCACCGGCCAGGACGTGATGCTGCTGCTGTCCAACTCCGGCGAAACCGACGAGCTGCTCACCATCCTGCCGCTGCTCAAGCGCCAGGGCAATCCGCTGATCGCGATGACCGGCAACCCGCGCTCCACGCTGGCGCGCGACGCCGACGTGCATCTGGACGTCAGCGTGTCCGCGGAAGCCTGCCCGCTGGGTCTCGCGCCCACCGCCAGCACCACCGCCGCGCTGGTGATGGGCGACGCGCTGGCGATCGCGCTGCTGGAGGCGCGCGGTTTCACCACCGAGGATTTCGCGCGCTCGCATCCGGCCGGCACGCTGGGCCGGCGCCTGCTGCTCAAGATCGGCGACGTGATGCACACCGGCGACGGCATTCCGAAGGTCTCCGCGAACGCCAGCCTGACCGAAGCCCTGATGGAAATGTCGCGCAAGGGCCTGGGCATGACCGCGATCGTGGACGATGCGCAGCGCCTGATCGGCGTGTTCACCGACGGCGACTTGCGCCGGACCCTGGACGACGATGGCGTGGACATGCGCGCGACATCGGTCAGCCAGGTGATGAGCCGCACGCCCAAGACCATCGGGCCCGACAAGCTGGCTGCCGAAGCCGCGCAGTTGATGGAGACCTACAAGATCCACGCGCTGCTGGTGATCGACGACGAGCGCCATGTGGTCGGTGCGCTGAACATCCACGATCTGCTGCGTGCGCGGGTGGTCTGAGAGCCGGGACTCGGGAACGGCATAAACATGGCTGTCATTCCGGGGCCGTGGCCGGCTTCTTCGGCGATGGGATCCGGCCGCGTTTGCAGAGCCTGTCCCGGACTTGATCCGGGCATTGCAAACGCGAACGCCGGAGGCGGCCCCACGGACGCGCCGGAGGAATGCGGCGCGTTCATCCATTGCGGTTCCTCCGCGCGCGACAGGATGGATTCCGGATCGCCCGACCACTTGCGTCTGCGACAGTCCACCGCTGCCGCGAAGTGCTTCGTCTCACGCAAGGGGCCGGGCGTCCGGCCTGACGACAAGTAAGCGTCTCCACGCCAGCGCCTGCCCTTCCCCTTCTACAATCCAGGTTCGACAGTTCGAACGGGCCGACCGTGCAATCCACCGACAACCTCCCCGCCGACATCCTGGTCCGTGCAGCGAAGATCCGCCTGGTCGCGTTCGACGTGGACGGCACGCTGACCGACGGACGCCTGTGGCTGGCCGAGGACGGGCGCGAGATCAAGGCGTTCCACGTGCGCGACGGGCTGGGCATCAAGCTGCTGCGCCGGCACGGCATCGAGGCCGCGATCATCAGTTCGCGGATCAGCCGCGCGGTCGAACTGCGTGCGGCGCAGATCGGCATCGATCACGTGTACCAGGGCCACGACGACAAGCTGGCCTGCCTGCGCGACCTGTTGCACGCGTCCGGGCTCGCCGCCGAACAGGCCGCGTTCGTGGGCGATGATCTGCCCGACCTGCCGGCGATGCGCATCTGCGGCCTGAGCGTCGCGGTCGCCGATGCACGGCCGGAAGTCGCGCGCGAGGCGCACTGGCAGACCCGCGCGAAAGGCGGCGAAGGCGCGGCGCGCGAAGTGTGCGACCTGCTGCTGGCCGCGCAATCCGTTCCGGACCGGGCGTCGCCGCCATGAAGGACCGCCGCACCCTCGTGCTGATCGTCGTGCTGGCGATCGCCGCGGCGGTCACCCAGCTGCTGGTGTGGTGGCTGAAGCCGCCGCCCAAGCCCAGCGATATGGTCGGACCGCCGCGCTCCGGCTACGAACTCGACGACTTCACCCTGCGCGCGCTGGGTCAGGACGGGCAACTGGCCTTCACCATGACCGCGCCGCACCTCGCGCGCCGCGAGGGCAACGACTCGCTTTACATCAACGCCCCCAGGTACACCTTCATCGCCACCGACGGTTCGGTGTGGCACGGCACCTCGCAGTACGCCTGGGTCAGCAGCGACAACAACCTGGTGAAGCTGATCGGCAAGGTGGACATGCTGCGGCCGCCGGCCGGGAAGATTTCCGAAGCCGAGATCCACACCGCCGACGCCACGGTCTGGACCCAGGACAAGCGCATGGCGACCGACGCGCCCAGCGTGATCCAGGAGCCCGGCTCTATACTGCGCGGCGTCGGCATGAAGGCCGATTTCGACACCCACACCCTGGATCTGCTCTCCGATGTCCACGCCACGCTCACGCCGCACCAACGTCCGCATTGACCTGCCGCTGCTCCTGCTGGCCGCCCTGCTGGTTGCCTGCGGCGCGGCGCAGGCGAAACAGTCGGACAGGAACCAGCCCATCAACATCAACGCGAATTCGTTCGCCGGCAGCCAGGACAGCGGCAAGATCACCTTCACCGGCAACGTGCAGATGGACCAGGGCAGCTTCCACGCCGATGGCGCGCAGGCCACCGGTTACACCGACCCCAACGACACCAGCCAGTGGCAGCGCGTGGTGCTGACGGGCAACCCCGCGCATTTCCAGCAGACCGAGGACAACGGCAAGCTGGTGCACGGCCAGGCGCAGACGCTCGACTACCAGGTCTCGGAAAACACCGTGATCCTGACCGGCAACGCATCGGTGGTGGAAGAAGGCCAGGGCGAATTCCACGGCGAGAAACTGACCTACAACACCGATACCGGCGAGATCGTCGGCACCGCCCAAGCCGGAGGCCGCGTGCACATCACCCTGCAGCCGCGCAGCAAACCCGCGACCGCCAAACCCGCCGGCGCCACGCCGGCGCCGGCGAGTGCACCACCGCCGGCAGCGTCCGCCACACCGGCGTCCGCATCGAGCGCGGGAACGCACTGATCCATGCTGATCGCGCGCGGTCTGCAGAAAAGTTTTCGTTCGCGCCAGGTGGTGCACGATTTCGCCTTCGAGATCAAGCAAGGCGAAGTGGTCGGGCTGCTGGGTCCCAACGGCGCGGGCAAGACCACCTGTTTCTACATGATCGTCGGCCTGATCGAGCCCGACGGCGGGCGCATCACGCTGGACGGCCAGGACATCACCGGACTGCCGATGCACGCGCGCGCGCGGCTGGGCATCGGCTACCTGCCGCAGGAGCCCTCGGTGTTCCGGCGCCTCAGCGTGGCCGACAACGTGCTGGCGGTGCTGGAACTGCGCCGTGATCTCGATGCCGCGCAACGCCAGCGCGAACTGGAATCGCTGCTGGACGAGCTGAAGGTTTCCCATATCGCCGACCAGAAGGGCGTCAGCCTATCCGGCGGCGAGCGGCGGCGCGTGGAGATTGCGCGCGCGCTGGCGGCCAATCCGCGCTTCATGCTGCTGGACGAACCGTTCGCCGGCGTCGATCCGATTTCGGTGGGCGAGATCCAGCGCATCGTCCGGCACCTGCGCGACCGCGGCATCGGCGTGCTGCTGACCGACCACAACGTGCGCGAGGCGCTGGGCATCTGCGAGCACGCCTACATTCTCAACGAGGGCAAGGTGCTGGCGCGCGGCACGCCCGCGGAAATCCTGGCGCACAGGCAGGTGCGCGAGGTCTATCTAGGCCACGAATTCCGGATGTGAACGGCCGGACCCCGTCCGGCTCGTGCGTCCGGCGGTCCGCGCGCACCCAGCACCCGTGCGCGCAGCCCGGCCCGGATCCGGAGCCCCCGGCCGGCCGTGCCGCCGGTCACGCAAGTTTCGTGCCGGACAACCTACCCGCGGCGCACGGCCCGTTATAGGATGCAGGCGGAAGTCCCGCTCCCCGCCAGCAATGAAGCCAGGCATCCAGCTCAAGCAGACCCAGCAGCTCGCGCTCACGCCACAGTTGCAGCAGGCGATCCGGCTGCTGCAGTTGTCGCAGGCCGAGCTGCAGGCGGAGCTGCGCGAGCTGGCCGAGACCAATCCCCTGCTCGAACTGGACGAGCCCGGCGGCGAGGATGGCGCGGACGGCGCGGACATCCCGGCGCCCGACCAGCAGGAAATCACCGTCGAGACCGGCACTTCCGCTGCCGAGGAAGGCGCGCCGGAACCGGCCACCGAAGACCATGATGAATACTGGGGCGAAGGCAGCTCGGGCATCCCCGAGTGGTCGCAGGCCAACCGCAGCTTCGACGACGACGAGGCACCGGAACACCAGGACGCCGCACCCGTAGGTCTGCGCGAGCACCTGACGTGGCAGGCCAACCTCACCCCCTTCGGCGAACGTGAACGCGCGATCGCCGCCGCCCTGATCGACGCGGTGGACGATGACGGCTATCTGCGCGACGGGCTGGAGCCGGTGATCGCGGCGCTGGGCAGCCTGAGCCCGCGGCCGGACACCGAAGAGATCGAAAAGGTGCGCCGCCGCGTGCAGCGCTTCGATCCCACCGGCGTGGCCAGCCTCGATCTTGGCGAATGCCTCGCGGTGCAACTGGAACAGCTCGATCCCGCCACCGAGGGCCGCGAACTGGCGCGCCGGATCGTGGCCGGCGAGCTGGAGCTGCTGGCCAGGCGCGACTTCGCCAAACTCGCACGCAGGCTGCACGTCGGCGAGGAAGACGTGGTCGCCGCCGCCACCCTGATCCGCGCGCTCAACCCGCGTCCCGGCGCCGGTTTCGATCCGGCGCCGACCGAATACGTCGCGCCGGACGCCTACGCCGTCAAGATCGACGGCCGCTGGCGCGTGACGCTTTCGCCGGAATGCCAGCCGCGGCTGGCCATCAACCGCCATTACTGCGACCTGATCGCGCGCGCGCGCCGCAACGATGCCGCCTACCTGCGCGGCCAGTTGCAGGAGGCGCGCTGGCTGATGAAGAGCCTGAAAGCGCGCGCCGACACCCTGTTCCGGGTGGCGCAGGCGATCGTGCGCACGCAGAGCGCGTTCCTCGATTTCGGCCCGGAGGCGATGAAGCCGCTGGTGATGCGCGAGGTGGCCGAGGAACTGGGCATGCACGAATCCACCATCTCGCGGGTGACCACGCGCAAGTACCTGCACACGCCGCGCGGCACCTTCGAGTTCAAGCACTTCTTTTCCTCGGGCGTGGCCACCGACGACGGCGGCAGCGCGTCGGCCACCGCGATCCAGGCGATGATCCGCAAGCTGGTGGACGAGGAAGACCCGCGCAAACCGTTGTCGGACCAGACCCTGACCGAGGAACTGAACAAGCGCGGCATCCGGGTGGCGCGCCGCACCGTGGCGAAGTACCGCGAACTGCTGCGAATACCGAGTTCAGGCGAGCGTCATCGTGCGAGTTAGCGCGTATCGAACGGTGTCTTCACGTCGATTGCGGCATGCTCGCTGCAAGGTTCCGGGAGGCCGGTCGACACGACATTTCCCGAAACTTTCCCGGTCGAAAACGATCGCAATACAGGAGCAACCCACCACAACCCACAACGGGCGCCGCAGACACGGCGCCGCCCCGCGCCTCCGGTGCGGATTTCCACCATCGAGCTCAGGAGTCAGCCATGCAAGTCCAGGTCAGCGGTCACCAGATCGAAATCACTCCGGCCCTGCGCGATTACGTCGATGCCCGGCGCGAACGCCTCGCGCGACGTTTCGATCGCCTGACTTCACTGAACGTGGTGCTGGAAGTGGAGAAGAACCGTCTGGCGCACCGCGCGGAAGGCACGCTGGCGGCCGCCGGGCGCGTGCTGCACGCCGACGCGGTCGAGAACGACATGTACGCGGCCATCGACGCACTGTTCGACAAGCTGGACGCGCAGGTGCGCCGACACAAGGAAAAACGCAAGGGGCACGGGAGAGAGGACATCCGCGACCTGGCGTGAGGAAGCCCTGCGGTCCACGGGGCGCCCTGCGCGTCGGCACCGCGCAACCTGCCTTCGCCCGCGACGGTTCCCGATTCGGGCAATTGCCCTGCAACGCTGGCAGAATGTCTCCCCGCCCATCGCGATGATGGGCGGGGAACCCCGGTGAACCGACTCAGCGCACGCGAACTTTTCGACGACGTCCACGAGCGCCTCGCGCTGCGCTGGGTGGCCGGTCAGGCGGGCGGCGAGCGCGCGCTGCAGGCCGGCGCCGCAGGTTCGCGCCGGCCGTCGGAAGTCGGCTACCTCAACGTCATCTATCCCAACAAGCTGCAGATCATCGGCACCGAGGAACTGACCTACCTCGACGGCCTGGATTCGCGCCAGCGCTGGGAAACCGTGCAGAAGATCGTGGCGCAGCAGCCGGTGGCGCTGATCGTCACCAAGGACCAGGCCGTGCCGGCCGACCTGCGGGAAGCCGCCGAGGAAAGCGCCACGCCGCTGTGGGTCAGCGCGCGCCGCGGCCACGACGTGCTGACCTTCCTGCAATACCGCCTCGCGCGCGCGCTGGCGCCGCAGGCGACGCTGCACGGCGTGTTCATGGAGGTGTATTCGATCGGCGTGCTGATCACCGGCACGCCCGGCAGCGGCAAGAGCGAGCTGGCGCTGGAGCTGATCACGCGCGGCCACCGCCTGGTCGCCGATGACGCGCCGGAATTCACGCTGGTCGCGCCGGACGTGATCGACGGCAGTTGCCCGGAACTGCTGCGCGACCTGCTGGAAGTGCGCGGCCTCGGCGTGCTCAACGTGCGCGAGATGTTCGGCCACACCGCGGTCAAGCCGTCCAAGTACCTGCGCCTGATCGTGCACCTGCAGCCGGCCGGCAGCGAAAGCGAGGTCGATGCGATGGTGCGCCTCACCGGCGATACCGGCTGGCGCGAGGTGCTGGACGTCAAGGTGCCGCAGATCACCATCCCGGTCGCGCCCGGCCGCAACCTCGCGGTGCTGGTCGAGGCCGCGGTGCGCAGCCACATGCTGAAATCGCAGGGCATCGACCAGGCCCGCATCTTCATGGACCGCCAGGCCGCGCGCCTGCAGCGGCTGCCGGGCTGACCGTTTCCACCATGCGCGCACGGCCATGACCAGCCGCGATCCCCACTCCGCTCCCACCCGCGTGGTGGTGCTGACGGGACTGTCCGGTGCGGGCAAGACCGTGGCCCTGCGCGCCTTCGAGGACATGGGCTTCTACTGCGTGGACAACCTGCCCACCGGCCTGCTGCCCTCGCTGGTCGGCGCACTGACCAGCGGCGGCCGTACCGCGGCCGGCATAGCGGTGGGCGTGGACGTGCGCAGCCGGGGCGACCTGGAACGCATGCCCGAGGCGCTGTCGCAACTCGCCGCGGACGGCGCCGAGGCCGAACTGGTGTTCCTGGATTCCAGGGACGAGGCGCTGCTGAAGCGCTACGCCTACACCCGCCGCAAGCACCCGCTTTCCGACGACGGCCTGTCGCTGATCGACGCGATCGCCGAGGAACGCCGCCGGCTGCGGCCGCTGCTGGCGATCGCCAACCGCGCGATCGACACCAGCGATCTGAACGTCCACCAGCTGCGGCGGATGATCGCCACCGATTACAGCACCACCTCGCCCGGCACCACGCTGCTGTTCGAATCGTTCGCCTACAAGAAGGGCCTGCCGCCGGACTCCGATTTCGTGTTCGACGCCCGCTGCCTGCCCAACCCCCACTGGGACCCGGTGCTGCGCCCGCTGTCGGGGCAGGACCGGCCGGTCCGCGAATTCCTCGAAGGGCAGGCTTCCGTAGTACAATTTCTGGCCGACCTCCAGAAATTCCTGGACGAGTG
The DNA here is from genome assembly GCA_021325195.1 of Gammaproteobacteria bacterium. Classification (GTDB taxonomy): domain Bacteria; phylum Pseudomonadota; class Gammaproteobacteria; order Xanthomonadales; family Rhodanobacteraceae; genus 66-474. The sequence goes on along the minus strand of JAJPHQ010000078.1, from coordinate 7,525 downwards.
GCTCCCCCGTTTTGAAAGCGAAGACAAGGGCTATCTGACCATCGCGATCGGTTGCACCGGCGGACGGCACCGCTCGGTGTATCTGGTCGAACGACTGGCCGAACACTACCGTGCCACCCGCGAGCAGGTACTGACCTTCCACCGCGAACTTGAATGAGGCCCGGAGGGACGAGTCGCGACTCGCCCCGCCGGCCCGATCGGCCCGGATCTTGCACCTGTCCGGGCAAACCCCCGGACCCTTCCCTCCATGCAACCCGCCAGTGCCCTACGCCAACCGGAACCCGTCCCCGCGGCGGGCATCCTGCTCGTCACCCACGAGGAAATCGGCCATGCGCTGATCTCCGCCGCGCAGCACGTGATGCCGCGCCTGCCGCACCAGCTCGACGTGCTGGAGGTCGGTTCCGGGGACGATCCCGCGCAGATGCTGCCGGCCGCGGCGCGCGCCGCGCGCGCGCTGGACAAGGGCGGCGGCGTGCTGGTGCTGTCGGATCTCTACGGCTCCACCCCCTGCAACATCGCCACCAAGCTGGCCGGTCTCGGCGTGCGCGCACGCTGCGTGTCGGGGCTCAACCTGCCGATGCTGCTGCGCGTCCTCAACTACGCCGACAAGCCGCTGGACGAGCTGGCCGAGGTCGCCGCCAGCGGCGGCAAGAGCGGGATCTGCATCGACAAGGCGTGAGAGGCGTCGGGATTCGGGACTCGGGACTCGGGACTCGGAAAAGCATAAACGCCGCCGTCATTCCGGGGCCGCGCGCAGCGCGGAACCCGGAATCCATCTTGATGTTGCTTTTTTACGGAAAATGGATTCCGGCTTGCACCGGAATGACGAACTTTTATGCGCTGGTCGGGTCCTGCGCTTCTCCCGAGTCCCGAGTCCCGAGTCCCGAGTCCCGGTCTTTGGTAACGTAGCGGGATGCCTCCGCTCCGGAACGTCCCGATGGTCGAAAAGGAAATCGTGGTCAGCAACAAGCTGGGCCTGCACGCGCGCGCCTCGGCCAAGCTCGTGCAACAGGTGCAGCAGTTCAAGTCCACGATCTGGCTGATCGCGGGCGGACGCGAGGTCAACGCCAAGAGCATCATGGGCGTGATGATGCTGGCTGCCGGCCTCGGCACGCCGCTGACCCTGCGCGCGGAAGGCCCGGACGAGGCCGAGGCACTGGCCGCGGTCGCCGAGCTGTTCGACCGCAAGTTCGACGAGGGCGCATGAGGCGGGCACTCGCAGGCATCGCCGCCGCGCCGGGCATGGCTCTTGGCCGCGCGCGGCTGGAACGCCCCGCGCGCTTCACCCTCGACACCACGCCGCTGCCGGACGATCAGGTCGAAAGCGAAATCGCGCGGCTGGACCGCGCCTTCCAGATCGCGCGCGAGGAACTCGCCGAACTGCGCAGGAAACTGCACGGCGCGCTGGCGCGCGAAGCCGGCGAGTTTCTCGACGCGCACACCCTTCTGCTCAACGACCGCGAACTGATCGAGGGCCTGCACGGCATGATCCGCAAGGGCCACTACCGCGCGGGCGCCGCGCTGAAGGCGCAGCGCGACCGGCTGGTCGCGGTGTTCGACAACATGGACGACCCCTACCTGCGCAGCCGCGGCGAGGACATCGACCACGTGATCGCGCGGGTGCAGGCCGCGCTGGCGCGCCAGACGCCGCAGGAAGAGAAGAAACTCGCCACCCGCGTCGGCGAGATCCTGGTCACCGACAGCGTCGCGCCGGGTGAACTGGCGCACCTCGCAGGCCACGGCATCCGCGGCGTGGTATCCGTCTCCGGCAGCCCGTATTCGCACAGCGCGATCCTGGCGCGCAGCATGCGCCTGCCGATGCTGGTCGCGGTCGATGGCGTGCTGGATGATCTGCGCGACGGCGATCTGGTGATGGTGGATGCCGAACGCGGCGAAGTGGTACTGCATCCCGCCGCGCAGGATCTGGCGCGCTACCGCAACTGGCAGCGCGACGCGCTGCGCGAGGGCCGGCGCCTGGCGCAGCTCGCCGGCGCGCGCACCGTCACCCGCGACGGCCACGAGCTGCGCCTGTACGCCAATGCGGAAATGCCCGCCGACATCGAGCGCGCGCGCGGTCTCGGCGCCGCCGGCATCGGCCTGTACCGCACGGAATTCCTGTTCCTGAGCCGCGACCGATTGCCGACCGAGGAAGAGCAGTTCGTCGCCTACCGCGACGTGGTGGTCGGGATGGACGGCCTGCCGGTCACCATCCGCACGCTCGAGCTCGGCGCGGACAAGGCCGACGGCACCGGCCTGGTGATGAGCGAGGAACCCAATCCCGCGCTGGGCGTGCGCGGCATCCGGCTGTCGCTGCGCCAGCCGGAACTGCTGCGGACGCAACTGCGCGCGATCCTGCGCGCCGGCTGCTACGGACCCGTCCGCATCCTCGTGCCGATGGTGACCGACGTGACGGAAATGGTCGAGGTGCGCGGCATGGTGGAAGCCTGCGCGCGCGACCTGCGCACCGAGGGCCACGAGATCCCCGACCAGTTCGAGATCGGCGCGATGGTCGAGGTGCCTGCCGCCGCGCTCGGCGTCCGCGCGATCCTCGCTGTGGCCGAATTCCTCGCGATCGGCAGCAACGATTTGACGCAATACGTGCTGGCGGTGGACCGCAACAACGACGAGCTGGGTCGGATGTACCAACCCGCGCATCCCGCCGTGCTGCGGATGATCGCGCGGGTGATCGCGTACGCCCGGCGCGCGCGCAAGCCGGTCTGCCTGTGCGGCGAGATCGCGGGTGATCCGGTGTTCGCGCCGCTGCTGGTCGCGCTGGGGCTGGAGGAGTTCAGCATGCTGCCGGATCGCATCCTCGCGCAGCGCGACGCGCTGTCGCGCTGCGACCGCAAGGCGCTGCGCGCGCTGGCGCCACGCCTGCTGCGCGCGACGTCGCGCGACGACATCGCGGCATTGCTGAAAGTCGCTGAGCGGGAGTAGCGCAGCGACAGATCCGGGCTCCGGACTGGCCGCAGGCGGCCCCTGCGCGCAAGCGAGGGCAGGCAAGCGGGGACCGGATGATCCGGCCGGGCGGAAACCCGGAGGCGGATCCATCCCGCGACCATCTGATCAGCCGCGCCGCTGTTCGTCCAGCGTCAACGCCACCTTGTCGCGCAGGTACACCGGAAGCGCCTGCTCGGGCGGCACGCCCTTGCCCGCCGCGAACAATGGCGCGGCCAGCCGTGCCACGTCGCGCGCCTGCGGATAGCGCCCGCCTTCGGTCCAGCGCGGCGCCGACGGAAGCCGCGTCCGGATCGCACCGGCGTAAGCGCTCCAGCCCGTGCCGATCACGTTCCAGGCATCCGCTTCCGGCAATCGCAACGCCGCCGCCGCGGTCACGCATTCATCGTCGAGCGGCTGGACCAGGCCATCACGATCGAAACGGAACGTGCCGGCGTAGATTTCATCGCGGCGCGCGTCGATCGCCGCCAGCACCGCGGCGCCGTTGCGCGGCGCCTGCATCGCCAGCGCGGCCAGCGACGACACCGGCACCACCGGAATGTCCAGCGCCAGCGCCAGGCCCTGCGCCACCGAAACCGCGAGGCGCACGCCGGTGAACGCGCCGGGCCCGCGTCCCGCCGCGATCGCGTCGAGTTGCCCGCGCGTGATGCCGGCTTCGGCCAGCAGTGCGTCCGCCATCGGCAGCACCCGTTCCGCGTGCCTGCGTGGCGCCAGTTCGCTGCGGTCGATCAGCGCATCGCCGTGCAGCAATGCGACCGAGCAGCACTCGGTTGAAGTTTCGACGGCGAGGAGGTTCATGAACGGGAAACGGGAAACGGGAAACGGGAAAAGCGTAACAACAAATCGTCATTCCGGGGCGGCCTGCAGCCTTACCGCAGGCCGAATCCGGAATCCAGTTTTTTGCACTTCCGAACATCTTCAGAGCCAGGGAAACTCTGATTTATCGGAGTTTCCAGGCGGCACAGGGATGTGCCGCCCGCAAATCAAGCACGCATTGGCTGCACGTGCTTGATTTGCGAAGCCGAATTCGGGCGTGTACCGGATTATTCGGTACATCCTTGTACCTCACCTTCGCCTCGCGAAGGCCGCCTTTGGCGTTCCGCCGCGCTCCAAGCGCGGCTGGTCGGCGTGCTCTGGCAAATCCTGGATGGATTTGTTCAGAGCTTCCCTGGATTCCGGGTTCCGCCGCCATAAAACAGCGACGGCCCCGCAATGACGGCGTTGTTGTCACATTCCCCGTTGCATTCAAGCGAAGAAACTCTGCACGTCGGCCAGCTCGCGCGTGCGCGGCATCGGCGGCAGGCTAGCGAGAAACAGCTTTCCGTACGCCTTGGTGCACAGGCGCGGATCGCACAGCACCAGCACGCCGCGGTCGCGCACGTCGCGGATCAGGCGTCCCGCGCCCTGCTTCAGCGCGATCGCCGCGGCCGGCACCTGCCAGTCCATGAACGGGCTGCCGCCGCCGCGCTCGATCGCGGCCAGCCGCGCCTGCAGCACGGGATCGTCGGGCGCGGCGAACGGCAGCTTGTCGATCACCACGCAACTCAGGGCCTCGCCCGCGACGTCCACGCCTTCCCAGAAACTGGCCGCGCCCAGCAGCACGCCGTGGCCGGATTCGCGGAACTCCGTCAGCAACTGGTGGCGCGGTGCGGTGCCCTGCACGAACAGCGGCCACGGCACCATGTCCTGCAGCAGTTCGGCCGCGCGCTTCAGCGCGCGATGCGAGGTGAACAGCAGGAACGCGCGGCCGCGCGAGGCCTGCAGCACCGGCAGAACCGTCTCGATCACGCGCTCGGTGTAATCGCGCGCCGCGGGTTCCGGCAGATTCTGCGGCAGATAACACAACGCCTGATGCGCGAAATCGAACGGACTGCCCAGATCCAGCGTGACCGGATCGACCAGCCCCAGTTGCCGCGTGAAATGATCGAAACGCCCCGCGACCGCGAGCGTGGCCGACGTGAAGATCCACGCCGCGTCGCCCGCCTCGCGCAACGCGCGCAACTGCGGCGCGAGATCCAGCGGTGTCGCGCTGATCTCGAAACCGTGCTGCGAAAGTTCGTACCAGCGCACCTCGTCCCCGCCGCTGCCATCCGCAATCCGCTGCAGGCGTCGGTCGAGCATCACCGCGCGCGCGTGCACGCTGGCCAGGCCCCGGGAGCGCTCGGCCTGCCCGGCCAGCACGTTCGCCAGTTCGCCGATCGCCTCGCCCAGCGCCTCCAGCGCATCGTGCGCGCCGGCGTCGGCCTCCAGTTGCACGAACGCGCCGCGCGGCGGCAGCGGATCGAACGCGAGCCGCGTCTTCTTCACCGCATCGTTCAGGCCCTCCAGCGCCGGCTGCAGCATCGCCCGCGTACCCGGCTGTCCCGCGCATTCGGCCAGCGTGTCGCTGGCGAGTTCCGTCAGCTGTCGCGCGCTCAGGCTGACCGAAAAATACTGCCCTGCCAGTTCCGGAATCTGGTGCGCCTCGTCGAGCACGTAGGCCCCGGCCTCGGGCAGGATCGCGCCGAACCCCTCGCGCTTGAGCGCCAGATCCGACAGCAGCAGGTGGTGATTGACCACCACGAGGTCGGCTTCCTGCGCGCGCCGGCGCGCCTTGAACACGAAGCAGTCGTCGTAGAACGGGCATTCGGTGCCCAGGCAGTTTTCCGCGGTGGACGTGACGCGCGGCCACAGCGGTGAGGTCTCCGGCACTTCCGCGAGTTCGGCGCGGTCGCCCGCGCGGGTGCGCGTGCCCCAGGCCCGGATCGCCTGCAGTTCGTGCGCCTGCGCGCGCGACTTGAACTGTCCCGATTCGACGGTCTGCTGCAGGCGATACAGGCACAGGTAATTGGCGCGGCCCTTCAGCAGCGCCACGTCGCGTTTCGCGCCCAGCACCGAACGCACCCGCGGCAGGTCGCGGTGGTACAACTGGTCCTGCAGGTTGCGCGTGCCGGTCGAAACGACCACGCGCTTGCTCGACAGTAGCGCCGGGACCAGATACGCGAAGGTCTTGCCGGTGCCGGTGCCCGCCTCCACCACCAGCGTCTCGCCCGACGCGATCGATTCGGCGACCGCGTCGGCCATCCGCTGCTGCGTGGCGCGCGGCGCGAAATTCGGCACCTCGCGCGCGAACGGCCCGTCCGCGCCCAGCAGCGCGGAAGCGGTGTGCGAGTCGGTCTCGACGGCCATCGCGCAAGTATCGCCGAGTCGCGCAACCAGCGAAACCGTCACGTGTCACGCACGATCGAGCGGACTCCGGACGCCCCGGCCGCCGCGGTTCAAAACGTGCGTGTAAATTTGCGTGGTCGAAACGTCCTTGTGACCGAGCAGTTCCTGCACGGTGCGAATGTGCTCAGCCCATCCATGGGCCTCACCCCTCACAGAGCTCGGGGCCAACTCTTCAGTTGTCCCGATTCGCTCCCGGCGAATCGGTCATAGCCCGCTTCGATCAGGTGCGTCGCGAACGAATGCCTCAGCATGTGGCAGGTGGCCGGCTTGTCGATGTGCGCGCGCCGCACGGCCTGTTTCACCGCGCGCTGCAGCACCGATTCGTCAAGATGGTGGCGCCGGATACGGCCCGAGCGCGGATCGACGCTGCGCGTGCTCGCAGGGAACACGTATTGCCACGCCCATTCGCGTGCGGCATGCGGATACTTGCGAGCCAGTGCATCGGGCAGCCAGACTTCGCCGCAACCTGCCGCAAGATCGCGCTCGTGCATGCGCCGTGCTTCGGAAAGCGGCTATCGCATTGATTCATCCCTGAAGCAATTATCCAGTCGGCATCCTGCCTCCTCCACAGCCAGCGCACGCGATGCGATTCAACGCATCACGTAAACGCGCTGTCTTCGACCTTGCCGCTGCGCACCGTGATCTCGCGGCGCACGAAATCGATGTCCTGCGCGCGCAACCGCACGCATTCGATCAGGCGCAACCCCGCGCCGTACAAAAGACTGGCCATCAGCCACGTCACGCCATCCATTTCGGCCAGCAGCGCCGCGACTTCCTAGCGGCTCAACACCACCGGCAGCCGTTCCGGCCGCTTCGCGCGGCGGATGTTTTCCATCCACGACAATTCCAGCTGCAGCACCTCGCGGTACAGGAACAACAACGCCGACAACGCCTGATTCTGGGGTGGATGTCGACACGTGTCCGTGCGTGGCAAGGTCCGTCAGAAACGCTTCCACCTCGCGCGCACCCATACCGCGCGGGTGGCGCTTGCCGTTGGCCAGGATGAAACGCCGCGCCCATCCGATGTAGGCCTTTTCGGTGCGGATCGACAGCCCGAGCCGCCGGATGCGCGCCCGCATCTGGTCCAGCAGGCGCGGTGGTTTTCGCCGGGGGCCATGGTTGCCGTTGCTTGCCGCGCTGCCCGCAAAGTAGGAAGATCGCATCGGGGCACCTGCTGACGTTCCGCAAACACCGCCAGATTAGGCTGCGGAGTTAGGCGGCACGATCGGCGCAAACCGATGATTCGTGTAGGCGGTGAACCGCCCCGGCTTTCCCGGAGGCTCCAACCTTTGAGAAGATTGGAGCATGAACACCGAGAAGCGGTACTCACCTGAGGTACGGGAGCGGGCGGTGCAGATGG
>JAJPHQ010000084.1 GCA_021325195.1 Gammaproteobacteria bacterium | reverse complement strand
ATCCGGCGTGCCGTTGATGCGCTCGAGGTGCGGGTACTGCAGGCCGCCGTGGTAATCGACCGGCACGGTCCTGTAGCGGTCCTGGTACTTCAGCAGCAGTTCGATCGACGCCTTGCCGGCTTTCGCGGCCTTCACCGCGTCCTGCAGCACGTCGGCGCTGTAGGCCTGCCCGTTCACCGCGACCAGCGTTTCGCCCGAACCGATGCCGGCCTTGAACGCCGGGCCGTTCCAGCGCACGTCGGTGATCTCGCCGTCCTTGCCAAGCGTGAGCCCGATGCCGAACGCGGCGCCGATGTCGCCGTGAAAGCGCTTGGAAATCAGCTTCTCGTACTCGTTCGGCTGGTCGGTATAGACCAGCCTCCAGCCGGTGGCCTCGATGCCGCTGGCCAGCGGCGGATCGAGTTCGTCGAGGTAGCGGTGCAGGAAACCGGCCCAGTCGTATTTCACGACCGCGTCGAGGGCGTTCACGACATCGCCGTAGGTGTAGGTCCTGGTGACGAAGCTGCCGTCATCCACGCCGAAAAAGTTTTTTGCGAACGTGTCCAGCGACTGCTTGCCATGGGTGAGCGCGCGGATCTTCGCGTCGGCCGCCAGCCACATCATCTGGCCCGCGCTGTAGTACTCCTCGCTCATCTGCCAGTTGCGGTACGGCAGCGGCGATCGCTGCGCGATCGTCGGATCGTTGGTGGTGTCTTCCAGCGTGCGCCACGCGAAGCCGGGGCGGTTGCGGTCGTAGTTGGCGGCGACCAGCGCGATCGCCTGGCGGAACTGCTCGGGCGTCCACAGGCCCGAGCGCGCGGCCAGCACGAAGCCCCAGTACTGGGTGCCGCCTTCGTAAACCCACAGCAGCGAATCGCCCATCGGCACGTTGAAGTTGGGCGTCCACAGGTCGGCCGGACGGCGGAACTTGCCGTTCCACGAGTGGGTGTACTCGTGCGCCAGCAGGTTGCCGACGGTCGGCCAGTTGTCCTTCCAGCTGGTGAAGAAGTCGGGGCGCGCACCGTCCTCGCTGGACTGGTGGTGCTCCAGTCCCTTGCCGCTCAGGTGGTCCGACAGCGAGAACAGGAAGTCGTAGTGGTCATAATGGTGCGAATCGAACAGCCTGTGTGCCTGCGTCACCACGTTGCGCAAGCCCTGCAACTGCTGCGGCGTGACCTCGAGATATTTGGGCGCATCGGCCACGATGTCCATGTGCACCGGCGCCCTGGCGTCCGGCGCGAGATCGAGACGCTTGAACCAGCGCCCCGCATACATCGGCGAATCGACCAGCGTGTTGTAGGTGACCGGCTTGAAGGTGAAAGTGTCGCCGGACCGCGATTGTTCCTCCAGCGCGGTGCCGAACTGCCAGCCCGCCGGCAGCTTGACGCTGGGTGCGAAGGTGATGTCGCGGGTGTAATGCCCGGCCGGATACAGCGACACCTTGCTCCATACGAGATCCAGCATGTCGGCGGTCATCTCGACCGAACCCTCGCCGCGCGAGCGCGGCGACAGGTACTGGAAGTCCACGTCGAGGCCGGACACGCCCTCCGGCACGTCGACATGGAACGCATACACGTCGTATTCGTCGCGCTTCCACGCGAGCGGCTTGCCGTTGGCGCTGATCCTGATGCCGGCCAGCTTGTCGATCGGCCCGGTCGGCGAGTGGTTGCCGGGTATCCATTTCGGATACAGCAGGATCAGCGGCCCCGCCTGCACCGGAATGGTTTCGTGCACGCGGAAGATGCCCTGGCTGGTGTCGCTGGCATCGACGTCGATCCTGATGGTGCCGACCCAGGGCGTGTCCTGCGGCGGCGGGATGTGCGCGTCGGCGGCATCGGCGAAGGCCGCGCCGGCCAACAGGCACGCGGCCAGCGCGACGGCGGCGCTTGCGGCAAGCCGGTGCGTCGAAGCGGGAAACATCGGGCGGCGGAACATCGACATGGCGGATCCCCGGGCGAAGGACAGGCAACCCGCCGAAATTACGCCCGGGCATCCGCAAACGAATGGGCCGAAGGTCACGGGTGGCTTCGTCGATCCCGCTTCCGGTGATCGGCGGAAACGGCTTCCTCTCACGCCGCCGGCAGGCGCTGCGGCCGACGGCGCGGGCATGCCACCACGGTCACCGGCGATCGACACGAAGCAGGCGCGCCTTCCGACGATGCAACACGCACCGGGCGCGTGAACGATTTGCCGAGGTTCGCGGTACCCGAGTGCCGGCAACTCGCGGGGGAGGCGAACCGCCAGACGCGAAACGACGCGGCGAATTCGCAAGATCATGCGCGGGACGACACACCGTCATCCCGCCGTCTCCCTGCCGCTCCGGCCGCGCCGCCGGCGCTGCTGCCGCACGCCCGGCACGGCGATGGCGCGGCTCAGCCCCCGCGCGCACCCTGCCCGAACAGGATCTTCTTCTCCTCGTCGCTCATCGGCCGGCCCGAGTTCAGATTGACCTCGGGGCCGCGCGCGTACGCACGTTTCGTCGCCGGACGCGCGGCAATCGCATCGCGCCAGCGGCGCACCTCGGCGAACGGTTCGAGGTCCAGCGGCGCCCTGTCGTACGGATCGATCCACGGATAGCACGCCATGTCGGCGATGGTGTAGTCGTCGCCGGTGATGAAGGCGCGGCCGCGCAGACGGCGATCCAGCACGTCGAGCAGGCGCCCGGCCTCCTTGCGGTAACGCTCCATCGCGTAGGGAATCTTCTCCGGTGCATACACGTGGAAGTGGCCGTGCTGGCCGGTCATCGGCCCCAGGCCGCCCACCTGCCAGAACAGCCATTCGAGGCAGGTGGTCCGGCCGCGCAGGTCCGTCGGGATAAAGCGTCCGGTCTTGTCGGCGAGATAGAGCAGGATCGCGCCCGACTCGAACACGCTGATCGGCGCACCGCCGTCGGCGGGATCGCGATCCACGATCGCCGGCATCTTGTTGTTGGGCGAGATCGCGAGGTAATCGGGCTTGAACTGGTCACCCTTGCCGATATCGACCGGGTGGATGGTGTAAGGAAGCCCGGCTTCCTCGAGGAACAGGGTGATCTTGTGGCCGTTGGGGGTCGGCCAGTAGTAGAGGTCGATCATGGTCTCGGCGCGCCTTGCAAAAGACGCATTTTAGCGCGCGACGATGCGGCTCACCCGCGCCGCGCCAGCGCGCTGTGCCGGATGCCGTAGCCGAAGTAGATGCACAGCCCGACGATCATCCACACGAAGAAGCGTTCGATCGTGATCCTGGGCAGGCCACCGATCAGGGTGAGGCCGCCGGCGTACCACGGCCAGCCGATGATCAGGAACAGCGAGAACAGGATCCCGACCGGCGCGACGATCCACAGCGCGGGCGCGCGGAAGCTGCGGCGGATGTCCGGCTTGCGCACGCGCAGGATCAGCACCGCCAGACAGATCACGATGAACGCGGAAAGCGTGCCGATGTTGACCAGCTCGGCGACCTCGCCAATGGGAAGGAATCCGGCGACCAGCGCGGTGAACACGCCCAGGATCACGGTGGGCCGGTACGGCGTGCCGTGGCGCGGATGCACGCGCGCGAACCACCGGGGCAGCAGCCCGTCGCGCGAGAGCGCGAACCAGATCCGCGCCGCGCCCAGCATGAAGGCGAACAGCACGGAGGTGATGCCGGCGATCGCGGCCACGTTGATGATGCCGCGCACCCAATACAGGTGCAGCGCCCGGAACGCCGCGTCCACCGGCGCGTCGGAGTTCAGTTGCGGGTACGGCACCATCCCGGTCAGCACCAGCGACACCGCGAGATACAGCGCCATCGACAGGGCCAGCGACAGCAGCACCGCGCGCGGCAGGTCGCGCTGCGGATTTCTTGCTTCCTCCGCCGCGGTGGTCAGCGTGTCGTAACCGAAGCAGGCGAAGAACACGATGCTGGACGCCGCCAGCACGCCGCTCCAGCCGAAATGCGTGACGCCGTTTGCGGCGACCGCGGCCGGAATGAAGGGATGCCAGTT
>JAJPHQ010000090.1 GCA_021325195.1 Gammaproteobacteria bacterium | reverse complement strand
TACCGCCCACTGAACTACGGGGCCAGACCGCGTCATTCTTGCACGAACCATCCCTGGCGCGGTTGCCCGTTCGCCATCCATGGCTCACCGGTTTCGTTCGCGCGAGTGTCCCCCGGACACTCGCAGACGCTCACGAAACCACCCACCGAGCGACGACGCCTAGCAATCGTCCGAAATTGTCGCAGAAACCGCCCGGCCTGCAGGAATCCGACGGCATCTCTCCCTGCCCCTCGATGATCCGGGCTTTCAGGCAACAACACCGTTGCGCACGACAGGACCCGTGCGGACGGGCAGCCGTTGCGCCCTGCATCGCGCCCGGGAAGATGAAGGGGCAGTCCGGCAATCGCTCGTCGGAAAACGGGCCCGTGCTGGTTCGCACATTTGCTTCGGCCATCGCTCCCCTGCCCATCGCCTGTCGACGTCATCGTACTGATGCTGCGGCGTCGGGGCGGCCTTTCTTGAGTGATCTGCATCTTCCCGGATGAGGGATTCCCCCGATTCACGCGGTGACTCCGCGCCCCTATCGTCGCCCTGTCTGCGATCCCTGCCGCACGGATGTCGATACGTCGCAACCCCGTTCGCCGGACACGCCCCCAAGCGTGGGTATGGCGAGGAGACGGCGCATCCCGTGGCGACGGAACGAGCGGATAGGCCAGCCCGGTCACCGTATCAACCAGTCGAGGAACATCTCAATGCCACGCCCACGTCGCTTCGAAGTTACCCGCGCCGCGCCAGCTCTGGTTCTCGCCGCCGCACTGGGAGCCGGTGTCATGCTGGCTCCGGCAGCCCATGCCAGCGGATCCTGGGTCACTACCGCGACCCAAGCGACACCGTTGCCGAGCAACAGCGGCGCGGTTTCGATCAATCCATCCCTGCAGCTGCATGTGGTTGTCGGTCTCGCGCCCCGCAACAAGGCGCAGCTCGACGCCCTGGTCGCGGCCATTTCCACGCCCGGCAATCCGCAATTCGGCCAAACCATCACCCCCGCTCAGTTCCTCGCCACTTACGCGCCGACCTCCGCGGATGTGCAGCTGGTGGTGAATTACCTGACCAGCGAGGGCTTCAGCAATATCGAGGTCTCCGCCAACAATCTCGCCGTCAGCGCCTACGGCAGCGCCTTCAATGTGGAGGGCGCATTCAATACCAGCCTGGTGTCGTTCGTGTCGCAGGGAAGGAGCGTGTTCGCCAACGTCACCCCGGCACAGGTGCCTGCTTCGCTTGGCGGCATCGTCCTGGCCGTCGTCGGCTTGCAGAACGTCGGCATGATGGCGACGCCGTTGCAACATGCCAGCATCGGCGTGCCGCAGAACCCGGTAACCACGCCGCCTTATTCCGGCCCGCAATATCAGATTGCCTATGACGCCGGCAAAACGGCAACCGGGAGCAACACCGCCATCGGCATCGTGACCGAAGGCGATCTCACCCAGGTGCCGAAGGATCTGCGCCAGTACGAAAAGGAATTCCACCTGCCGCAGGTTCCGTATTCGATCGAGCCCGAGGGCTTGCAGACCAGCGATACCTCGGGCCTGGACGAATGGGATCTCGACAGTCAGGCCTCCTCAGGGATTGCACAGAGCTTGAAGCAGATCATCTTCTACAACGCCGGATCACTGGCCGATCCCGACTTGACACCGGCTTTTGAAGATATCGCCCAGGATGATCGCGTCAAGGCGGTGAACATGTCGTTCGGTGGCTGCGAAACGCTGGAATACCTGAGCGGGGCGATGTTGCTGGACGATATCGCCTTCGAACAGGGCGCGGCCGAGGGCATCACCTTCTTCGCCGCGGCGGGCGATGGTGGCGCCTCCTGCCAACTGCTCGTCAACGCGGGGCAGCCGGGTCTGGTGAGTGCGGTCGAGTATCCGGCATCCTCGCCCTACGTCGTGTCGGTCGGCGGCACCTCGCTGCTCACCAACCCCGGCTACACGTACGACACCGAAACCGCCTGGGTTTCCGGCGGCGGTGGCTCCAGTCTGTGGGAATCGCCCGGTGTGTGGACCAGCGGCGTCATTCCGCCGGTCAATACCACGGCCGGCAATCGCGCGATACCGGATATCGCCATGGTGGGCGACCCCAACGTTGGCGGTGCTGATGTGGTGGTCAACGGAACCGATGAAGGCGTGGGTGGCACCAGCCTGTCTTCGCCCCTGGCGGTAGGCAGTTGGGCGCGCATGCAGAGCGCGCACGGCAACTGCTACGGCTTTGCCGCACCGATTTTCTACACGAAGTTCGGGCAGCCGTTCGGCACCGCGGCCAAGGATTTCCACGACATCATCGTGGGCGACAACTACCTCTATCCGGCGCTGCCGGGTTGGGACTACACCACCGGCCTGGGCACCTTCGACATCAGTGCAGTCAACGCAGACCTCCCGGCCTGTCCACGCCGCTGAGTCGGCCCGGACCGAATCCGACCATCAATCAAGACTGTTCGACACGGAGGATGTCGCTTCTTGATCGGTGGAAACCCTCACAACCCCAACATCCCCTGCTTGTGATGGTCAGCCGCCCCGGGATCCGCGTCCGGGGCGGCCATTTTTTGTCCATGTGCGCGCGAAATCGACGCGCTCATCAACCCGGGCCACCCGGCGACGGATTTCGTTTGATCATCCGGCGTATTCGGTCCCTGCCATCGACCCTGGTACCTGCCGGACTTGACGGCTCGAGAACGGGCACAGGAACACTTTCTGAACGATTCGATGGGGGTAAACACCCATGTTTAGGCAGGAAAATCATTCATTGACTAGTTCGGCGGCGAAGTTTTGTGGCTGCCTTTTGCTGCCGGGTGTATCTTGGCAACCGCGGTCGCGCGCAAACCGACAACGGCCGCCAGGGAGAGTACAAAGTGTTCGTTTCATTGCGACGCGGCCTGCTGCTGATCGTGGCCTGCCTGACATCCTGGCTGGTCGTTCCACGCGCAATGGCCCAGGTTACGGTCACCACCCACGGAAATGTCGCCACCGCGACGGTTGCCCTGCCCGGAAACAACACGACTTACACCGCAACGGTCACGATCACGTTCGACTCGGCGCTGAATCTGACTCCTCAAAGTTTGAATCTGACCGCGCAGGTGGTGAATCCTTCTGATCCGGCGCTGACCGCGAGGCTTCCATCCGGCGTGACGATTTCGCCCGGTTTTCCGGTGTTGATCACGGTCGAGCCGCCGAATTTCGGTTCGCCGAATAACGACCTGAGTTTCTTCAACACCTACGAATTCGAAGTGCATACCGGGGACCTGGCATACACCTCCGACAGTCCCTACCGGTTGTTCAAGGCGCCGATCCAGCCGGTGGCGGGTCCATTCATCGATATCACCTACGACGTGCTGCCCGGCAGCGTAAGGGCACGTGGACGCGGCGGCGCCTTTTCCCAGTTTCTTGTCGTGGTGGACAACCGTCCGTTGTCGGCCGTTGCCGGCGTCAAGATTGCTGCGCTGCAGAAGCGCATTTTGGCCGCCAACCTCAGCAGTGGCTTGCAAGCCCAGTTGCTCGGCTATGTGACGGGAATACAGTCGGCGTTGAATGCCACGCCACCCGATTACACGCTCGCGATCACCGATCTCGATCAGTTGATCGACGTGATCGAGGCGAACGCGGGCACGAACATCGCCAACGAATGGAGCGCGACGCGCGAACCCGTCAACGATGCCGGCGAGATGGAAAGCCTCGCCCAAACCTTGAACTTCACGCTTGTGCGATTGCAGGGAGGCGAATAGGAAGAAGTCGAGGTTGCGGAGACGACGCGATGTCCGCAGGGATGCCAATCACCATGTCGGCCCGTTTCATCGCCTACCCGCCCGACCGGGCTGCGCTGGTGCGTATTCTCGGTGACGGACAGATCTATCGCATTGGCCGCGCCCGGACGTGCGAACTGCGCATCGAGCATGCTTCCGTTTCACGTTTTCACGCCGAACTCGAAGGGAGTGCACGGGGCTGGCACCTGCGCGACACGGCAAGCAAGAATGGTGTGCGCATCGATGGCGAGGCCGTGACGCGGGGCATCATCGTCAAACCCACCTGGCTCGCGGTCGGCGATGTCTACTGCTGGCTGGAACCGATCAGCGCGGCCGAAGCCGGACTGCATCGATCGGAGATCGAAGTCCGCCGCGCGACCTCGCGGATCATGTCCGAGCATCTTGCGCAGACACGCGACATCCAGTCACTGATACCGCAGACACTCGATGTCGTCTTGGAGCTTTCCGGTCTCGAGCGCGGCTTCGTGGTCTTCGCACCGCCGGGTGAAGCGCTGCGGATACACGCCTGCCGCGGGCTTGCCGCGCAGGAGATCGCGAGCACACGGTTCTCGGGCAGCGTGGCGGCGGTCGAGCATGTGCTGGCCGATGGCAACAGCGTCATCTGTTGCGACACGCTTGATTCACCCTGGCTCGGCGCGCGCCCCAGCGTGCAGATGGGCGGCATCCGTGCCCTGCTTTGCGTGCCGCTGCGACAGGGGGATCTGTCCCTTGGCGCGATCTATGCGGACAGCCGCAAGCCCGGGCCACCGATAACCGAGCTGGACCTGGAAATGGTCGAACACGTGGCCGAAGGCGTCGCCGCGTCCCTGGCTGCGGCGCGGTTGCACGAGGATGTCAATGATCTTTTGCGGCAAGCACGCGATGCCGGGATGGAAATTCCGCGCTGGGACGAGTTGCGCCCGTCCTCCGGGAAGTAACCGCCGCCGTCCGATACCATGGTATTGCCATCGCGGGATGTCGGCCCGGCAGATTCCGCGCTATCTTGCCGCCATGAACCGGAACATCGCTTCCGAATCATCACCTCCGGGCGATGCCGACGCCACCGCCACCGGCCAGCTCGCCGCGTACGAACTGCACACCGGAGACGTGCTCGGCGGCCGCTTCCGTATCGATGCTTTGCTCGGCATGGGCGGGATGGGCATCGTCTATCGGGCTCGCGATCTCTCGCTCGACATCGACGTGGCGCTGAAATTGCTGCGCCCCGAATTCGCACGCAAACCCGAAGCATTCGAACGCTTCCGCCAGGAACTGCTGCTCGCACGCCAGGTGTCCAGTCCGCACGTCGTGCGTATCCATGACATTGCACAGCACGACGGGCGCTGGTTCATCAGCATGGATTTCGTCGATGGCGAATCGCTCGAACGCCGGCTGGATCGCGACGGCCGGCTGGAGACCGAAGATGCGCTGCGCATCGCACATCACCTGTTCGAAGGTTTGGCTGCAGCGCACGGGCGCAAGGTAGTGCATCGCGATCTCAAGCCCGCCAACATCCTGCTCGACACGGCCGGAAATGCCTATATCAGTGATTTCGGTGTCGCGCGCAGCCTCGGCAATACCGGCATGACGCGAACGGGGCTGGTGGCTGGCACGCCCGAGTACCTCTCGCCCGAACAAGCGCGCGGCGAGGTGGTCGATGCGCGCAGTGACCTCTATACCGCCGGCCTGATCCTTTACGAAATGCTGACCGGCAAGCCGCCGTATGCGGGCGGCACACCGGCCGAAACCATGATGCAACGCCTGGTACGTCCGCCGCCGCCGCTTGCCCGCGCGCGCCCGGATCTGCCGGGCTGGATCGGCGCCTTTTGCGATCGCCTGCTGCGGATCCGCCCGGCCCAGCGTTTTGCCTCCGCCGCGGAAGCCCTGCGTGCGCTTGATGCGCGCAAGGTGCCGCGGCGGCCATTGTCGCGCCGGATCTGGCTCAGCGCGGCGCTGGCGCTGGTCGCGGCGGTCGCGCTGGTGACCTGGCTGCGGATCCACCCGCTGCATTGGCCGGAACTGACAGCAGCCCGCGGGCCTCCGGGCGTCGCCGTGCTGCCGTTCGAATCCGATGCTGCGCTGGCGCCGCTCGCGCGCGCCTGCGAGGCCCACCTTCGTCTCTGGCTGCGCAGTGCCCCGGCATTGTCTGTGTCCACACGGACGCGCACGCTCGCTGCCCTCGCGCGCACCGCGCCGGATACACACGGTGACGGGTTGGTCCGCCTGATGCCCGATATCGCGCAAGCAGCGGGTGTCGACCATCTCGTCCGCGCGCAGATCACCGCCTTGAAGAACGGTTATCGGGTGACCCTCGGTTTGTATGCGCCCGACGGTGACTCGCCGCCGCAGGTATTCGTCGCGGATGCCGCATCGCCGGCTGCGTTGCCCGCCGCTTATCGCAACACGGCCGGCAAGCTGGTGGCTGCACTGGCCGGCAAACCGCCGCCGGAGCCCGTCTTGCCCACCAACGGCGAAGCGCTGATGACGTTCGGTCGCGCTCTCGCCGCGATGGATGCCGGAAAGCCGGCCGCTGCAGCAGACCTGCTTGCACCGCTGACGAAATCGGCATCCACGCCGGCGCTGGTCTGGCTGGCGGCGCTGCGCGCCGAGCGGGACGCGGACCGAATCCTGTCGGCGCAAACGACCAGCAGTTCGGCGCTCGCCCGTTTCGCGAAGGATCACACCCTCGTCGCCGACGAGTTGCGCATCGCCGCGCTCGCCGTGAACGGCAACGACAGCGCTGCGCTCACTGCGCGCAGGCAACTGGCCGCCGTTTACCCGCATGATCCGGAAATCACCCTCGGGCTCGCTGAAGCACTGGCCAATGCCGGTGACGGCAAGGGAGCCGTGGCGGCGGTCGATCGACGCCTTGCCGCAGATCCGCAAGATACGCATGCATTGTTCCTGCGCGGTGAGTTCGCGATTCAGCAGGATGACGCTCAACGCGCCGTGGACGATTACTTGCTGCGCGCGCTGGTGCTCGATACCCGCGCCGGGGATGCGGCGGCGGAGGCAAAAGTCCGCAACGCACTCGGAATCGGGTACGAGCGCCTCGGACAGCTCGACGATGCGATGGCGCAGTACGAAGAGGCCGCAACCGTGCGTGAACGGCTCGGCGATCGCGAGGGTCTCGCGCGCACCCTGCGCAATCTCGCCATCGTGCAGGCCGAACAGGGCAACAAGGCCGGCGCGGAAAACAGCCTCGATCGCGCCAGGGCAGCACTCGTCGCGATCGGCGACCGCACCGGCCTCGCCGATCTCGCCAATGATCGCGGTGTGGTGGAGGAAGAACGCGGGGACTTCGCCGCCGCGCTTGCCGCCTATCGCGACGCGCTGGCGCAGCGCCAGCAGATCGGCGATCCCGCGCCGATCGCAGAGAGCCTCAACAATGTCGGTTTCTGCTATTACGAAATGGGCGATTTCGACAACGCGCTTGTGTACTGGCAACAAGCGCTCGCGGCCTACAGAAAGCTCGATGATCGCCCCGGCACGCTGCATATCGAGCAAAGCATCGGCCTGCTGGAGATTGCACGCGGACATTTCGAAGCCGCGCGCGCGCAGCTCGAGTCCACGCTGCGTACGGCGCAGGACCATCAGATGCCGGAAGAGGAAGCGGTTGCGCAGACCTATCTCGGCAAGCTCGACTTCGCCGAAGGGCGCTACGCCGATGCGCTCGCCGCGGCGGCGCGCGCCAACGATATCTTTACCCGCCGCACCGATCTGCGCGGCACGATCGAGGCCGATCTGTTGACGGCGCGTGTTGCGGTCGCGATGGGCGCCGCCAGCCGGGCGCAGGCGGCGCTGGCGGCAATCAAGCCAGCCAGTGCGGGCACCGAACAACGGGCAGAACTTGCCCTGACCGGAGGACGGCTGGCTTTGCTCGACGGCGACGAAGCCGGTGCCGGCGCCAGGTTCGCCGACGCCGCCAAGCTCGCCGATGCGGCACACGCCGGCATGCTCGCGCTGGACATACGCATCGCCGAGGCGAACCTGACCCTTGCCCGCAACGACGACAGGCGCGCCGGCGCGTTGATTGCAGCCCTGCACGCCGACACCTCGCATTTCGGCGACGTGCCTCTGCGGCTGGCCACCATCGAACTGGAACTGGCCGAGGCTGTACGCACGCAACGCTGGAAAGAGGCCGCAGATCGCTATCGCGAAGCCCTGGTGCTGCTGGGGCGCACCGGCGGCTGGCGCGACGCGACGCTGCTGCATGCGTTGGGCGCTGAGGCCCTGACGCACACCGGTGCCGTCGATGAGTCCGATGCCGCGCGCGGTGCCGCTGCCGCCGCGCGCGTTGCGTTGCTCGCGGCGACTCCGGCCACGTATCGTGCCGCCCTCCAGCGCCAGCTCGATTTGCGCTACCAGCGGGATGCCGGTCATGGATAAGGGAACCGATCTCAACGATGTCGAGGCGCTCCATCAGAGGCTCGATCAACTCATGCGCCAGCAACAGGAGCTGTTCGACCGGCTTCAGCAGGGACAGCGCCATTTCCAGCGCCTTGCCCGTTCGGTCTGGCGCGTGCAGGAAGAGGAGCGCCGGCGCCTCGCGCGTGAGCTGCACGATGGCATCGGCCAGAACCTGACCGCCTTGATTCATCAGCTTGGCGTGGTGCTGGCGGAACTCCCGCCCGATGCAGGTCCCGCGCGCAGTCGCCTGGAACAGGCGCGCGCGCTGAACCAGGCTACGCTGGAGGACACCCGTGCACTGTCGCGGTTGCTGCGACCGCAGATTCTCGATGACCTCGGCCTCGATGCCGCGCTGGGCTGGCTCGCGCGCACGTTCGGAGAAAATCACGAACTCGCCGTGCGACTGGATCTCGCTCCCGGGTTGTCGTCGCTCGACAGCGACCTGTCCACGCTGATCTTTCGCGTCGTGCAGGAGGCACTGACCAACGTCGTCAAACATGCCGCCGCCCACCACGCCGACGTCATTCTGCGCATCGAGCATGGCTGGATCGTGCTCGCAGTCAGCGACGACGGGCGTGGCTGCGAACCGGCCGCGGCGATGGCGAGCGGCATGCTTGGCCGCAGCAGCGGCATCGGCGGAATACGCGATCGCGTGCAGTTGTTCGGCGGCGAGTTTCGGATGGATGCGCAGCCGGGTTGCGGCTGCCGGATCGTGTTGCGGCTGCCGCCAGCCGAGAACGGGGGAGAGCAGTCAGCATGATCCGGATCCTGGTTGCCGATGATCACACGGTCGTGCGCGAAAGCCTGGTTGCCGCATTGATCGCGAGCGGCGAGTGTCAGGTAATCGCGGAGGCTGCCGATGGCGTCGCTGCAGTGGAGCAAGCCCTGTTGCTGCGTCCCAACGTGGCAGTGGTCGATATCTCCATGCCGAAGTTGAACGGCATCGAGGTGGTGCGGCGCCTTGCCGTGGAAGCGCCGGAAGTGCGCTCGCTCGTGCTCACGATGCACGAAGAGGAAGAATACGTGCTGCATATGGTGCACGCGGGTGCTTCCGGCTATCTGGTCAAGCACGCGCCCATGGCGGAACTGATCACGGCGGTGAAGACTCTCGCCGCGGGCGAGGTGTACTTCGGGCCTTACGTGTCCAGGGTGCTGGCCATGCAGGTTCAGCGGCCGGGTCGAAGTTTCGACGATCCCTACGGCGCGCTGTCGATCCGCGAACGCGAGGTATTCCATCTCGTCGTGGACGGCATGACCACGAAGGAAATTGCGCGCAAGCTCGAAATCAGTACCAAGACGGCCGAAAACCACCGCTCACGCATACTCGAGAAACTCGGCGTGCGCAATACGGCTGAATTGGTGCGTTACGCGGTGCGCAAACATCTGCTGGATTAGGCTGTCGGGACCGCCGTACCTGCCGGCCTGGCTGGTCGGCGCGACACCGCCCCGCCGCCCGCGGCACCGTGTTTCCCAGGCCGGATCGTTTCCGACGAAAATTTGGCGGAAGGCACGCAGCCGCACCACACGGCAGGTTTTCATCGCGCCTTCCGTCGCCGGAGGATGCCGTTTAAGAAGCGCAGGCACCGAACGTCGCCTCGGGGAGGCGCCATCGCAGCCGTTCGTCACGGACTGCTAGAATGTGCGGCTTGCCTTCACGCCGTTCGCGTCACGCGATCCCCGGAGCCCGCATGCCCCACGCCATCCTTTCCGCACTCGGCCTCGCCGACAGCCATTCCGGTACCTTTCTCGGCAACGGCGAGTGGTCGAAGACCACCGACGCCGGCGTGCTGGAGCCGCTGAATCCCGCGACCAACGAACCGCTGGCCAGGGTGTACGCCACCAGCGACGCCGACTACGAAACCCTCGTCGCCAATGCGCAGAAGGTTTTTGCCGAATGGCGCACGACGCCTGCGCCCAGACGCGGCGAGGCGGTGCGCCTGTGCGCGCAGGCGCTGCGCGAGCACAAGGACGCGCTGGGCTCGCTGGTCGCGCTGGAAATGGGCAAGATCAAGCCGGAAGGCGACGGCGAAGTGCAGGAGATGATCGACGTCGCCGATTTCGCGGTCGGCCAGTCGCGGATGCTGTACGGCCTGTCGATGCACTCCGAACGCCCCGGCCACAGGATGTACGAACAGTGGCATCCGCTGGGCCTGGTCGGCATCATCAGCGCCTTCAACTTTCCGGTCGCGGTGTGGAGCTGGAACGCGTTCGTCGCCGCGGTGTGCGGCAACGTCTGCATCTGGAAACCGTCGCCGAAGACGCCGCTGTCGGCGATCGCCGCCCTGCGCATCTGCAACGATGCGCTCAAGGCCGGCGGCTTTCCGGAAATCTTCTACCTGTTCAACGACGCCGGCACCGGGCTTGCGCAGAAGTTCGTGGACGACAGGCGCATTCCGCTGATCAGCTTCACCGGCTCCACCAAGGTCGGCCGCGTGGTCGGCGAGCGCGTGGCCGCACGGATGGGCCGCTCGCTGCTGGAACTGGGCGGCAACAACGCGATCATCGTGGACCGCAGCGCGGACCTGAAGCTGGCGATCCCGGCGATCGTGTTCGGCGCGGTCGGCACCGCAGGCCAGCGCTGCACCAGCACCCGCCGGCTGTTCGTGCACGAAACGATCTTCGACGACGTGCTGGGCAAGCTGCGCCATGCCTATCAGCAGGTCGAAAAGCGGATCGGCGATCCGACCCTGCCGGACACGCTGATGGGGCCCTTGAACAGCCGCGCGGCAGTCGAACAGTTCGCCGCGGCGATCAGGCAGATCAAGGCGGCCGGCGGCAGGATCGTGAGCGGCGGCTCGGTGCTGAACCGTCCGGGCAACTTCGTCGAACCCACGATCGTCGCGGGGCTGAAGAATTCGGACGAGATGGTGCAGACCGAAACCTTCGCGCCGATCCTTTACGTGATGCCGTTCAGGACGCTGGACGAGGCCATCGCGATGCAGAACGGCGTGCCGCAGGGCCTCTCGTCCGCGATCTTCACCCGCGACCTGAAAGCCGCCGAACAGTACCTCTCCGCGACAGGCTCGGATTGCGGGATCGCCAACGTCAACATCGGCACCAGCGGTGCCGAGATCGGCGGCGCGTTCGGCGGCGAGAAGGAAACCGGCGGCGGCCGCGAATCCGGCTCCGACGCATGGAAAGCCTACATGCGACGCCAGACCAACACCATCAACTGGTCGGATGCGTTGCCGCTGGCGCAGGGCATCAAATTCGATCTTTGACAGGATTCGGGACTCGGACTGCGGAGGCAGGATGCCGACGCGAACGGCGAAGCCGGCCCGAAGGGCGAGCCGCAGGAGCGGCGGGTTTCCCGGGACTCGGAAACAGCGTATGGGGCCTTCGTCATTCCTGGGCCATAGCAGGCTTTATCGGCAATGGAACCCGGACTGCGTTTGCAGGATTGCAAGCGCGAACGCCGAAGGCGGCCTGAAAGGCGAGCGCCAAGGACGGCGCGAGTAATCCATTTTGATCTTCGTTGACAACACGGATCAGGATGGATTCCGGATCGTGGCTTCGCAGCGTCCGGAATGACGCCGATGGAGGTTCGTTGCGATGGACACACCTTTCGACTTCAGCGGTTACCGCGTGGCCGTCGCCGGAGGCAGCCGTGGCATCGGACGCGCGATCACGCTGGGTTTCCTCGCTGCCGGCGCGGCAGTGTCGGTGTGCGCGCGCGGTCAGGAAGGACTGGATGCGCTGACGGGGGATGCCGGCACGCGTGCAGGCAAACTGCACACACAAGCCTGCGACCTCGCCGACGCGAAGGCGATCGAACGCTGGATCGCCGATGCGACGGACGCAATGGGCGGGATCGACGTGCTGGTCAACAATGCCAGCGGCTACGGCTTCGGCGAGGACGACGAATCGTGGATCGCCGATTTCAACGTCGACCTGCTGGCCGCGGTACGCGCCTCGCGCGCGGCACTGCCGCATCTCAAGGCATCGAAACACGCCTGCATCCTGCACACCAGCTCGATCGCCGCGTTCCACCCCCGCCCCAGCGGGCCGCCCTACGCGGCGATGAAGGCCGCGCTGAGCCACTACACGAAGACGCAGGCGCTGGTGCTGGCGAAACATCGCATCCGCGTCAACGCGATCGCGCCGGGTTCGATCGAATTTCCCGGCGGCGTGTGGGACCGGGCCCGGCGCGAAAAGCCCGACTTCCACGCGGCCACGCTGGCGAAGATCCCGTTCGGCCGTTTCGGCACGCCGGAGGAGGTGGCGCAGGCCGCGCTGTTCCTCGTCTCGCCGCTGGCGGGCTGGATCACCGGCCAGACGCTGTGCGTGGACGGCGGTCAGGGATTGAATGGCTGAATGGCACGCCCCGCGCTGTGCGAACATAGCGCACCATCCGTCCAGCGGAGAATGCCCATGAACGCCGTGATCCCCCGCACCAGCACCGCGGCCGTACTCAGCCTGGTATTCGGCATCCTGTGCTGGTTCGTGCTGCCGTTCGTCGGAGCGCTGGTCGCGGTGATCTGCGGCCACACGGCGCGCTCCGAAATCCGCCGCGCACCGCGCGGCGTGATCGAGGGCGAGGGCCTTGCCACGGCCGGCTTGATCCTCGGCTGGCTGCACCTCGCGCTGTGGGTCATCGGCATCGTCTTCGTGCTGCTGTTCGTGGGCGGCGCGGTGTTCCTGGCCGGGCTGGCGTCGCTGCTGCACGGCTTTCACTGGTGAGGCCCGGCACGGACACGCCTGTCATCGCCGCCATGGATGCCCTGCACGCCACGGCACGCTTCAGCGACCGCGTCGCGGATTACGTGCGCTGGCGCCCGGATTATCCGGCCGCCCTGCTCGAGTGGTTGCATCGCGAACTGGGCGTGACGCCGGACTGGCGGGTCGCCGACATCGGAGCAGGTACCGGCATTTCGTCCGGGCTGTTCCTGGACGCGGGCCATCGCGTGACCGCGGTGGAACCGAACGCGGCGATGCGCGACGCGGCGATCGCCCGGCTGGGCGGCAACTCGCGCTTCCGCGCCGTGGACGGCCGTGCCGATGCCACCGGGCTGCCCGACGGCAGCGTCGATCTGGTCGCCGCCGCGCAGGCGTTCCACTGGTTCGATCCGGAAACCGCACGCCGCGAATTCCGGCGCATCCTGAAGCCGGGCGGTCTTGCGGTGATCTTCTGGAATTCGCGCAGGCTCCGCGGCACGCCTTTCCTGGAAGGTTACGAAGCCCTGCTGCAGCGCCACGGGGCCGACTACGCGAGCGTGGCGGAACGTCATGCCGACGACGAGCGGATGCGTGCCTGGTTTGGTGACGGCCTGCGCGGCGTCGCGCACTTCGAGCACGGCCAGTGGCTGGATTTCGATGGCTTGCGCGGAAGGCTGCTGTCCTCGTCCTACGCACCCGGGGCCGGACATCCCGGCCACGAACCGATGCTGCGCGCGCTGCGCGAGCTGTTCGACGCCACCGCGGAAGGTGGCGTGGTGCATCTTGCCTACGATACCCGCGTGTTCGCCGGCGAGGTGCCTTGACCGTGTACGAGCGCCTGCGCCCGCTGCTGTTCTCGCTGGAAGCCGAAGCCGCGCACGCGGTGACGCTGTACGCGCTGGGTGTCGCCCAGCGCAGCGGCCTGATGCGCCTCGTCGCGCAGCCGCCGCCGGCGGACCTGTCCGTGCACGCGTTCGGAATCGCGTTTCCGAATCCGGTCGGGCTGGCCGCCGGGCTGGACAAGAACGGCGAACACATCGATGCACTGGGCGCGCTGGGTTTCGGCTTCATCGAAGTCGGCACGGTCACGCCGCGCCCGCAGCCGGGCAATCCCAGACCGCGGCTGTTCCGGCTGCCTGAGCACGAGGCGCTCATCAACCGGATGGGTTTCAACAATGCGGGCGTCGATGCGCTGGTGCGCAACGTGGAGAAGTCCGCGTGGCGCGGCGTGCTGGGCATCAACATCGGCCGCAACAAGGACACTCCCAACGAGCTGGCGGCCGGCGATTACGTGCTCTGCCTCAGCCGCGTGTATCCGCTGGCGGCCTATGTCACCGTCAATGTGTCCTCGCCCAACACGCCCGGCCTGCGCGAGCTGCAACAAGGCGATTCGCTGCAGCGCCTGGTTGCCGTGCTGGCCGAAACGCGCGAGAAGCTCGCGGCGCAGCATCGCGTGCGCAAGCCGCTGCTGCTCAAGATCGCGCCGGACCTGGACGAGGCGGAGATGGACGCGATCGCGGCGGCGGTTTCCGGCGCCGGCATCGACGGCCTGATCTGCACCAACACCACCACCGGCCGTCCCGGTGTGGCAGGTGCGTTGCACGCCAACGAACAGGGCGGCTTGTCCGGCAAGCCGCTGTTCGAAAAATCCACCGCGGTGCTGCAGGGCATGGCGCGACGGTTGAACGGGAAAATCCCGCTCATCGGCGCGGGCGGCGTGCTGACCGGCAGCGACGCCGCCGACAAGGTCGCTGCGGGCGCGACGCTGGTGCAGCTCTATACCGGACTGGTCTATCGCGGACCCTGGCTGCTGACGGAGTGCGTCGAGGAAATCCGGCGCCAGCACGGAGACGTGCATGCCGAATGACCGCCTCGCCGCGCAGCAAACCGCCGGCTTCACGCTGACCGGGAACGCCTCGCTGCTTCACCGCAACACGCTGCGGGTGGATGCGCGCGCCGCGCTGCTGGCCGAGGTGCACGACGCGGCGGCCCTGCCCGCCCTGTTCGAACACGCAGCACTGCGCGGCACGCAGGTGCTGCTGCTGGGTGAAGGTTCCAACGTGCTGTTTGCGGGCGATGTCGAGGGCACGGTGGTCACGCTGAAGAGCCGCGGCGTCGAGGTGCTGGACCGCGGCGCGCACGGTACGCGCATCCGGGTCGCGGCCGGCGAGCACTGGGACGATTTCGTGCGCTGGACGCTGGCGGAGGGGCATGCCGGACTCGAAAACCTGATCATGATTCCCGGTTCGGTGGGCGCCGCGCCGCTGCAGAACATCGGCGCCTATGGCGTCGAGGCCGGCGAGTTCATCGAATCGGTGGAAGCGTTCGACCTGCGCGAACACCGGTTCGTCGCGTTCGACAACGCGCAGTGCGGGTTCGGCTACCGCGATTCCCGCTTCAAGCGCCATCCGGACCGCTGGCTGATTACCGCGCTGACCCTGCGCCTGCCTCGCGAGCACGCGCTCCGGATCGACTACGCCGGGGTGCGCGAGGAGTTGGCGCGGATGGGCATCCACAGGCCAGCGCCCGCCCACGTCGCCGAGGCGGTGGTCAACCTGCGCACCCGCAAGCTGCCCGATCCGGCCGTGATCGGCAACGCCGGCAGCTTCTTCAAGAACCCGGTGGTGCCGGACGCGCAGGTCCACGCGCTGCGTCGCGAGCACCCGCAACTGCCGTCCTGGCCGGCCGGTGCAGGAAGCTCGAAACTGTCTGCGGCATGGTTGATCGAAACGTGCGGATTCAAGGGTTTGCGGGAGGGTGATGCGGGCATCTCGAACCGCCACGCGCTGGTGCTGGTGAACCACGGACGCGCCACCGGCGCGCAACTGTGGGCGTTGGCGCAACGGGTGCGCGCGGGCGTGCGTGAACGCTTCGGCATCCTGCTGGAACCCGAGCCGCGGGTCATCGGCGTTCCTGCCTGAAGCCGCATCCGAGCACGGGAGCGCAGCGGCCGCCGGTAGTAGCATGACGAGGTTTGACGCACGGCCGGCGCGCCGCGGGCCGCCCTTTTCCCTCAGCCACTGCCCCAAGGAAACGTGATGAAACACCGGTTCACTCGCCTTGCTACGGCCATCCTGCTGGGCCTTGGCCTGGCCGCAGGTGCCTGCATGCCGGCCCTCGCCGCCGATGCGCCCGCGGCCGCCGCAGCGCAAACCGGCGACGTGCTCAAGGCCACCCTGGACAACGGTCTGCGCGTGGTGATCGTGCGCGACACGCTGGCGCCGATGGTGACCACGCAGATCACCTATCTGGCCGGCAGCTACGAGGCGCCGCCGGGCTTTCCCGGCACCGCGCACGCGCTGGAACACATGATGTTCCGCGACTCCAGGGGTCTCTCCGGCGCGCAGTTGAACGAGATCACCGGCAAGATGGGGGCGGAGAACAACGCCTTCACCACCAGCGATGCCACCCAGTATTTCTTCGTGGCGCCGGCGCAGTACCTCGACGTGCTGCTGCACATCGAGGCGATCAGGATGCGCGGCGCCGAACTGGCCGACAAGGACTGGAACCTCGAGAAGGGCGCGATCGAACAGGAAGTCTCGCGCGACATTTCCGACCCCGACTACCTCGCGTTCGCACAGGCCGAGCGCGCCCTGTACGCGGGCACGGGTTACGCCGAGGATGCGCTGGGCACAAGGCCCAGCTTCGACAAGACCACCGGGGCGATCCTGCAGAAGTTCTACGACCAGTGGTACGTGCCCGACAACGCGATCCTGGTGATCGCGGGCGACGTCGATAGGCAGGCGACGCTGGACAAGGTGAAGCAACTGTTCGGGCCGATCGCGAAGGGCCGCGTGCCGGAACGCGCGCCGGTGAAGCTGGAACCGCTCAAGCCGCAGACGATCGCGATGACCACCCCCGATGCAACCGGCTCGGTGCAGTTCGTGTACCGGATGCCGGGCCAGCAATCGAGGGACTACGCGGCGATGCAGGTGCTGATGGACGTGCTGGGCAACGCGCGCAGCAAGCTGTCCGAGCTGGCCTCGCAGGGCAAGGTGCTCAGCGCCGACGCCGGCATGCAGCCGTTCGTGCATGGCGGCATCGGCATCATCGAGGTGGGCTTTCCCAAGGGCGGTGACAGCAGGCAGGCGGAGGGGTATCTCGCCGGGGTGATCGCGGACGTGCTGGAGCACGGGGTGCCCGCGGATCTGGTGGAAGCCGCCAAGCGTCAGGAAAAGGCCCAGTACGAATTCAGCAAGAACAGCGCGATGAGCCTCGCCGAATCGTGGTCGCAGGCACTGGCGTGGCAGGGACTGGACTCGCCGGAACAGGCGCTGGACAGGATTCTTGCGGTGACGCCCCGCGACGTCGATCGCGTGGCGCGCGAATACCTGCAACCGGACCAGCGCATCACCGTGGTGCTGACGCCCAGCCCCAGCGGCAAGCGTCCGCCCAACAGCCAGGGCTTCGGCGGCACCGAGCAATTCGCCGGCAACGACAAGCTGGACGTGCCGCTGCCGGAATGGGCGACGAAACAGCTCGCCAAACTCGAGATGCCGCACTGGACGCTGGATCCCGTGAAGATGCCCCTGCCCAACGGCATCACCCTGATCGTGCAGCCGGAAACCATCAGCAAGACCGTCACGCTGGTGGGCCACGTCGATCACGACGACGACCTGCAGGAACCGGAAGGCCAGGAAGGCGTCGGCAAGCTGCTGGGTTCGCTGTTCGACTACGGCACCGCCAGCCTGGACCGCACCGCCTTCCACAAGGCGCTGGACCAGATCGCCGCGACCGAATCGGGCGGCAGCGATTTCAGGCTCGCGGTACCCAGCGGGAACTTCGACGAGGGCATGCGGTTGCTGGCCGACAACGAGCTGCACCCTGCCCTGCCGGAGGTCGCCTTCGAGGTGCAGCAGAAGACGCTGGCCCGCACGCTGGCGGGTGAACTGCAATCGCCGCAATACAGGATGATGCGGGCGCTGATCAAGGGTCTGCTGCCGGCCGGCGATCCCGGCCTGCGCGAGGCCACGCCGGCGACGGTGGACAAGCTGACGCTGGCCGACGCCAAGGCCTATTACGCGCAGACCTACCGCCCCGACATGACCACGATCGTGATCGTCGGCGACGTGACACCCGCGCAGGCCAGAACGGAAGTCGAAAAATATTTCGGTGCGTGGCAAGCGAGCGGACCGAAACCGGACGTGATTCCGAAACCGGTGCCGCTGAATCCTCCCGCCTACGTCGTGGTGCCCAACCCGTACGCGTCGCAGGACACCGTCCTGATGGGCCAGATGCTGGGCGTGAACCTCCGCAATCCCGACCGTTATGCGCTGCAGCTGGGCAACGAGGTGCTGGGCGGCAACGGCTTCGCCTCGCGGCTGATGGTGGACATCCGCGTCAAGCACGGCTATGCCTACGGCGCCGGCTCGGGCATGCAGTTCGACCGTTCGCGCTCGATGTTCTACGTGGAGTACGGCAGCGACCCGGGCAAGGTCGCCGCGGTGGACCAGCTGGTACAGCAGAACCTCGCCGCCATGCAGGACACCCCGGTCAAGGCCGACGAACTGCTCAACGCCAAGCAGGCCCGCATCCGCTCGATTCCGCTGGGGGTGTCCAGCATCGACGGCATCGCGCGCTCGCTGCTGACCTGGAGCTACAAGGGCGAGCCGCTGGACGAACCGATGGTGGCGGCCAGGCATTACCTCGGCCTCACCGCCGAGCAGGTGCGCGACGCCTTCGACAAATACATCAAGCCCGCCAACCTGGTGCAGGTGGTGCAGGGACCGGCACCGAAGCAGCACTGAGCCCGGCACCCCGGATCATCCGCTTCGCACCGACAGGGGGTTTCGCGATACCTCGTCAAGCCACGCGCGTGAAGCCGTCGTCGCTCCATGCTTCCGAACCGACGCCGTGGTGCACGGTGAACAGCCCGTCGGGATCGCAGCGATGCTTCACGTCGAGCAGGCGTGCATGGTTGCGCCCCCAGAACGCGCGCTGCCAGTCCTTCAGGAAATAGTCGCTCTCGGAAACGTAGGAGCCTGCATCCGGAACGACCTTGTACAGGCGCTGCATCGCCCTGGCACAAGCCCTGGCATCGTCGCGCGCCGCCGCAAGGTCCGGCTCGTGGCCTGGAATGCCGGGGAAGGCTGGCGGCGTGCTGTTGCCGGTGATCGCGAGCGCAAACGCATCCAGCACCTGCGGATTGGTGGCGGTATCGCGTGTGGCGGCGATGGCATCGGCGTGCGCACCGGCCAGGCCCTTGTTGAAATGCAGGCTGAGACCGTACCCGCGGGTGATCGCGAACAGCGCATCGACCAGATCCCCGCTGCGACCCGCTTGCAGCAACGCCTGCGGCAACCACGCCGAGCCGTAGCTGGTGATGTACTGGCCGGACTGCTCCGCGTCACCGGCCCACACGATGTTGTCGGGCGGCGCGCCCGGGCGTGAATCCGCGATCACCACGCCGGGCACCTTCCTCAACACCTCCGGGTTCCAGAACATCCGCGCCGGCACCGCCAGAACCTGCAAGGGGTGCGTGATGGTGTAATCCTTCGGCGCCGATTTCACGAAGTCCAGGAACGGTTGCCATGCGGCTGCGGCCTGCGTCTTGTCCAGCCCCTGGAACACCATGCTGGCGCGGAATTGGTTTTTCGCCCGGAAGTGTACGGTTTCGCCCCACTGCGGGTTGAACAGGTGATCGCGGTAGAAATCGAGGAAGCGCGCGATCAGACGCCGGTATGCCTCGTCGGAATTCGACTGGATGGCCAGATTCATCCCGCCGAAGAAGTCCGGCAATTCATGCGTGCGCAGGGTCAGGCGCGTGATCACGCCGAAGCTGCCGCCCCCGCCGCCCTTCAAGGCCCAGAACAGGTCGGGGTCGTTGCAGGCATTGACCACGCGGATCCTGCCATCCGCGGTGACGACCTCGGCTTCCAGCAGGTTGGCCGCGGCGGTGCCGTAGCGTTTCGACCAGCTGCCGAAACCGCCGCTGCTGACCAGGCCCGCGACACCCACCGTCAGGCAGCCCCCGCCCTGCACGTAGCGTCCGCCCCTGGTCGTCACCGCGTTGTAGGTGTGGCCCCAGATGCAACCGGCACCCAAGGTGACTGCCGGCTGCGGCGCGATCTTGCCTTCGCAGCCCTTCGGCACGAAGGCATCCACCAACGTGCCCTCGTTCATGTGGCAGGTCCACACCAGCAACGAATCCGGCGCATCGGAGGTGCCCTGATAGCTGTGGCCGCCGCCCTTCACCACCAGCCGCAGGCGATGTTCGCGCGCGAAATTCACGGCGGCGGCGACGTCGCTGGCATCCTTCGCGGCGACCGCGTAGGCGCTCGGCCGGGACGTCCAGGCATCGACCCAGCCCGATGCCTGGGTCAGTTCCGGATGGTCGTGGATGTAAAAGGGATTCCTGATCGCAGCGAAGAAATTGCTGCACGCCTTGCCGGAAGGATCGGCGCGGCACGCGGCCAGCGGATCGGCGAGTTTGATCAGGCGTCCGCCGACCTGCCTGTTCAAGCCGTCCCATTGGGCGGCGGAAGGCCAGCCGGCTTCGCCCGGCCGCACCCTGCGAAATACTTTCGACGGGGGTGTCGCGGCGGCCTGCGCCGCCTCCGGCAACCACGCCAGCAGCGGCGCGAACAGCGGCGCCCCGGCCACCCATTTCAGCAACGCGCGCCGCTTCATCGTGCCGCCCTCCTGCTGAAACGGCGCAGTCTACAGCCGGTGGCGCACGCCACCAAGATGCCGCCGATCCCTGGATGACAGACGTCAGGTGGCTTGCGCGACGGGCAAGGACCTGCGGGAGGGCGGCCGGATGTCGGGCAGGAACACTGCCAGCATTCCGAGCAGCGGCAGGAATGCGCAGACCTGGTACACGAACACGATGCCGAAGCGGTCCGCGATTTCGCCCAGCACCGCAGCACCGATGCCGCCCATGCCGAAGGAAAACCCGTAGAACAATCCGGACACCACGCCGATGCGGTGCGGCAGCATGTCCTGCGCATAGACGATGATCGCCGGAAACGCCGAGGCGATACCGATGCCGATCACAACGCTGAGCGCGGTGGTCCATGCGAGCCCGACGTGCGGCAGCAGCAGCGTGAAGGGCGCCACGCCCAGGATCGAAGCCCAGATCACCCGCTTGCGGCCGATGTGGTCGCCGATCGGGCCGCCGATGATGGAGCCCACCGCGACCGCAGCCAGAAACACGAACAGGCGAATCGTCGCGTTCTGCGCGGTCAGGCCGAAGTGATGGATCAGATAGAACTCGTAATAACTGCTGATGCTGGCCAGGTAGAAATATTTGGAAAAGAGCAGCAGCAGCAGCACCGCGATCGTGCGCCGTACCAGCGCGCGCGGATAGACGGGATGGTCGGGCTTGACGCGCCGCTTGGCGCGTTCGTTGAGGTGGTTGTGATACCAGCGGCCCACCTGCAGCAGAACCATGATCGCGAGCAGCGCGATCAGCACTGCCCAGCCCACGCTGCCCCGTCCGTAACGCAACACCACCCAGCCGGCCAGCAGCGGTCCCAGCGCTGAACCGGTGTTGCCGCCGATCATGAAAACCGATTGCGCCAGTCCGAATCGCCCGCCGGACGCCAGCCGCGCCACGCGCGAGGATTCCGGATGGAACACGGAGGAGCCGCAGCCGATCAACGCCACCGCGATCAGCAGGACCGCATACGTCGGCGCCACCGACAGCAGCGCCAGCCCGCTCAAGGTGAAACACATGCCGACGGGCAGCGAATACGGCATCGGCCGCTTGTCGGTGACCAGGCCGACCATCGGCTGCAGCAGCGAGGCGGTCAACTGGAACGTCAGCGTGATCGCGCCAATCTCGAAGAAGCTCAGATGAAAATCGCCCTTCAGCAGCGGGTAGATCGCCACGATCAGCGACTGCATCATGTCGTTGAGCAGATGCGAGAAACTGATCGCGCCCAGCACCGAATAGCGCGTGGCGTCTTCGTGCGCGGCAACCGGCTCGCCGACCGCGGTGCAGGGCGCGGCGCCGGATTCCGCAACGGGACATTGCGCGCGGGCGTCGTCGTTCATGCGAGTTGCCGCGCGGCTTCGACGATGTCGGCTTCACCCGGCAGCACCAGCAGCGCCGCGCCGGCCAGCGGCGTGTAGGTGTCGGCGCCGACCACGCGCTTGAGCGGCGTCCTGCCCAACCCCGCTTCCACGATCGCGGTGATGATGCCCTCGCCCACGCCCGCGCTGCGCCGGCCCTCGTCCAGCACGATGATGCGTTTTGCCGACTTCGCCTGTTCGGCGATGAACCGCTCGTTCAGCGGAACCAGCCAGCGCAGATCGACCACGCGCGTGCGCCATTTCAGCTTCTTCTCGATCTCCCGCGCGACGCGCAACGCCATCGGCACGCCGTTGCCGAAGGTGAAGATAACCAGATCTTTCGCATCCGCGTCGTACACGCGGCCTTCGCCGAACGGCATGGCTTCGCCGGGCGGCGGATACGGGAATTGCCACGCGCCGTCGCCGGCCTCGAACAGATCCTTGGTCATGTACAGCGCGATCGGTTCCAGGAACGCGCACACGCGCCCGTCCACCTTGCACAGCGCCGCCAGCGTGCGCAGCATCGTGGCGGCGTCGTCGCCGCGCGAGGGGCAGCCGACGATCAGCCCCGGGATGTCGCGCAGCGCGGCGATCGAATTGTCGTTGTGGAAATGGCCGCCGAAACCTTTCTGGTAACCGAGCGAGGCGATGCGCATCAAAACCGGATTGCGGTACTGGTCGTTGGAGAAGAACTGCAACGAGCAGGCCTCGCCCCGGATCTGGTCGCAGGCGTTGTGGAAGTACGCGAGATACTGGGTCTCGGGAATCGGCAGCATCCCCATGTTGGCGTAACCCTGCGCAAGGCCGAGGATGATCGTTTCGTCCAGCAGCGTGTTGAACACGCGCGCGCCCTTGAACGCCTTGTAAAGCCCCTTGGTGACGGTATAGACGCCGCCCTTCTGCGCCACGTCCTCGCCGAACAGCAGCGATTCCGGATATTTCGCCAGCAGGTCGTGCAAGGCGGCGTTGATCTGCAGGGCCAGGTGCCGAGGCGGCAGTCTTTCGGGCAGTTTCGCTTCGCCGCCGAAAACCTCGACGCGCCTTTCGTCGCCGCCGGCGCGCCCGGCTTCCGCCCTCACCTTGTCCGGCGTGTAAGGCGCCAGCGGCTTCGTCACCTCTGCCAGCGTGGCGAGCCGGGGCCGCCGATCGGCTTCCTCGGCGGCCGCAAAGCAGCGCCTGCGGATCGCCTCGTACTGTTCCAGCACGGCTTCGCGCGAATTCAGACCCGATGCCAGCGCGATCTCCGCCGAGCGCAGCAGCGGATCGGTGGCCTCCACCGCCACCAGTTCCTCGAGCGGGCGCCATTCGATTTCGAAATCGGTGCCGGCGTGGCCCATCGCGCGCATCGTGCGCAGGTGCAGGAAGGTCGGCCGGCGCGTGCTGCGGCAGTGTTCCACCGCGCGCGCGACCTCCGCATAACCTTGCGCCAGATCCAGGCCATCGGCGTGGAAATAATCCAGATCGCGGCGCCCGGAAAAATTCCGCTCTATCCAGCCGCTGGGCGTCTTCACCGAAATGCCGATGCCGTTGTCCTCGCACACGAACAGCACGGGCGCCGGCAGTTTCTGGTACGCCGTCCACGCGGCCGCATTGAACGCCGTTTGCGCGGTGGCGTGATTGGCCGAGGCGTCGCCGAAGGAGCAGATCACGATGGAGTCCTTCGGCACCGGCAGCGCGTGGCCGATGCGCTGCGCCTGCTCGATCGCCACCGCCGTGCCGAAGGCTTTCGGCAAATGCGAGGCGATGGTGGAGGTCTGTGGCAGCACCCACAACGGTCTCGATCCCCACACCTTGTGGCGTCCGCCCGAGGCCGGGTCCTCCTTGCTGGCCGCGAACGACAGCGCCGAATCCATGATCGGATCACGCTGTTTACCATCGGTGCCGGGCAACTTGCGGAAGCGCTCGGCCATGAACGCGCCGGAACGATAATGCAGGAACGCCGGATCGGTGTGGCGCGTCAGCCGCGCCACCATCGCGTTGCCCTCGTGACCCGAGGAACCGATGGTGTAGAACACCTTGTTCTGCACGCGCAGCACGCGCGCCATCAGGTCCAGATGCCGCGAGATCAGTTGCGATTCGAACAGCTCGCGGAAATCGCGTGCGGTGCAGACGCTGCCGGGCAGCACCGGCTCGCCTTCGGGCGGCGCGCGACGGGCCTCGCCTTTCCACTCGCGCACGAATTCGATGAAGTTCTGGTCGACGATCTCGGCGCGGTTGAAACCCTTGTGGCGCGCGGGGATCGGCTTCTTGATGGCGTTCATGCGGAGATGGCGTCGAGTTGTGCGCGGCGCGCGAACCACTCCTCGCGCGTCTGGCCCCAGATTTCGATCGGCACGTTTTCATGCGGCGCCGGCAACCGGCCCGGGCCGCGATTGCGCGAACCCAGCCGCGCGGCCAGCGCCTGCGAGCGCACGTTGCCGGGCTGGATCGAGTGGATCACCTCGCTCCAGCCGAGCGCGGCGAAACTCCAGTCGATGGCCGCGACCGCGGCTTCGAACGCATGGCCTCGGCCCCAGGCGCCGCGATGGAAGGCCCAGCCCACTTCCGTTCCGGGCCAGCCCTCCGGTTGCCAGGGCCCGGCGTTGCCCAGCCACAGTCCGCTGGCCCTTTCGACCACCGCGAACATCGCGAAGCCCTGCACCACCCATGCGCCGGGCGATTGCAGGAACTTGCGCCACGCTTCCGGACGCGACAGCACGCCGCCGATGTAGCGCGACGCCTCGGGATCGGCCTGCATTTCCGCGTAGCGGTCGAAATCCTCCGCGCGCGGCACGCGCAGAATCAGTCGCGCCGTCTCCAGCACTGGTCCGGGCGATGGTCCCGTCATCGCACGGTCACTGCGCCGGGTGATAGGTGCAGTCCGGCGCCGCGGCCGCGATGTCGGGAATGTTCGGGCTGCTGCACGAATATTCGACGCCCTTCCTGCCCTGCTTGTCGGTCACGATCGTCGGCACCAGCTGGATGATGCCGTTCGGCGCACCGGTGACCGGCGTGAGATAGACATTGATCACGCCGCCCTTGCTCACGACGATCCCGCTGATTTCCTCGCTGGTCAACTGGTTCGGCGCGGCAAGGTGTGCCTCGGCGTTGCTGGACGGCGGCTGCGGATTGGACAGCATCGCGTTGGCGACGCCGATCTTGGCCAGGGCCAGGCGCAGCGAGGTCAGCGCCAGATGGATTTCGTTGGCGTTGACCGCGGCGAAGGCGCCGCCCGATACCAGCGCCGCGCCGGCAATCATCCCGGCAATCATCCTGTTGCGAAGTTTCATGATGGTCTCCCGCCTCTCTGGCCAATCGAAGCTTGTGGAAAGCCGGGCCCCGATGCCCGTGCTGGCGCTCATGTTCCCCAGCCGGCGCATCCGTCATGCCGCCGGCCGCGCGCGATCCGGGGTGAACACCGTCAAAACGCGTTGATGCCGGTCAGTTCCCGCCCCACCACCAGCTGGTGCACGGTCTCGGTACCCTCGTAGGTGATCACCGACTCCAGGTTCA
Source organism: Gammaproteobacteria bacterium (assembly GCA_021325195.1). Classification (GTDB taxonomy): domain Bacteria; phylum Pseudomonadota; class Gammaproteobacteria; order Xanthomonadales; family Rhodanobacteraceae; genus 66-474. Next base: position 1,949 of record JAJPHQ010000090.1, on the reverse strand, counting down.
ACGCGTGGCGGATCGCGCAATGTTCGGTGGTGATGCCGGCGCCGCCCAGGATGTCCCGGCATTCGCGGGCAATATCCAGCGCCATCCGCACGTTGTTCCACTTGGCCAGCGACACCTGGGTCGGCTGCAGTTTCCTTTGATCCTTCAGCCGTCCGAGTTGCAGCGCCAGCAGTTGCGCGCCGGTGATCCGGCGCGCCATGTCGGCCAGCTTCAACTGGATCGCCTGGTTCGACGCCAGCGGCCGGCCGAACAGCACGCGCTGCTGCGTGTAGTCCAGCGCTTCCTTCAGGCATGCCTGCGCGGCGCCGATCGGGCCCCAACTGATGCCGTAGCGCGCCTGGGTCAGGCAGCCCAGCGGTCCCTTCAAACCTTTCACGTGCGGCAATCGCGCCGAATCCGGCACGCGCACGTTGTCGAGGAACAGCGCGGAGGTCACCGACGCGCGCAGGCTCATCTTGCGATGCACTTCCTGCGCGGCAAAACCCTTGCTGTCGGTCGGCACCAGAAAACCCTGGATGCCGTCGCCGGTCTGCGCCCACACCACCGCGACCTGCGCGAGGTTGCCGTTGGTGATCCACATCTTGGCGCCGTTGATCACCCAGTCGCCGCCGTCCTTCCTCGCGACGGTTTTCATGTTGGCAGGGTCGGAGCCGCCGTGCGGTTCGGTCAGGCCGAAGCAGCCGATGATCTCGCCCGCCGCCATCCCCGGCAGGTAGTGCTTCTTCTGTTCCTCGCTGCCGTAGGCGAAGATCGGATACATCACCAGCGAGGACTGCACCGACGCGAAACTGCGCAGCCCGGAGTCGCCACGCTCCAGTTCCTGGCAGATCAGGCCGTAGCTGACGGCGTTCATCCCGGCGCCGCCGTATTCCTCCGGGATCGAGGAACCCAGCAGGCCCAGCGAGGCGATTTCCGGGATCAATTCCTTCGGAAACCGCGCCTGATCGAAGCAGTCGCCGATGATCGGCAGCACCTTGTCGTCGACGAAGCGCGCCACCGAGTCCTGCACCATGCGCTCCTCGTCCGTGAGCAGGGCGCGGACGTCGTACAGGTCGAGGGGATTCAGGCGGGCGGCCATGCGGGCTTCCGGCGGCGAGGCGAAGCTTGTTATTGTAGCGTTATCGCGGCATGCGCGCCGGCGGATGACCGCCCGGCCGGGCGCCCCCGTCCCCTTCGCCGCTCGCCGGACAAGGCGAGCCCGACCATCTGGCCCGCGGCAGCGCAACGCCGCCTGAATCCGGCGCGTTTCCATTCAGCGCACTTCCAGCATCAGGCTGGTCAACTGCGCGCGGGTTCCATCCACGGCAAAAACAACCGATGTCCCTTCTGCGTATTTACCTGCGCGTGCTCGGGCTGCTCGCGCCCGAGCGCGTGCTCGCGATCGTGCTCGCCCTCGCCAACCTGGCGCTGGCCGGCGTGTTCTTCCTGGAGCCGATGCTGTTCGGCCGGGTGGTCGATGCCCTGGGCAAGCCGCACGGCCGCGCGATGCTGCTGACCGCCGCGTGGGCGCTGGCCGGTTTCGTCGGCGTGGCGGTCGGCGCGCTGGTGTCGCTGCACGCCGACCGGATGGCGCACCGGCGGCGGATGGCCGCGATCCGCAGGTTCTTCGAGCACGCGATCGAACTGCCGCCGTCGTTCCACGGCAGTCAGCACACCGGCAAGCTGCTCCGGATCATGCACGGCGGTTCGGACAACCTGTTCGCGCTGTGGCTGGGCTTTTTCCGCGAGCACATGGCCACGCTGCTGTCGATCCTGGTGATGGTGCCGGTGGCGCTGGCCATCAACTGGAAACTGGCATTGCTGATGATCGCGCTGCTGGCCTGCTTCGCGGTGTTCAACGCGGTCGCGATGCGACGCACCCGCAACGCACAGGACCGCGTGCAGGACTACCACCACCGGATCTCCACCCGCGCGGGCGACGTACTGGGCAATGTCACGGTGGTCCAGAG